>NZ_CP043568.1:3128138-3440952 GCF_014076415.1 Comamonas testosteroni
CAGCAGAGACAGGGAAGCCCGCCGCCGCATACGGAATGGCTGCAGGAATCGGCGTCTCGCTCTGCGCCGAAGGCACGATCTGGGTCATGATCGTCTGGGCAATGATGGTGAAGTCGCCCAGGGCTGCAGCCTTCTGCAGGGGCGTGACGCCCACATAACTGCCCGCGTCGGCCACCACGGTATCGCGCAGATGGGCGCTATTGCCCTGGCGTGTGAACTGGCGGCTGGCAGGAGATCCGGTGAAGTCAAAGCGCAAGGCGTCGGACAGCTCCATGGTCACCACCAAGGCCTTGTAGTCCTTGTCCGCGTCATAGGTGAAAGTGCGCTCCAGGCTCGTCACGCGAATGGCGCGGACATATTGCTCCTGCTCGTTGGCCAGGCCTTCATTGCCCACCAGCACCAGTGTCTTGCCCACGGCGGGCAGCTCGGTGCCGGGGCGCTGGAAGATCTGAATGACGCGCTGGCCCTTGATGTGGTTCTCATAGAGATAGCCTGCCCATTCAGCCCCCTTGTTCAAGTAGGCCTCCAGCCGGGCCTGTGCCTGGGCGCGGGTGTCATAAACCCCGCCCGTGGAAAACAGGGTGATGGAGACATTGGGGTCCTCGGGGGGCTTGGCCACAATGACATTGCTGCCCTGGTAGGTGTCGCGGTCTTGGGTGTCCACGCCCACATGCACCTGACGCAGGTTGGCGCGGCCCGTGGCCCGATCCATCTCGGAAATGTCGGGCATCACGGCGTTTTCTTGCCCGGACGCGATCACGACGTTGGACGGCCCGCCGCCGCCCTCAGGTACATCGTCCATGACGCGGCTGGCTCGCAGCTGGATATCGCCTTGCAAAATGGGCATTGTTTTTCTCGCTTAAACAGTGATCAGCCGCAGCGTGGCGACATAGGGATGGGTTGCGGCAGGCAGCTCAGGCCGGGAGATGGGCGTGGCGGCAATCGGGTCGTCTGCAGCAAACTGCACGGTGAACTCACGGCCATCAGCCAGCTTCAGCGGGTACTGCGCGTCTGGCACATCGGCCATGGCCTGCACGGTCAGCAGCGTTGCGCGACGAATCCAGCCCTGGTCTTCAACGGCCTGCAAGGTGATGGGGCGTCCTTCGATACGCGATGCGGCGTCGATGATCTGGGCGCCGGTGATGCCGCGCTCGACCGTCTTCTGCACGGCAGACCAGTTGAATTCGTCCACCCACAACATGCCGCGCGGCAGCTCGATGCCCGCGAGAAAATGACCCGCCATCAGTGCACACCCCCAGACAAATTGGCATCCCGCTCCAGCGCGGCCATCAGCTGCTGCATCTCCGAGCTGCCCGCCGCATCCGTGCCCACGTTGTATTGACGACCGCCAATCACGACCTCGTGCCTGTGGGTGATGACGGATTGGGGTGCTGCTGCGGCAGGGGCAGCAGCAGGCGCCGGCGCCTGAGGCACTGAGCTGGGAACACTCGCCTTGCGCTCGGCCTCCTGCTTGGGACGGGCATTGGCGGCGGCCTGCTGCAGGTCGATTGCCCTGCCCGCCTGCGTGACCGCAAACTGGGTCAGGTCATATTGATAGTTGCCCAGTGCGCCGCTGCTCTTGACCGAGAAAGGGTTGTCCTGCGCATACTGGTTCTGCCATTGCTTCCACCAGGCATCCAGCTCCTGGCGGGTCTGGAACTGCGGCACTAGGCTCAGCGGCCCGGTGTTCTGGTGCATGATCCCTTGCGAACCTTGCACGCCTGCATTGCGCTCCTCGACAAAGTTTCGCGGGCCGCCCTGCTCCCACGCACGCGCGGCGTGGGCGGCGCGGCCGGATGCATGCTCGATGCCGCGCATGCTCTCCTGCACGCCGTCGGCTGCATCGCGCACCCGGCCCATGCCGTTGACCATGCTGCTGACGGCCCTGGCCGTGGCCCGGTCGGTGTTGAGCACGGCCTTGCCCGCATCGTCCACCGCTACTTCGTAACCTTTGACGGCGGCCTGGGTCTTGAGCCACTCAGGCGCGATACCACCATTGGCCGCAATCACCTTGTCGGCCATGGCTTTCCAGGCCTCAGCAATGCGCAGGGGCGGCTGCTTGCCGTCCTTTTCCAACTGATCAAACGCAGCCCGCGCCTGCTTGGCCATGCGCTGCAGATCCTCGTTGGTGGTCATGCCCAGGTCTTTGTAGGCCTGCTCCAGCAGCGCAGTGGACTGCGCCGCATCCTGGGCCGTGCTGGCTGCTGCGCGCTGGGCCTTGGCAATTTCCTGCAGCTTGCGCCCGGCTGCATCCAGATTGCCGCTGGAAATCAGCTGCTGATATTCGGCCTTGAGCTGCTTCAGGTTCTCGGCCGCAATGCGGTCGGCCTCAGCCTTGGCTGCAGCCTCCTTGGCCGCTTTAGCGGCTGCCTTGCCCGTGGCCTCTATGCCAGCGGCTACCGTCTCGATGGAGGGAGCCGCAGCTGCGGCAACATTGCCCGCCGCCTCCACTGCGCCCGTCAACCCATCCCAGGCATCACGCGCTGTCTGGGCTCCATCGGCCATGCCCTGCAGGGACTCCGCAGCCTTGGCCTTGAGGGCATCGGCAGACGCCGCAAAAGCGCCCGCCATCTCCTCGGCATCAGCAGCCGCCAGGCGAAAGCTCTCGCTCAGGCCGCCAAAGGTGACGGATGCCAGGCCGCTGCGCAGCTGGGCCACGCCTTCCATCACCTTCGAGGCGATCTGTGCAAACGCCGCGCCCAGCCCGTAGATAGCAGTCAGCACGCCGTTGACGCCCGCCGTCATCACGCCCCAGGCGAGCTGCACCGTATTGCCAGCGTTGGTGGCGTACTGGCCGATGCGTTGCAGCGTCTCGCCCGTCTCGCTGGCAAAGACCTGCAGGCGCAGCACCACAGCGTCGAAGTTGACGTTGGCTGCAAACGCGCGGAAGAACTTGAGGCCGTTCTCAAAGGCCGTGGCCAGGGTCTGACCAAAGCGCTCAACCAAGCCGTTGTCGACAGCCTTGCGAAGCGCGCCGGTCAGCTCGTCCACGCCTTTGCGCACCGCCGGCAACACGGGCTTTCCCAGCACCTGGGTCACCGTCTCCCACATGCTGCCCAGGCCTTTGAGGGAGCCGTTGAGGTTGTCGGCCATGGTCCTGGCCGTGGCCTCGGCGCTGCCGCCCGCCTCCCGCAGCTTGCCCGTCAGCTCATCCAGAGCACCCATGCCCTGATTGAGCAAGGCGCGCAGCGCAGGGCCAGACTCCAGGCCCACGGCATTGATGGCTTTCTCACCGTCCTTGCCCTTGGCGGCCAGCTGGTGCAAGGCTTCCTCAAAGTTGGTGGTGACAATGCCGGCTGCGCCCAGCTCCTTGCGGAACTTGCTGGTCGGATCGGCAAACTGACTCATGACGGAGTTCAGCGCCGTACCCGCGCGGCTGGCGTCAATGCCTGCGTCAGCAAACTTGCCGATGATGGCGATCGTGCTCTCCAGGCTCACGCCAAGGGAGTTGGCAACGGGCGCTGCATAGCTCAGCGCCTGGGCCAGCCCTTCCACGCTGGTGTTGGTGGCGTTGGCGCCCTTGGCCAGCACATCGGCCACACGGCCGGCATCCTCAAAGGCCAAGCCCATGCCCATCACGGCCTTGGTCACGTACTCGCTGGACTTGCCCAGCTCGATATCGCCAGCCTGGGCCAGGGCCAGCACGGCAGGCAGCGCCTTGACGGAGTCGCCCGCACTCAGGCCTGCCTTGGCCAGGTTCTCCAGCGCACCAGCCGCCTGCACTGAGGTGTACTTGGTATTGCTGCCCGCAGCCTGCGCGGCCTTTGTCAGCGCGGCCATTTCTGCGGCCGAGCCTTCGGTGGCAGCCTTGACCCGGCTCATGGCCGCTTCAAAGTCTGCCGCGCTCTGCACCACGCCCGCAAACGCCTTGATGCCGAAGTAGCCGGCAATCGTAGCGCCCAGCAGCTTCACATTGCGCCCAAGGCGGCTCAGCACCGCAGACGCATCGTCCTTGGCGTTGATCACAATCTGAATGGGCTTGAAGGCCATGGCGTGGGTGCTTGAATGAAAGTGGTTGCTTCGGTTTGCGCTGCAGCCGGCGCTGGCTGGCCGTAGTGCAAACCGCCCCGGCAAGCCGGGAGGTCTGGATGGAGATGGGTTAAGGAATCAGCGCTGCACGGCCGTCCACATAGACGGCTTCGCCGTTGTCGGGCTTGAGCACTTCCACATCGAAGCCGAACTGGCTGTAGTCCGTGCCGTCCTGAATCAGCGGCAGCTCGCCCGTGGGCGACAGCGCTACGCTGGGGAACCACCAGTCACGGTTGGTGCCGTGGGCGTTGTCGGCAATCAGCTGCAACGCGCCCTTGAGATCCGCGCCGTTGCCGGACTTGATGCGCTCCCAGCTGGTCTCGGCTGCCGTGTAGCCCACCAGCACCTCGGTGGCCGCATCGATCTCGCCGCCCTCCGCGATCTGAAGCAGGCCCAGGTCGGCGTCCACGGTGTAGTCGGTGCCCGCTGCAAAGGTCGTGGTGCCGTCCTTGCTTTTGACGGTGACGGCACTCAGCTTGCGTGCACCCGTGGGGGCCGCTGGGGTCACGCCCAGGCGGTAGATGCCGCCCGGCTCCACCGTGTGCGCCTCGTCCGTCACTGTGGCCGTGGCCTGCGTGTGGGTCTGTGCCGTGCCGGACAGAAACATGCGCAGATTGCTGCCGCTGATGTTGTCGGTGGTGATGGCCGCCTTGCGGGTGATCTCGATCAGGACTTCTTCGTCCTTCTCGCGCAGGCCGCCCTGCGAGCTGTAATGTGGGGCCTTGTCGCCCTCCACGCTCAAAGAGAAGGCCGGGCAGTTGCCGAACTGCCGACCGCCCAGCAGGCGGCCCGCCGCATCGAATGGATAGAAAACAAGGCGTCCACGCGGAATCTGGTATTCCTTTTTGACGCGGGGCAATGCAGCCATGGCTAGCTCCTTTGAAAGATTGAACGGCGCCGGCCTCAGGCGTCCAGCGACTCGAAAACAGACACGGTGGTGAACTCCACCGCGTAGCCGACCAGGCCGGCATCCACAAACTCGGCCTCGCGCACGCCGGCGGCGCGCAGCTCGGACCAGGCCCGGCCACCCGGCACCGCAGGCCGCCAGCCATGCAGGCAGCCCACCACCTCCTCCATGGCCGCATCCAGCTCGGCGGCAGCGGTGGCGCTGCGCTTGGCAACCAGCACGCAAGACCAGCGCGGCTCCAGCTGGGCGGCCTCGCGCGACACGTCGCCCAGGCCTGCGCCAGACATGCGCACCTCAACGGCCGGCACCTGCGTGCGGTCGCACAGCTCAGAAGCACCGCGCACCTGCCAGGCGGCCAGCGCACTGCGCCCTGCCAGGCGCGACTTGATGACTTGTTCAAGCAACAACATGGCGGTCAGTTCAGAAAGACGATGGGGAACACGGCCCAGCCGCTGGCGTCCTGCACCACCGGCCCGGTGACCTGGCAGGGTTGGCCGCCCACTAGCAGGCCGGTGCTGCCCTCGGCAATGCCGGGGGCATCGGCAACGGGCATTGCCACGGTGTGGCGCTCGGCGGTGGCGGCATCGGTCAGAAAGCCTTCCAGCGGCGTGCGGTTGAACACAACGCCAAAGGGCTTGCCGCCCTGCCAGCTGGCCGTGGCGTTGGCCAGCAGCTGGCTCACGCCCAGGTTGATCAGCGCATCCACCTGCGCAAAAGGTTCAGTACTTGCCAGCATGCTCAAGCCTTGCGCTTGGCACGCTGCAGCATGCCGGGGCGGGTGCACATGAACAGCGGATAGCTGTACACCTCGGGGCGCACATAGGCCTGGCGCGCCAGATCGGGCACCACCATGGCGTATACGTCCTGGCCGGGCGTGTTGACGAAAGGCAGAAACTCCGCCGGCGAGAAGCCAGCCTTGAAGGCATCGGGCGCGCCCACTGGAAAGAATTGGCATTCGTCGTTGTGGACGGCCACGGTGCTCTTGTCGTCCGTGCCTCGGTAGTTGATGAACAGGATGTTGCCGTAGCGGAAACTGCCAAACGCCTGCCCCACCTCGTTGCGCAGGTCAGTCGCTTCCTGCTGGTTCAGGTAGGTGCTGCGGGTTTCGGCATTACTGGTCAGGTCGTCAAAGAAGTTGTCGCCGCACAGGCCCACCGCATAGGTCTGGCCGGGCAGCCAGGCACCGTGGCTACCGCGCATCATGGCGCGGATGACCTCATTGCACTTCACGCGCACCCTGCCTTCATCGGCGGTTGCAGTCGCAAAGTCAAAGTTGAGGGTTGCGGGGCGGGCAATGCCGAACTGCTCAAACCAGTCATACAACTGGCTTCCGTCCGCATCCATCACCTTGCCCTGCACTGCGCCCAGGCGCATGTGCTCATGCGTCAGTTCAACAGCAGCACGCAGGCCGGTCTTGCCGTTCATGATCTCGGCCACCTCGTTCTGCACGGCCTGCATCTCGCTGGTGCTGCCAAAGGCGCGAATGTTCTGCACCTCGGCCGCATACAGCGTCTTGCCGCGTGCAATGCGCGTGGTGGTGAAATGACGGATGTCACGCTTTTCGCCCTTGCCTTCTTCAAGAGGAGCACCGCGCTCGCTTGTGGGGATCAGCGACAGCACGCCGCCCTTTTGCTCCACGGCAATGGTGGTGGTGCGCACGCGGTCAGGTGTGAAGATGCCCAGTTGCCCCAGCAGCTGCGGCGCATAGGGCGCTTGCTGAATGGCAGTGGAGAGCGACGTCATATTGAATGCGCCGTGGTTGAAGACGTTCAGATCAGCCATGTGTTGTGCCTTGTTCTTTCTGCGCGCCTTAGCGCGCAACAATGCCCACGGCGGCCAGTTGGGCCAGGGCAGCGGTTTTCTGGGGTTCGGTCGTGCCTGCGGGCCAGGCCAGCGCATGGGCGGCCACTTCGGCGTCGCGGGCGGTAATCACGCCGGGCTTTTCAGCGGCGGTGGTGTCCACTGCGGCAAACAGCACGGCCACGGCGGTTTGGCTGCCGTCGGGCGTGCCGCCTTCGCCGCTGCCATTGGCGGGGTCTACGGCTACGTATTTGCCGGTGGCAGTGACCTTGCCCAGCACAGCGCCGGGCAGCAGGTTCTTCCCCTGCGCGATAGTGACCACTTCGCGCGAGCGGGCGCCGTTGGCCTCGCTGACCAGATAGCAGGCCGTGCCGGGGCCGAGTTCTTGCACTTGCATGGTGTGTGCTCCTATGGGTGGGGGTTGGGTTACGGTGCGGTGCCAAAGGCCTTGCCCCAGCCGGCTGCGGCCTGGGTGGCCGCCTGTGCAGAGCCGTCGGGGCTGGCCGCCTCGACGCCCGAGACATTGGGGTTGCCCAGCGCCACCATGGCCTGCGCAAACTGGTTGGTGGCTGCGGGCGCCAAAGCGGCCACGGCAGCCGCCGGTGCGGCATCCAGCACGCCCTGGGCCTGCTCTGCCGTCAGGCCGCCAGCAATGCAGGTCTGCGCCAGGGTGGGGTTGGCTGCGGCATTGGCATGGCCCAGGATGGCGCTGACGCGGGCACGCTCGGCCTGTGCGCCTTCGGCGCGGGCTTGCTCCAGGCCTTGCGGGGCAGCCGCAGCAGCAGATGCCGCAGGCGCAGCAGCCGACGCAGCAGCGGGGGCCGCAACCGTTGCCGTGGAAGGTTCGGCAGGCGCAGCCGCCGCCGGTTGGATGGTTTGGGGGTCGCCCATAGAAGCTCCTTGAAGTTGAATTGACATTCCCGCCCCTGCGGGGTAACTACGAGCGCGGCGCGCAGACAGGTCGGCAATCACGGCATCTGCCGTGCCAATGCGGTCGGCCAGACGTGCAGCCACACCGGCCACACCCCGGTACACGGCGGCGCGCGTGTCGCGCACGGTCTGCACTTCCATGCCCCGGTGCCTGGCCACGGCCTGCACAAACATCTGGTACAGGCCCTCGATGTCTGCCTGCAGGTGCTCGCGCACCGAGGTGGGCAGGGGCTGGTAGGGGTTGCCGTCCACCTTGTGCTCGCCGGCAAAGATGTGGCTGACGTTGATGCCCTCATTGGCCAGCGCGCGGCTGTAGTCCACATGGCGCATCACCACGCCGATGGAGCCCACGTAAGAAGTCGTGGTCAGCACCACCTCGTCTGCCGCGCTGGCGGCCAGATAGGCAGCACTGGCCGCCATGCCGTCGGCCACGGCCACGATGGGCTTGCGCCCGCGCGCGGCGTAGATGCGGTCTGCCAGCTCGAAGGCGCCCGACACCTCGCCGCCCGGGCTGTCCAGCACCAGGGCAATGGCGTGCACCTCGGGCTGGGCCAGGGCGTCTTCCAGGTCGGCGGCCAGGTCGTTGTAGCCAATCAGCAGGCTGCTGTCGGCCTCCAGCCGGGTGCGGTGCACCAGGGCGCCCATGGCGCTGATGACGGCCACGCCCTCGTTCACGCGGTAGCCGCGTTCGGTGCGCTCGCCCTTGCGGGTGGTGAACATCTCTGCGGGCAAAGCCGCGCGGGGGCTGATGGCGGCTGCATCGATCTGCAAGCCCTCGGTGCCCAGCAGGCGCTGGCCCAGGCCGGCGATGATGGCGTCCAGCTTTTGCGGGTGCAGCAGCAGCGGGGTGTTGAACAGGCGGTCGGCCAGGTGCGGATAGGGTCGGCTCATCTGGCGGTTAATTTGGCGGTTCATGGCGCATCCTTTCGGGCGGGTGCGCCCTCTTCCTTGTCGCTGCCGTGGTCTGCGGTATTGGCAATCCAGGTGGTGGCACCGGGCTCGGGCAGGCCGTGCTCGCGGCGGCACTCCGCCTCCAGGCGCTGCTGGTGCAGCACCTCTTCCCAGTCCAGGCCTTGCTCGGCGCATTCCTGCTCCAGGGTGGAGACGCCAATCTCCAGCCGCAGCTTGGCGGCCTGCACTTCCTTGACAGGGTCCACCCAGCCCTTGCCGCCAAACACAAAGCGGCAGCGCGTATAGGCATAGCGGTTGGCGTAAAAGCCGGGCGCGTCGATCACGCCCGCGTTCACCGCCTCTTCCAGCCACAGCTCGTAGATAGGTCGCAGCCAGGTAGTGGTCAGCCAGCGGCGGCGGCCGTGAAAGTAGCGCCATGCCTCCAGCAGCGCGGCGCGGGCGCTGCTGTAGTTCACGCGGCTGAAGTCTTTGGCAAACAGCTCGTACGGCAGGTTCATGCCTGCGGCAATGCGCCTCTCCACCGCCAGCATGAAGGCCTCGAAGGCCACATTGGGGCGGCCCGGCGCAAACGACTGCAGCCGCGCGCCCACGGGCAGCGGAATGACCGCCCCGGCCTGCAGCCTGCCGATGCTGCGCGACTGCATGACGGACTCCTTCCACACATCGCGTGCCTGATCGCCGAACAGGGCCGAGGCGGCCTCCTGGCTCAGATCCGACTCCAGAAACGCCGCCACCAGCGAATTGGCCAGGCTGGCCTGCAGCTCGTTCTGGGCGTACTTGCCCGCCATGTGAAACTCGCGCATCACGGCGCTGACGATGGGCTTGCCCCGGCTCTGGCCTGTGCGCTCCTTGGCGTGCAGGTGCACCACGCGGCGGCGGCCCCAGGGGGTAAAGGCGGGCACGCGCTCCCAGCGGTTCAGGTCCTGCGCCTCGTCGCCGCGCAGGTACAGCGCATCGCCAGGGTGCGCAGCACGAAAGTGGTAGGCCACGGGCGCGCCCTCTCCGTCCAGCTCCACGCCACGGCGAATGCGGGCCATGCCCTCCAGGTGGGGCGGGGTCTCCAGCCGGTCGGCCTCGATCACGCTCAGCCGCGTGGCCCAGGGGCTGTCGGGCCGGGGCAGCCATTTGGGGATGGCCACGGCATCGCCGTTCACCATCTCGCCGCCCAGGGCCAGCACCGTCAGGCCCAGCAAATCCAGCGTGCGGGCCGCATCGCAATCGGTGGTGTCGGCCCAGCTGCGAAAGTGCGCCTCCACCTTGTTGCCCCACTCGCGGGCCTGCTCGGGCGTCCAGCCCAGCAGGCGGTAGTCGGGCACGGCCGACAGGCGCAGCACTGCACCCACCACGTTGTCGCGGTGGGTCTGCAGGCCGCCGGCCATCAGCCCGTCATTGCGGGCCAGGTCGCGGGCGCGGCTGGTCAGCGTGCCCAGCTCGGGCAGCAGGTCGGCATCGGCGCTGCCCGCCATGGGCTGCCAGTCGCTCAGCGCCAGGTCGGTGTGCGATGCGCCCTGGTAGGCCGACATGGCCGCGCCGCCCTTCAATGGCGCTGCGCCCAGCGACGCCGCAAACGACGTGCGGCTGCGACTTTGGCGGCTTAGTTGGTTCTTGCGGCCCATGCTTACACCAGGTAGATGGGCTTGCGCACGGCCTGGCCGCTGCGCTGGGCCAGTTCGGCGTTGATATCGTCAATGGCGCGGCGCAGCTGCGTCGTGTCGGCATTGAACTGCACGGAGCGCGCGCCCACGCCGTCGGTGCTGTGGCTGGCCTGCGTGGGGCCGGTCAGGCGCGCATCGATGGCGGCCAGATAACTGTCGTGAGCTGTTCGGTGGTGAGGTGGCTGTAGAGACCCATGCGCCGATGGTCGGCGGATGGCTGCGACAAGTCACTGCGACATATGTCTCTAAATCATGTCGCAGCTGTCTAGTGCTTATGCAGCAAGGATCTAAACAATCAATTTGATAGCAACTCAAGCCATACGAGCATCAGGCACGCAGTTCGATGCATGAATCGGTTGAACCAATTGCTGCGATCAACCGGTCCGCCAGGACCTTGTCATCTTTTGTCTGGCGGAGAAAGCACTCCCAGACCACAAGAACTCGCCATCCATCTGCCTGCAGGCCGGCCACGGCAGCCATGTCCCGCCGGGCGTTGCCCTGGAGCTTCTGCGTCCAGAACTCCGTACGGGTGGATGGCATCTTTGCCAGCTTGCAGCCCTGATGCCCATGCCAGAAGCACCCATGCACGAAGATTGCAAGCCTGAGGCGCGGCAGGACCACATCAGGGCTGCCCGGGAGATCCTTCCTGTGCAGCCTGTACCTGTACCCGGCTGCATGCAACACCTGACGCACCCGCATTTCGGGCCTGGTGCCCTTGCCACGGATGCCGGACATCATCTGGCTACGCTTTGACGGAGAGACGATGTCCACCATTCAGGTGCCCTGTGATGCGGATCAGTCCTCGGCCTCGATCACATGCACGGCAGGATCGAAGTCAAAGAAGCCAGGCTTGAAAGTCAACGAGTCGACCTGAGCACCTTCAGGACAGGCGTCAATGAATGCCTGTACCGGCTTCAGTTTCTCCCGGACATCATGGGCCACCCTCATCCGTGCACCCGCGGCCTTCACTTCGAAAAGCCGATAGATGTCATAGGGGCGCTCGCTAGAGGTGGCGTACCGGATCTCGCCAGCTGACAGATGAAGCGGGGTCTCGAACTTTCCAGAGGTGCTTTTTGCATCAGCCTCCCTGGTCAATCCAGCCTGCTCGATCCGGAAATCGAAAGGAGCAATTGCATTGGTGATCGAAACCCATTCATGTGATGTGACGCCCTGCAGGGTTCCGGACAGCCACTGGTCCATCAACTTCTCACCCAGCTCACCGGTCAACGCAGCTGCAGCAAGCGATTCTTTGAAATCATCAGGACTGATACCGCGCCCGGGACGACTCGCGTTGAGTTGACGGATTGCCTCAGGATTGCCGACTGCAGCCTCTTCCAGCAGCACCCCGTCCAGCCACTCCAGAATCGGATGTCCAGCGACTGGAGCAGCTTCATTCACGGCACTGCGCAGAAGCTCCTCTGTCAGGGGAGTCATCGAGTCAGCTGCATTCGGCAAAAGCTTCCGGAAAGCAGCGTACAGCCCCGAGTCCGGCTCACTGGCGGAAGATACAAGCACTACCTTCACGACGCTTGGCAAGCCGGTCCCGACGAACTCGATGACAGCAAAATCATCGGGCATCATGCTCGCAAAACGCCCCGTCTGGCCCTCCGGATCATGAACATACTCGCCATTGAGGCGAATGTTCTTGGCGTCAATCTTCACCCGCCTGACCAGCGTTTCCATCGGCGCAAGGCCTGGCCCCTGCAGCGTCAGTTCGACAAACGTGCCCTTCTTAGGCAGCGGCTCCAGCAAGGTACGGAGCCCCGGATAGAAAGCGGGGCTCTCCATGACCTTCACGTCCAGATTGAACGCTTTCTGTTTTGCAGTTCCCTCTTTCTCGAAGCGGGCCTTGAAAAAAGACAGGTCAGACGGTTTCAGCTTCTTCAGCGCGAGTTTTCTCGACATTTTTCTCCCTCAGCAAACCCATGATGTTATCCGCCAGGGCCTTGGCCAACAACGCGGGGACAGCGTTGCCGATCTGCTTGAAGGCAGGATTCATCGAGCCGGAGAGAACAAAACCGTCAGGGAACGACTGCAGGCGTGCGGCTTCGCGCACGGAGATCGTCCGCGCCTGGGTGCTGTCATAGTGAATGTGCGAGTAACCATCCTTGCCCAGGTGCGCCATCAGCGTGCGGGCAGGCGCATCCGCCTCCATCTTGCGCCACTTGTTCGGGAACTTGGTCGCGTCATACGGCGGTACCGTTGCTGCCCACAGGTCCTGGTACTCGCGAGACTTCTCGCCAAGCACCTTGCCCGTCTTCTTGCGCAAGGCCTCGATACGCTCTTCAAAGAGCTGGACGGCATGTGCATGCGCTTCAGGGTATTGGTCCCCGGGGTTCATGCGCTCAAAGATGGCGTAGTCCCGCGGCAGGAAACGGATCACATGATCCTTCACACCGATGCGATTTTCGAAGCCGGACCATGTCCGCATCAGCTTTGCATAGGCATTCAGCTTGCCCGCCGGGTACTCCATCACGGTGTCGAACCTGCGTGCACCCTTCTTGAGCTTGCCCTCCAGGTGCTCCGTGAGTCTGGGCAGATCCTTCAACGCATCTTCTGCAGTCACCGCAGGCAGGCATTTCTTGCGGTCCGCCACCGGGGGCTCGTGAAAGAACGAATCCTGCTCGAACAGCCCACGGCGCACTGTCTGCAGTGCAACCTGACGGGTACCTTCATACCCTTTGGGCATGTCGATCCAGTGCGTGGGAGTGGGAAAGACGATCCTGTCGGCCACGGATCTGGCCACGGCAATCAGGAACATGCGCTCCCGCATCTGCGGGGCACCGAAGTACACCGAATTGAGCAGCGTATAGCCGCAGCGATATCCCATCTCGGTCAGGATCTCGCAGGTCTCCTCGGCAACATTGTGGCCGCCGTAGTTCAGCACATCCGGAACATTTTCCATCAGCAATGCGATGGGTTTGAGCTTGTTCACATAGTGCAGATAACGCAGATAAAGGTTGCCTCTGGGGTCCTTGAGGAATGCCTCGGGATGGTCCGCGACTTCACGCAGCTTGGCACGGCCGACCCGTGCAAACGCCTGACATGGGGGGCCGCCCACAATCACGTCCACATGCCCGGTTGCATCACCCTCGCACCCGAGCATGGCCAGCAGCTCCTCGGGCTCGGTCTTCGTGATGTCCTTGGCCTGTGCATGCACCTCGAACAGTTCGTGCGGTACATCGGACATGAAATTGATGGCGTGCGAACGCGCTGCATCCGGATCGAACTCGACTGCACCAATCGAGTGGAAGCCCGCAGCATCGAAGCCCAGCGACAGCCCGCCGCAGCCGGCAAAAAGATCGAGAGTGCGTGGAGCATTTCCGGCCAGGATGCGTTCGTGCTTGCGATCGACAAGGTCCTGAGGAAGCGGCGTGAAGTGGTTGTTGGACATTCTTGTATTTCGGTGTCTGGTGCAGCCAGGTATTTTTTGGCCTTTCGGGCACGAAGGGTAGCAAACAGATCATGCTCCACTTGCCGAGGGGGTCAATGTTCGACCATGAAAGCTCTTCAACCAGAAGGCAGCCAAGCCTCTGCTGCTACAAAAATCTGATTCTACAGCTAATGCTGTATAAAGATACAGCATCAGATGATGTACCAGACGCGGACATCAATCAGCGCCTGGCAGATGCAACAAGCAGAGCTTTCCAGGCACACGGCCGGGCGATGCGGACACAGTCAATTTGATAGCAAAACCAGAATCGTACAAACAACAGTCAGGAGGAAATCGTTTGGACAAGTATTACGAACTGGCCAGCAAGTACTTTGAAACCTTCGAAGGCAGACACCTGTACCCCAGGCTGCTGAGCTGGCAATGGATTCTCTGGGCCATTTTTGGCATCTGCTTTGTCGGAGCCATCTGCATGTCTCTCTGGCTGCGCACACGGCCATGGATTGCGTCCATCTATGTTGCTGAAGTTCTTTTTTTAAGCATGGGCTTCGCCATGGTCCATCACCGCAAGAAACGACTTGACGAGCGCTTTGGCCTGACTGACGAGAACAGATCGACTCGCTTTAGAGCAATGCAGAAGATGCACCTGCAGTTTTTGACCAACAAACAGGCCACAGAATTTGCAGGCATCGTCAAGGAAATCGCAGACCTGCGCAGCAATCTGGACCGTTTTTCCCCTCCAAAAATCAACTACTTCAGGCTGATTTACGACCTGGATGCCAAGGCTCGCCTGATCTCCATCACGCTCGCGTCGCTCGCGCTGTTTGTGGCATTGGCCAGTCGAACAACCGATGCCGAGTTGCTCAACCTCCTGGAATTGATAGCCCACCCCGCCTTTGGCGTATACCTTCAAAATCTGCTCTGGATTTCCGTAGCCATCTTTGCTGTTGGCGTCGGCATGTACTACAGCTACCTTGAGTCGAAAGCTTTCCTCCTTAGCTGGATGGCAAGGCTTGGCAGAAACAAAAAAGCCAATGAACTGGCTCTCGAATACTTTGTGACTGCACTCATTGAACAGCACGACCCAACTCCTCTGGACAAGAAGTAGCCGCAACCCAGCCAGAAGGCCCTGCCAGCCAACACCAGCAGGGGCTTTTTCATTGCGCCAAGAGATTCAAGCCAGATCGACCTCTAGCGCTTATCCATCAAGCGCTAGCAGCTATCAAAACTGACTATTTGAAGGTCATCATCAGCGTGCCAGGCGGCATGCTGGGTGCGGGTTGCACTGCGGTAAGGCCGGGCTTGGCAGCCTGCTTTTCGCGGTGCTGGGCGCGTTGGGTGAGGCGCTGGGTGCAGGCTGTGGCCAGGGTGGCGAGCTGGGCATCGGTGGCAGAAAGGATCTCGCCACTGGCGATGCGCTCGGGCAGCGCGTTGAAGGAGACGATCATCTGGTCGTCGCCAATGGGCTGGGCATGGGGCACGCTGGGCTGGCCTTCGCGGTCGTAGCCCAGGTTGAGCAGATAGCGGGCATGGCGCCAGTCGGTGTTGTCTGCGGCCATGACGGCGTCGAACACGGCCTGTGTGACCTGGGCTGCTGCCTGGGTGGCCAGACGCTGGGCAAGCTGAATGCGCTGCGGGTCTTGCGCGGGCTTTTGCAGCTCGGCTTCCATGCGGTTAAAGGCGGCGATATAGGCCAGCTTCCAGCGCAGCGCCTCTTTGCCGGTAAAGCCCATAGCCAGCAGCATGAAGCCTTCGCGGGTCATGCGGTAGGCACCTTCTTCACGTGATGCGCCGCTGCCGATTTCAACGACATGAACCATGCGCGCAAAATTGCGCGCATGGTCCTCGGGCATCTCTGCAGTCAAGCTGCGGATAGCGCGCATCACATCGCGATGGCGTTTGCCAAAGAACTGAGCGACTTGAAGACTTGTGGTGGTGACGGTGCCGTCGTGAATGGAAAGCTCGGGGCGAGCAGATACGACGGATGCAGAAGAACCGGTAGAGATGTCAGCCATGGTCAGGCTCCTGTTGATGGACTTTGAGCCATCACCTCCCCTGCCAAGAGAAGGTGGTGGACCGTGCAGGGTTGGCAGACCGGCAACAGGCACCGGCACACCCTCGCGGGTGTCCCCACACGGCCCACCGTAAAGCGGAGCCATGTGCACGCAGACATGCTCTAGAAAGCAAAAAGCCGCTGACCATCTTTGTATGGCGCGGCCGCTGCGCCTGTTGTTTCCGGGCTGCCAAGCCCAGATCACGCTTACGGGCGTGATGGCGCTTTATATCATAAAAATCACAAAAAAATAAATAAGCGAGTACTTAAGAGCGATAAGTATTGATAGACAAAAAACTGTTTGTTACAGTGACTCCGCACTAGGCGAAATCGTCTAGGCTGCATTACCGAAAGTTTAGAACAGAAAAGAGAAGCTAAAGTTTTCCTTTCAAGGAAATCGTTCTGCAAAAAGAACCTTACCGGCACCTCGCGAGGCTCGCCGCCGGACGCAAACCAGTCGTGGGGCGCGAATGGCGCAAGCTCTGAGAGTCGGTTGTTGTGCTAAAAGGAAGTACCTGAGTCAGTTGCTAGTTGTTATTCTCTTGGAGCCGATTGAGTGTTGTGCGGCGCATTAATTTTGATGCGCCATAACTCATGAGGTACCAAAATGGGAAATACCCAAACGCAAAACTGTTCAAAAATCGAAATCATTAATAGCAATATTAATGTGAACGTAACGGTAAAAGTGATTTACGTGCGAGAGCAGGTAAATCATAAAAGCAGCGCTCGCAGCTGGCTCGGCTGGAAGAAAGTTGGCGAAATCCTTCTTCCTTTCATGCTTAAATCCTTAACAGAGGTAGACTGGTCTAACATCCTGTCATACTTTTAAATAAGGTAGGTACTTTACCTTTCTTGATATGCGCCCAATTTTCAATAAGAAATCTATTGGCTCAATTGAAGCTCTATCTGATGCACTTCAGGTAAATAAGCACATCCTTCAGAATACTGCAGACAATATATTCCAGCACTACCATCCTTACGAGATTAAGAAGAAGGATGGCGGAACTCGGTTGATTCATATACCCACGCTGCATTTAAAAATAATTCAAAAAAGAATTAATAAAAATATTTTTGACAATGTCACCTATCCCGACTATCTGCACGGAGGTATTGAGGATAAAGATTATGTCAAAAATGCACTTTCTCATGCAAATGCAGAGGCAATCATTTGCCTAGACATCAAGAATTTCTACCCTTCAATTACTCAAACTAGAGTAAGCAAGATATTTCAGTATTTTTTCAAGTTTCCCGAAGACGTATCAAACTTGCTTGCAAAGCTATGCTGCCATGAAGAACGGGTACCACAGGGCGCTTGCACTAGCTCACATTTAGCGAATTTGGCTTTTTTTGATTCCGAATACCATTTTGCATCGTTCTGTAAAAGCAAAAAATACACCTACACCAGATTGCTAGATGATATTACGATCTCAAAATCGAGTGCTTTCTCGGATACTGAGATAAGTAAAGCGATTGCCAGTGTCAAATCCATAATCTCCCCACACGGGATAAAGCTAAATAACAAGAAGCAAAAAATTGTCTCAAGGTCCAACCCTAAAGACTTAATGGAAGTCACTGGCCTGTGGCTAAATCGAGGTCGCCCTAGAGCGCATCGTAGCTATCGTAAAGTCGTGCGACTCGAAATGCACATTTGCGAAAAGATGGCGAAAACCGATAGATTTAGCGAAGAATATCACAAACTTCATAATAGAGTATCAGGAAAAGTTTCAAAGCTTTCCTATCTTGGCCATCACGAAGCGACAAATTACCGAGATACATTACAGAAGATTTTGCCTTTGTACGATATACATAAGGCAACCAATCTACATAAAAATGCTCTAATTCTAAGCAAAGTAAACGCAAATATCAGAAAGAAATTTGCATACTTTAAACGATATTCAAAAATCAACTACGAGCTAAATATCCTAGCAAGAAACAACAAACCTCTTAGCAAGACAATTCGAAATATTCTAAGCAACTGCAAACCCAGCGGTTTACGCGACGATCTTCTTTACAATGAACCAATCTGAAAAAGAAAATTCCTTCACAATCGGAACGATTAAGTGCTATTTTCCATTAAAAGGATTTGGCTTCATAACCAGAGAAAAAGGAAAGGATGTCTTTTTTTTCTTCCAGAACGTCGCAGATGAAAGCCATATTATCGAGGGGGCAAAGGTTCAATTTAAATTGAATAAAAATGAAACCGGGAAAGGCCCCTTTGCTACCGAAATTGAAAGAATCGGTTAATTTTTCAAGGCTGAACATCAGACATAAAAACATTTAATAAAAAGATATGTAACTTCTAAGCTAGAAAGCATTACTAAAAAATGTGCAGACAGGTTTAGTTTTGCATGAGAATCCGCTGCACCTGTCTCACGCTTAGACCAAACCGCCCCGCAAGCTCCCGCGCATTGCACCCGTCAAAGCTGGCGCGGATCTCCTGAGCCACCCGCTCGCGCTCCCTCACCCGCTCATTGCGCACATAAACATTGAGCCCACCCAGCCGCTGCACATAACGGCGCACCAGCTCTTCCGTCAGATCCTCCACCCGCTCCACGCCATGGCATAGCGCGGCGGCGGCCAGTTCTTCGCGCAGCACGGCAATGGGGTCCAGCTTGTTGTGGCTGGATACCGAAGGGGTGGCGGTTGCGTTCTTATCGTTCATTGTTTTGATAGCTGGGTGCGCTTGCTGTGCCTGCGTTTGCATTGGTTTTTATCAATAGAGGCTGATGGGGCTGAAAAGCTCTTCGTCCGCCAGCTGGCGCGACGGGCTGGGCCGCGCTGGCGCGCGTGGCGGTGCGGCTTCATCGCCCTGCGGCTGTGGCTTGTTGGCCTGCGCCGGGGCGGTGTTGAAGAGGTCTTGCGGGGGCTGCACGGTTTGCTCCAGCTGCAGCCAGCGGGCCTCGGGCCATTTGTGGATGCCAAGGCACATGGCGGCGTGCAGGGCGTAGTTGCGGCAGTTGCCCGCAATAAAGGTCTTGCCTCCACGGCGCAGGATCAAAGTGCCGTTGGGAACCGTGGCGCAGTACACACGCCCTTCGTATTGCACGATCTGCCCTATGTAGCCGCGCTTGCCGTTGCCGCCGCCATCCAGATAGGCGCGTGAGGCTAGGCGCTCATAGACGTGGTACTGGAGCTTTGGAATCGCTGGCGACTCATGCCCTCTGATGATGGGGCGGTGCTTGGGCTGCACCAAGCGCATCGATGCTGCGTTTCCAATTTTGATAAACAACTCCTGCATGTCATCCGCCAGCAAGCGAGACGTTGTGGCATAGGCGCGGCTTGGTCGATGGTGGTTCTCACGCTGCTGGACCCAGCCATCACCAGCAATGGCCGCAGTGAGGAATGCCTCTATAACGCTAGGCTTGGCATCCTTGATCCACTGAGGCACCCGGCGCTCATGCTGCAAGCGCCCCAGCGGTGCAACCAGGTCGTAGGCTTGCATGCAGGTGAGGATGTACCTGTCCGGGGAGATATGGAAGTTCCATGGCAGACGGGACAGCAGTGCTTCGATCTCGCGGCGGCGCTCTGGCTTGACTTGGTGAAGCGTGACACGCCTGCGCACATTGCCCTGTGTTTTGCTACGCACTTCCTGCACAGAGCCTTCGGACACCCACCACCCGAAGAAGGCCGCCATGTCGTGGGCATCGACAACCACCTCTGGCAAGAGAATGCGGTTTTGCGAGGACACGGACTGGGGGATGACATAGGTGTCCGACTGATCCCCTGTCCAGGTCGAAGCAATCTTGAGTGCATGGTGCACGGTCAGGTCTTTGGCCAGCGTGATTTGCGGCGGCACATCAAAGTCCCATTTACGCACACCGGGAGCAATGGTTTTTTGCTGCTTTTTCAGGGTCACCATGCGATGGCCGGGCGTGACCAGGACATCAATGGACTTGCCTTTGAGTTGCACCATGTCACCGCTGTAGGGCTTGTCGATCAGTAGCGATGGCTTTTGGTACTCAATCAGATCGGTAGAGAGGTCTACCGTCGCGAACAGGTCTTCGTACCCTACATCTGTCCAACGCCGCCAGCCGCCGTGCGTGAGAACTTCGGTTTCAGCGTCAAAGCAGTCCAACACCTCGTTCCGAGGCCTGCGCTTGACCCAGCGGTACACATCCTTGCCGTTGACCTTGACGAGCACGCGCTGCTCTGCGGTGAGCTGCTCGTACCATTCTCGCGGCAGCTTCTGGCTGGTGTGCACGTAGCCGGGGCCGGGTTTGTCGATGGCGAGCTGGCCCAGCAGCAGGTCTTTGGCGCTGTCCACGCCCACCAGCCAGAGCTTGATACCGTGCGATATCTTGCGGCCGCGGTAGTTGACTTCTTGCAGGCTGCTGGGGCCGACGATGTTGCGGTTGTCGTTGTTGTCGCCCTTGATGGCGCGCAGGCCGGCAAGCTGCCCTTGCGCGCTGCGCACCCAGTTGTAGACGGCCTGGGTCTGGTCGGACGAGTCGATGCTGATGGCACTGAGGCCCAGGCTGCCGCCGTGCCAGGCCTGCACATAGCGCTGCTGCAGGTATTGGGTGACGGGCTCCCAGTCGGCCTCGCTAGCGGGGTTGCCCTGTATGACCTGGTGGGCGATGGCCCAGCTTTCCAGACCACGGCCCCAGGCCCAGATGGCGATCTCCCACCGGTCGCGCTGCACGTCGACCCCGGCGGTGAGCAGCAGCGCGCCGGCGGGCACGCGGCCCAGGGGGTAGTCTTCGGCCCGGGCTTGCAGGGCGTGTTCGTCGCTGCTGTCGCCCTTGAGCTCCCAGGTCTCGCCCAGGGTTTCGTTGGTGAAGCCGGTCATGGGCGCCACGTCGCCTGCCTGCAGGGCGCGGTGGGCTTTTTCAAATTCATCGACGATGCTGACCCAGGTGCGCTGGGGACTGTAGGCGGCCCAGACATGCACGCCCAGGGTGCGCGGCGGGCGGCAGGGCTGGCCCGCAGCGTCGCGCCAGATGCGGTCTGCGCCGTAGCGGCGGCCGGTCTTTTTGCAGACCCAGGTGCCGGTGAGCGGCCAGCCGCCGGGCAGGTAGTCGGCCTGGGTGATGCTCTCCAGGCAATGCGGGCAGACGTGATGCACGCTGGCGGGCTGGCCTTTGACCCATTTGAAGCCGTAGGGCAGCTCTTTGCTGCCCCAGACGAGCGGGTGCTCCGCGCCGCAGCGCGGGCATTCGATGTGGTACTGGACGTAGGCGTCGGATTCTTCGCAGGCGCGCTCCACATGGCACATGCCTTTGACGCGGGGTGTGCTGCCGCCGACGAACTTGGGGTATGGCGCGCCCTCCAGCCGGCCTTTGGCCAGGCTGCCGGGGTCGCCGGATTTCTCGATGCTCTGGTCGAAGGCGCTCCATTCGTCGAGGATGGATACGGCCACGGTGATGCGGCGATAGGCCCGCGCGGCCTTGCCGCCCAGCAGGTGCAGCACGCTGTCGCGGAAGGGCTTGTATTTGATGGTGTCCTCCACCCCCTTACCCTGGCGGCGCGCGGCCTGCACGGCGGCCACGCCGTCGAGCACGGGCTCGATCTCGCTCTTGACGTAGCTGTCGCGGTCGTCGTCGGTGGGCTGCCACAGCGCCTGCTTGCGGCGGCGGTGGGCGATGTTGTAGGCGACGAAGGCGGTGATCATCTTGGTATACCCGATACGTTTACTCTTGCGAACCGCCAGCTCCTCGATGCGGTCGTCGCTCATGAAGTCGAGAATTCCGAGCTGAAACGGCCAGCCGACCCAGCCGCCCTTCTGGTGGCTGGATTCGCCGGCCAGCAGAAAGTGCTCTGCCGCCCATTCGCTGAGGGTTTGCGGCGCATCGGCCCGCAGGCTGGACAGGCCCAGCGCGGCTGCGGCCTGAATGGCAGCCATGGCCTCGGGGCTGAGAGGTGCGCTCATGCGGCGTCGCCCTCCTCTTCGCTGCCAGCTCTGATATCAAATGCTGCAGTCTCGTCTGCGTCGAGCTGCGCCATGGCTTCGACCTCTTTGTTGACCAGCTGGGAGGTGGAGCGGATCCATTCGTTGCGCGCGTCGGCCATGATGCGCAGCACGATCAGCAGCACCTCTTGGGGCAGGTCGGGGCAGGCCTTGCGCACCTGGCCTTCGAACTGGTCCATCCGATCGACGATGGCCGAGCTGGCCAGCCCGAGCACGTCGGCCAGGATGCCAATGGGCGCGTACTCGCCACGGGCCACTTGGTTCTTCAACTCCTGCGCCTCGCGCTGGGCCCTGGCCAGGCCGGCTCGTTCTTGGACCAGGTCGAGGCCCAGGGTCTCGCCGATCCGGCCCGCGGCCTGGTCGCGCAGGTGCTCGCAGTAGCCCACCAGCCAGGCGTGGACGTTTTCACCACGAGTCAGCACGCCTTCGCTCACGCGCTTGCTGATGCTGGCTTCGCTGACACCCACCATCTGCGCAAACTCTGCTTGCGAAACGATAGCATCCAAATAAGGCAGAACCTTCACTTAACCCCCTTAGGAAACTCACGCAACAGTCCGACAACGCGGCTCGAATTACCCGCTTCAGAGGCTCGCCGGAAGGACCCGCGACCCTCACCCTGCCTATTTTTTGTGCAATGCAACATCAGACCTTGACCTCCAGGCCCAGGGCCATTCGTGCGGACTTGCCGGCGTAGTACGAGATGCTGGTGTCGCCACCCTCCATGCGGGCCACGATGCGGCGTGCCCAGTCCTTGCCGTCGTTGCGCTCCTGCAGGTTGACCTTCACAGGCGGCGCGGCCACGGGCGCAGGCAAGGCAGGCAGGCCCTGCTGCTGGGCATAGGTCTGGCGCGGCATGACGGCATCGCACATCAGCTCGAACTGCGGCAGGTTGGGCGGGAAGTCGGGGTGCTCGGCAGCCAGGCGGGCGGCCGCGGCCTCCAGCACATCGGCAGGAAAGCGCCCCAGGCGCGCCTGCCAGACGTTCATGGCCGCACGGATGCCCTTGTCGTGGCCCAGGCCGTCCTTCAGGCCCGTGGCGAACTTGCTGAGGAACAGGCTGCCGTAGCTGCCCTGCAGCAGCACGAACAGCTTGCGCACCGCCGGGCCGGCCCGCAGCCCGTCGGCCGGATCTGCGGCGCGTGCCTGCGCTTGCTGGATCGCTTCAGCCGTCAACGTCGCCACGTCATGCATCCCACACTCCGTCGAAAATCGTTGCCGCAGCAGCAGCGTGCTTGTTCGCGTTGAACGCCGGCGCACGACCGCCCGCCGGCGCTGCAGCAGGCCTGAGCCATGCGGCCTGCAGCCCTTGCGAGCCGCGTATGCACCACAGCTGCAGAAAGGCCTCCAGCGTCATGCCGGCCTTGGCAGCCTCTGCCTTGGCGCCCTTCAGCACGGTCTCCGTCACCGGTGCCCGTTTGACCTTGCGCAGCTGCAGCCAGTCGGCCCAGGTCTGGTCGGTCACATCCTCCGGTTGAGCAACAGGTCCTGCGCGCTCAAGCGCAGGTGTGTTGGTTCTTTGATGGTTCCTATGACGGTTCAATGATGATTTGGGTGCGCTTGGTTCACCCCTGGGGTGCGCCTGGTGCGGGGGTACAGGTGCGCCTGGTTCACCACCTGGTGCGCCTGGTGCGGGGGGTGCGCTATCTGCGGGGGGTGCGCCATCTGCACCACCTGCCTTGCTCCGACTGCGACCGACAGGTGCCTTCGTCGGGTCAAAACTGCCCGGTGTGATGGTGTAGCTGGTGCTGGCGTTCAGGCGATATTCCCGAAAGACCAGACCGACCTTCTGCAGCCACGACAGCGCCTCTTGCACGGCCCGCTCAGACAGGCAGGTACGCCTGGCAATGGTGCCGACACCGGGCCAGCACACGCCGTCGTCATTCGACTGATCCGCCAGCGATATCAGAACTGCCTTTTGCGCTGCGGACATGCCCTGCAGCGGCCAGCAGGCCGACATGATGATGGTGCTCATACTTCTCTCCCGATCAGGCCAAGGCCGTTTGGCGCGCCTTGCAGCGCACAGGCATCACGTCACGCTGGCGTGGCGACAGGCTGCAGCGGCGCGCAGTGCCCTCCTCCAGCCGTCCGGCCGCCAGCAGGGCATTGACCGTGCTGGCCACGCTGCACAGCTCCAGCCACTCGCCCGTCTGGGTGTTGTGGTAATCGCGCAGCTCGCGCCGGCTCATGTCGCGCACGCCTTGCTGGTGGGCATGGCGCAGCGACTCGTACAGGCGCTCGTGCAGACGGCGGCGCGTTTCGTTGCCCAGAGCGGCAAACGCCTCGGCGCTGGTGTCGCGCCCGGTCACCACGGATTGGGGTTGCTGCATGGTCAAACCTCCTGATATCTGCACGGGCGGCTGCGCGCCTGCGCTCAAATTCGTTGCTGGGTTCATGGAAGTCATACGCCTGCGGCCTCGCGCAAGCGGTAGCGGATGCGGCGCTCCAGATAGGCCGTGGCGTCGGCGCGCTTGGCCACCTTGTCCATGTCAAAGCGCGGCAGGTAGCCAAGCTTTGGCTTCACAAACAGCAAGACGGGGCGAACAAGCGCGCCGCCTGTGCCGCTGACGGCCCAGATGCCGCGAGCCAGATGAGCTGTGCGCCCGTCCGGCTCACCCTTGCGGTTGGTGCGCGGCGAATCGCGCTCGCTGCCATAGGCAATGAAATAGCGCCGGCCAGCCTGCTTCTTGGTGCCACGGTGCACGCGCAGATAGCCCTTGGCGTTCATATTGGCCTTGTAGCCCTGCTCGCCAAACGCCTGGAAGTAGCTGATCAGTTGCACCAGAAACGGCCCGCGCAGGTTGCCCTTGCCGTCATCGCTGCCGGGGTAAGGGCCACCTCTGGCCTCATCGGGTATCGCCGTCTGATAACCAGCAGGCAGGATGCCCGCACGCTTCAGTGCCACCTCACTGCGTTTGTCGCGCCGGCGGCCGCCCCAGGTCTGGGCATCCAGAATCTTTTGCGGATCGATCCCCTTTCCGCCCATATAGGTCGGCTCGATCGTCACGCTCAGCCTGGCGGCCGTGGCCATGCGCACAAACGGGCTGCGCAGGATGTAATCCGTAGGCCGGTCGAACACCGCACGCATCTCGTCCTGCATGGCACGGCGGATCTCGAAGCCCGTATCGTTCAGCGCCTTGGCATAGGCCTTGGCCGCCTGCGGGCCCGCCAGCCCGTGGATCTGCCGCAGCAGCTCCGCCTGGTTCAGCACTCGCGCGCTCAGCTGGATATGCATATCAGCCCTCCTCCACCGACGCCGGCACACGCGCTGCCGCCGTGGCCAGCAGCTGGTTCAAGGCAGATATCAGCTCGTTGTAGCGGTACTGCAGCCGCTTGATCTCGTTGCGGCTCACCATGGCCTTGCCGCCACGAAAGGCGTCTGCCGCGGCGGATGTGAACTCGCCCACCTCCTGCTGCAGGGCCACAAACGCCTCCACCGGGTCGCCCTCTGCCTGGTCGGGCAGCGCGGGCACGCAGGTGTAGCCCAGGGCCGCTGCCATGGCGCGCAAGATAGCCGGGTTGCCCGCCATCACCTGCAGCGCCACAGACTCGCGCAGCGTCAGGTGGTGCGTCGTGTTGTTCGGGTTCAGCTTGTTCTGCAGCGTATTGGCGCTCACACCCATGCGCTCGGCCAGCACTCGCACACCGCCGGGATGTTTGTGCGCAATGAGATAGGCCGCATCCGCAACATCGACTGGTATTGGCATGTCGGCCTGAGCATCCAATTCGCCATTGTTTGTGTAGGGAGGAAAAGAGACACTGCTTCTCATGACCACACCTCACTTCTCAGGCGAATCGCTGACGGCCGCTGCACAGACAGCCAAGCAGACTCCCATCGTCCCCACACCCGAGTGGGCCCACGCCATGGAGCTGCTGCTGCAGCAAATCGTCTTTGTCCTAGACGTCGAAGGCCGCGACAGCTTCACCACCCGCAAAGTCGCCCGCTGGAACAACCAGTGCATCCACGAAATGCTGCGCACCGGCAGCGTGCCCCTGCCCGTCATCGAAGAGCTGCAGCGCGTGGCGGTGCGGGTGCTGACGTGAGGCTTCAGGCCCGAAATAGAGCCCACCCCCTCTTTGAATACGATCGAACTCTCAACACCATTACCCATGTGAACCATGGGCAATAAACCTTTGAATGAAGACATTCACTACCTCAACGGCCAGATTGATGCGTTGACGGCACTGGTGCTTGCAATTGCAAACTGCACTGTGGACAAGGACGACTTCCGCACGGAAGGTCTTGAGAGGCTGCAATCTGTTGAGACGGCATTGCTTCATCAGGCGGTCCCTGAAAGCCGACTGATCGCGATAGATCACATGAAGCAATGGCTGGAGAGCGTGACAAGCTGAGGCGGTAACGCAAAGACGCCGCCGCGCGCTCCTGCAATGGATCAAGCCAAGCCATAAGAACCTCCTGGCACAAAGGTGCCCGCCCCACACTTGGTTACGATGGCGGCGACCAAACCTTTACCAACTGCACCAAGGAAGACGGACATGACCAAGGAAAAAATGATGAGCGGCGCCGAGTTCAAGGCCCACTTCAAAGATCTGGTGGATTCGCTCAAGGACGACGACCTGGTGTACTTCGGCTCGGCCGACCTGAGCATGTATCGCGTCAAAGAGCGCGGCCCACTCCAAGGACCGCGCATGGTGCAGATCGAGTTCAACGAAACATACGAAGTCACGACAGTTCCCGACTGAGCCGATCTCGCAACTCGTTCACCAGCTTTTCAACTTCACCCGCAACCCGCAGGTCTTGCATGGCGGCGTACGACGCATCGCGTGCTCCCATGCAGGTGCTGGTGATTCGCACTAGTCCGCCCGGCAGCAAATCCAGGGCCACTTGCGCGATTGGCAAGGCTTTGCTGGGCGACTGGACACCGCACCTGCCCAGATAAGCCGCAGCGGTATCCACCAAACCATGAGCGCTTTCCACCGGCAGCCGTATGCGCAGCACCTCAGCGTCACACGCAAACGAGAAGCAGATCCAGCCGTCGCTTACCGGCGTCGTGCCACGCCACAGCACAGGCTGATAACGATCAAGATGAGACGCGGGCTTAGTCATGAGATTCCCGCTCCACCACTTCAGGCACTTGCCGTGGTTGCGCCTGCTTCACGCAGATTTCCGGCGGCGCGAAGTAATCCGGCCAGAAGCGATGCAACGCACCAGCCTTCACCAGCACAGTCGACATGAACATGCTCAACGAGAAAATGATCCATAAAAGACGTTCACCAGAGTTCACAGACACCTACCTTCGTTTGTTGAGCGGCCAAGCCCCTGCCCCAGAAGACTGGGAAGCGGCAGCCGAATTGATAGAAGCAGGAATGGCCACAGGCCACGTGCATCGCAGCAGCCAGACTGCTGCCAATGAAATTGACGCGCTCGTTGCATTCGCGCCCACATTGCAGGGGCGCCTGTATGCACAGCAACTGCTTGAAACCATGTAGGCAATCGATCGCTGAGCGGCAAGCTTGCGACCACGTCGTGTTGTGCATTCAGTCATGCGCAGACTCCGGCACTGAAATCAGGCTGCTTCCAGCCAGAAGGTCTTGAGCAAGGAAGTGGTCAAGCAGCGGCTGAATAGTGTTCACGCGCGGGTCCTTGCGCCCGCCATAGAAGAACTTGCGGATGAAGCTGACCTTCACGCCCGTCTCAATAGCAAGTTGGTCAAACCCACTCGTACCGACTTCGGTCAGCTTCTGATGGAGATATTCAGTGATTGGCACGTTCATCAATAAACCTATAAACCGATTTCGGTACAAGTATGACATACCGATATCGGTACATCAAGATCGAACAATGTTTGATATGGATAAAGCAGCCAATCAGACACTCGCCGACAACGTAGCCATGCTCATCAAAGGCAAGGCAATTGGGCGTCTACGTGATGAGATGAAGACCGCTGGCTACGCCATCGGTCAGGGCACGCTTGCCAGGATCATTGCTGGCGACACCGGCGTGAGAATGGAGTCAATTCAGAAATTTGCAGACTTCTTCGGGATCAGCACGGGCACTCTCCTTCATGAATCGATAGAAGATGGCGAGAACGACTTTGTACCGGTCTCTAAGCTGAGCGTTCAGGTCGGTGCAGGCAACGGGCGTCATGTGGGTGTAGTCGCCAGTTTGGGGTTACTCCAGTTTCGTAGGGATTTTCTGAAGTCTGCAGGTGTAAGCCCTATCAATGCGGCGGTTGTCACCGTCAAGGGTGTAAGCATGGAACCCACCATCCGCGATGGCTCTATCTTGCTGCTTAACAAAGCAGACCGCGAACCACGCGCAGGCCAGATCTACGCTTTCTCGTGGGATGGTGAGATGCTTGTGAAGCGTTTTCAAACTATCGGAGGCGTGTGGCGGGCGGTATCAGACAACGCGGACAAGAGCGAATACCCAGACATCATCATTGATGGCAAAGCCGAAACACTCATACAAGGGCGGGCCATCTGGGTAGGCTCAAAGCTGTAGCTACAACGATTTCTCATCTGGGGCCTTATGGCCCTTTTTTGTTGTCTTTGTACCGAACTCTAAGCTGGTACACAAAAAAATATCACCAATGTACCGAATTCGGTATTGCTCTTTTATACCGATATCGGTACATTCAGCTCGTCGCAGCAGTGTGACGGGCACCACGGCATCGACCGGGTCACGCCCGGTCTTTAAAAAGAGAGTGGATGGGAAAGGGTCAGGCCGGTGGATCTGCTTCAAAAAGCTTTGCCAACTCTGGTGGCAAGCCAATAGAGACAGACATGGACGCTTCATGATCCTTCTCAGGCATACCGAGAAAATCAGGGTGGTCTTCATCGTGCAAGAGCTGACCGACCAACGTTGGAGAAACACCCAACCCGATCAAATAGCCTGCCGGATCAGCACGCCAGGCGTCCCAGTCAAACACGAAGTTGAACAGCTCATGCTGGCGGTCGAGAAACGGCTGAAGGCGACTCAGCTCTTCAGGCGTGTAGAAGGCTTCGGGGTCTTGGTCTAGCTTTGTGCCATTGCATCTGCGGCAAAGTGACACAAGATTGCCAGGTACCAGATGCCCGCCATGCGCCATTGGCACATGGTGGTCGATACAAAGAACCTTCAGTCCTCTAGTGCCTTGCACGTATGTTTCGGGTTGGCCGCATTTAAAACAACGCGTACCGAACAAGGCAAAGAATTTTTCCCTGTAAATAGCCTCCACAGCAGGGATTGCAAAACGACTGAGTAACTGACGCCGCTCTTTCTGGCGCTGATCCGGATACAGCTCAACCGAGGCCTTGCCTCCCATATGGGATCCCTCCTGTAAGAAGTCTGTGATGTCGGAATCCAGATGTTATTACAGCGAGCGGATCCCGCCCTTTTCCATCCACTCTTGCACCGCCTGCCCATGTTGTTCGCTCCACCCATGCGGAGCGTCCCCGGGCAACATCGCATCAGCGGGCACGGCCGCTGCTCTGCGCGGCATCCCTGCCGTAACCAGCCGTCAAAGCACGTACACGGTCAAAAGGGTGAGGCGAAGGCGGCCAAGAGCAAGAACGGTCATGCCGGTTGGAATCCCGGTACCGCCCGCCCCATGCGCGACGAGGCAAACCAAAGCGCCTTGCACCAGGGCGCTGCGGTTTAGGTCAGATTGCTTCATGTGCTAAAACCCCCTGTAGATCAGGGAGGAAACACATGAAGACACGCCAGCAAGTACTGGCTGCAGCTGCCTTGGCATTCGCCGCAATCACCCCCGCTTTGGCCCAGGTGAAGTGCTCGATGCCAAATCAGAAAGTCATTACGCTACAGACGGCTAGCAGATGCCCGCCAGATGCCTTGAAAGCAGAAACGCTAGATGGTCGGGACATCACACCGCCAGCCAGCCAGCCAGCGACCATCACCACCTCGAACAAGCGTTCCACAGAAGGCCGAGACACCCAAGCCAATCGAGAACCATATCGTCAGGCCGAGGAAAGAAGAGTACGTCGAGCCGTTTGATGCCGCTCGCAGAATCTGCTCTGTCGTCACCGATTCAAAGTCGGCCTGTGCAGCATTGATCAGGAACAGCGACAAGGCAAATGGCCTAGCATTCGAGTGATAACAGACGGCACAGCCGGCGAACTACGCCAGCTGTGCCAAATGCTTGCCAAATCTGCTCAGGACATAAGCAAAGGCAGCATGCGTGATCGCTCCTGGTCAATAAAAGTCTTCTCCCGTCACGACATCTTCACCGCCGTAGCGAGCTGCGACGTATAGAGTAATTTGCGCCATGTCGATTGCTTTTGTTGGATCTCATGCTTACAATCACTACGCGCTGACCGTCAGATGAAATAGGTCGCTTATTTGCAATGGCGCTTTTCCGACCATTCCCTGCACTTGCGTTTTTTCGTTTGGTTGGCAGGAGAAAAAGTCTCGTTTCTGACACCGGACAATTGTGCTCAGGCACAAAAACGTCACCTCTACGCGCCTTAGCGTTGAATGGCTTCTCCAATTTACGCCGACCTCTAGAACGAGGATGCATATGCATGCGTATTTCAATGACGACGACCTGTTCGTCGATGGCGTTGACTTCAAGCGGGTCGCCCGCAACATCAGCAAGCTGGGCCTTCCTGATGTCAAGGACCGCAACGACGCCCTCAACTTAGCGGCAACACTTTTTGGCTTTCGCAACTATCATCAGTTGCGCAAAGAGGGAGACCGCCCCCTGTCCGCTCGCAAGATTCCGTACTCTCTCATGTCCAAACACATGCGTGAAGAATGTGATTTGGCAGACGTGAAGCGTCTTGCTGTCGAGCCACTCGGCGTCACATTCAAGGATCAGTGTTTGCCCAACCACTTCGGTAAGCAATGGCAGAGCAGCGTCATGGCGTTACTGCATCGCGCCATTGCCGGTGCTCGTGATAAGCCCGGACACCTCGTGATAGTTGTAGGCAAGAGCAAGTCTGGCAAGACGATTGCGTTGAAGAACCTTGCAGCAATATCTAACGGTGTTATTTTTGACAATGCGTTCAGCTACCTTCCGATCTACGAAACGATTCTGAGTGGAGCTAAGCGAAAACTGAAGGTGCCCGAAATCTATATTTTCGACGGCGGTCTGTCACACACAGAAGCACGCCATGGATATGACAACTTTCGTGCTGTCCACGAGAGCTTCAAGCATGCCATGCCCGACCCAGTGCACAAAGATGGCAAGCCTTTTTTCTATACTTTGAACAGCAAGTTAACCTGGGGCCACGGCCCTTCTGTTCGGTATTTTGGCGACAAGACACCACAACGGACTCCCTGGAAGAAAGAGATAGATGGCGTCGTACGTCTGCTTTCGGTGAGTTCTGTGCATGAAGCTAACCGCGGTATTTTCGGCCCCTCTATTCGTCTGAACGCTGAAGATCCGTTTGAGATCGAAGTCGCGACCATCGTCAATCTGGACTCGATGGAACTGACCTACCAACACACCCCGAAGAAGGGAACGGCAGAGTTTGAAGCAGTGATGAAGGATTTCTTTATGCTGTAGAAAAGCGGTGCACCACCTGCTTTTTTAACCTACCTCCGCATATCCACTGAGCCCGCCAGCTATTGCTGTGCGGGCTTTTTTTGTCTCATGAACAGGAGCCACCTTGCCATCTGTCCACGACCTTATGCGCCGCCTGCATTGCGGCCCGAATGAGTTGCGCCAAGTCTTGAGCGCGAATTTCAGAGCTCTGGGCATGGTGTTTGCCTGCGACGGCGGTGCATTGATTGCCATCCCCGAAGACGATGCGCCGATCTGCACCTCAACGCCCACGAAATCCATGGAACCGAGCCTTGACCGACTGCACATGCAGTTCGTAGAGACGCCCAAAACCGCGTGGCGTGAATTTGCGCCTCTGCTGGCGCACCCCAAACTGCAGGATCTGGAGACATGCCCTAAATGCAAGGGATCACACTGGATCACGCGATCGACCTGCTCAACATGCCAGGGCGGCGACTTCTCCCCCTGCTATGTGTGCCACGACACAGGCCACATTGAGACGCCTAGCGCTGATGTACTTGGCGCATACCCATGCGAACTGTGCAGGGGTGCTGGCGATATCCCGAGGGAGCGATTTGCAAATCGGTACTGCAATATCCCGCTGCCCGATATTCCCCACTGCTTCGGCGTGGATGCCAAGCATGTGCGACTGCTGGCTCAGTTGCCCGGCGCTCAATGGGCGCCACCCGAGCGCCTTGGTGAACACGACTGCGGCGCCATCCTTGTGCGCTTCGATCAAGGCTGGGGCGCAATCATGCCCTTGCGCGAGTTTGTCATCGTCACCCGCCACCACCAAGCCCGCCACTGAGCGGGCTTTTTCATGGAGCCAATGACCATGTCAACAACCGCCACCACGGAGCGAAAAGCCCCCGCCCGTCGCCGCGCCCCCAAGGCCGAGCACTTGAGCATGGCTTACCCCCGTCCATGCCCAGCATTCCACCCCCATTTCTGGATTGCTTCCTACCTCGCCGATCTGGCAGAGAGAGTCGCAATGGAGCACCTGCGACACAAGGTCCATTCAAAGGTCGACAACGTGACCCAAATGGCTCTGTGCAGATCGGACACGCATTACTTTCACAGCATGAATGAAAGCGTTCGATATGTACGCGACCACGGCCTGCTGCTCTACGCATGGCCGGGAACCAAGCTGTTCACCAACCCCGAAGCCCGCCACTGTGAACTGACCCCTTAAAGTTGGACAGTTAAATTACGGGCACATGGCCTGAGTTCGGTATTGCACCGGGCTCAGGCCTTTTAACTTCATCTTGATTCGATGATGGTTGTAGTAACGGATGTAGTTCACCAACTCACCGCGCAGATGCTCGGCGCTTGTGAACTTCTGCATGTAAAACAACTCCGTCTTCACTGTCGCAAAGAAGCTCTCCATCGCAGCGTTGTCCAGGCAATTGCCCTTGCGTGACATGCTTTGGACCACACCTTTGGTGGCCAGGTGGCGGCGATAGGCCGGCATCTGGTATTGCCATCCCTGATCGGAATGCAGCACAGGCGCAGTCTGGCCTTTGAGTTTGCCAAGCGCCTTTTTCAGCATGTTGCCCACCAGTTGGAAGTCTGGCTTGTCACGCATCTCATAGGCCACGATCTCGCCGTTGTACAGGTCCATGACCGGCGACAGGTAAAGCTTGCTGCCACGAACATTGAACTCCGTCACATCCGTCACCCACTTCTGCTGCGGCGCATCCGCCTGGAATTGGCGCTGCAGCAGATGAGGCGCCTGAGCATTGACTGGGCCTCGGTAGGCACGGTACTTCTTGGGTCTGACCAGAGACTTCAAACCTTGCACCTGCATCAAGCGCTGGACGGCTTTGTGATTGATGACGCATCCCGCTTGGCGCAGATGCGCTGTGATGCGGCGATAGCCATACCGCCCCTTGTGCTTGTCGAAGATGCCTTGGATCTGGGCCTTTAGGCCCGCACAGGAGTCACCGCAGCGAAGCACCTGGCACTGGTAATAGAACGTGCTGCGAGCCAGCCTTGCAGCCTTGAGCAATTGCGCCACAGAGTATTCATGCCTCAGTTCAGTCACGGCTTGCGCTTTGTCAGCATTGCCTGTTGCTTTGCCCGAACCAAGGCATCCAATTTTTTTAGGTACGCCACCTCCGCGCGCAGGTATTCGTTTTCTTTGCGCAGTGCTTGCAGCGCTTTGGACTCGTCTACGGATGTGGACGAAGACTTGAGTGGCTTGGGAGGTTTGGGGGCGGGCATCTTCTTGGGGCGGCCACGGCGCTGGGGTTCAAGCGCCTCTGGGCCGCCCTCATGATACTGACGCTCCCACCTGGCAAGGATGCCTGTGCCGCCGCGCAGATTGAGTAAAGCGACTACCTGTCGGTACGTCAGGGCCTCACGCCACATGCGCTTGAGTGCTTGGAGCTTGAATTGAGCGCTGTAGTGCGCGCCCTGTCCTTTGCGGCACAGACCATCATCTCCATGCCACCGATAGACATCTACCCATTGGCGCACGGTGGAGCGGTCTATCCCATGCTTGGTTGCAAGCACTCTGAATCCACCAGTGCCATCCAAATATTCCCGGACTACGGTCCTTTTGAAATCTAAATCATGCCTCGCCATGAACAACACCTCTTCGGTTGGATCAGTGTCCAACTTTTGGGGTGCAGTTCAACTGAGCGGGCTTTTCTTTTGCCCTCAACCGGAGAACCCATGCAAGCAGCACGCCACACCTTGCCCAGCGTCCCGATCACCAGCGCGGCATTCCAGTACATCCATTCAACCAGCACCAACATTGCTGACACCTTCGCCAAGGCCCGCGAGCACATCGCAGCCGAGCAGGCAGCCCAGGCCAAGAAGCCGCGCCGCCGCACCCAGCACACCCCGGCGCTGATGACGATCAACCGTGTGCGCGCCGGCACCACCAACCACCTGAATTTGCAGCTGTTCTAGGAGCCCCCGCCATGCGACTCTTTGTCCTGACATGCGGTTGCGTCTCCATCCAGCACATAGCCCGCAGCACCGCCGAAGCTTTCGAGCACGGCTTCAACGAGCTGGGTCATCTAGGCATGGGGATCTCCTGCCGATGCATCCGATAGACACCGTGCTGCACGAGCTGCAGCACCGCGACCGACAGCGCAGCCGCCTGCTGCGCCTCATGCAGAGCCAGGCAGCAACCGCCGCCACGCCTGCACCCTCTCTCAATACCTACTTTCAAACCGAGCTGCAGCAAGCGCTGCGCGCCATGAAGCATGCAAAGGAGCAACGCCATGTCCACCCGTTCTATCGTGATCTTCGGCCCTCGCGGCTGCGGTAAAGCCAGCCAGGCAGCACGCCTGCAGCAGCACTTCGGCCTCAGCAAGGTTTACGACACCGACTGCGAAGGCCTGACCAGCGCCCGCCAGCTGCCACGCCATGACACGCTGATCCTGGCCAACACCCAGCCGCAGCACTGCCCCGTGCGCAGCATGAGCTTTGAGCAAGCCGTGCGCCAGATGGACCAGGCACCCAGCCACGCCCATGGCTGAAGCCTTCAAGACCACATGGGCCGGTGGCGAGGTGCTGATTCCCAAAGCCCAGGTGGAGGCCGAAGCCCGCGAGGCCTACTACGCATGCCGCGATGCCAATGAGGCCTGCCCCTATCCCTTCCACACCGACGCCGCCCTGCACTGGCTGGCGACCTTCAACCTCTGCATCCCGCTACCCGTCAACAGGTAGCCATACCCCATGACCACCACCCACATTCCCAAAGGCGGCATGTGCACAACCTGCACCGATGGCTCCAAAGCCTGCGCAGATCTGCAGTTCGAGAGCATGCAGCCGGTCCAGCGCTACCCCGACGGCATCACTGCCGTGAAGTGCACCAGCCACAGCGCACCTGCTGCCGCACCGCCGCTCTGCATCAGCTGCGGCGCACGCAACAACCCGCTGCCCGACGGCAGCCTGCCCTGCGGTCACTGACCGCGCCACCAATCACAGCCCGCCAACTGCGCGGGCTTTGTCATTTCTGGAGCCCTAATGCTTACCCCTCAATTTGTGCTGGCACTGTCTGCCAAGCTGGTGATTGACCTGTTTGCCGGTGGCGGCGGAGCCAGCACAGGCATTGAGCAGGCCATCGGCCGACCAGTTGACATTGCAATCAACCATGACGCCGACGCCATCGGCATGCATGAGGCCAATCACCCCCAGACGCGCCATTACCGCGCCGACATCTGGGAGGTCTGCCCCCGTCAAGCCACGGGCGGGCAGCCGGTGGGCCTGCTGCATGCATCCCCGGATTGCACCCACCACAGCCAGGCGCTGGGCGGCCAGCCGCGCAGCAAGGAAATTCGCTCTCTGGCCTGGGTGGTACCGCGCTGGGGCGGCATTGCCAAGCCTGATGTCATCACCCTGGAGAACGTGGAGCAGATGCTGCTCTGGTGCAGGCTAATTGCCAAGCGCTGCCCAGAAACCGGCCGCGTCATCACCCTGGACAAGATCAAGGATGCCAAGGGCAAGACCACCTACCGCGTTGCAGACCCTGGCGAGCGTGTGCCACGCAATAACCAGTATCTGGTGCCAGACAAGAAGCAACTGGGCAAGACCTGGAATCGCTTTGTGCAGATGCTGCGCAATCAGGGCTATGTCGTGCAGTGGCGCGTGATCTGCAATGCAGACCTGGGCTGCCACAGCACCCGGACGCGCCTATACATGATCGCCCGACGCGACGGCCTGCCCATCATCTGGCCCGAGAAGACCCACGCCAAGAAGCCAGTAGGCAAGCTCAAGCCCCACAAGCCTGCTGCCGACTGCATCGACTGGAGTATTCCTGGCACAAGCATCTTTGGCCGAAAGAAGCCATTGGCCGAGGCGACAATGCGCCGCATCCAGCACGGCATGCAGAAATATGTGCTGGGAAGCAAGGAGCCGTTCATTGTTGAAGGGGCCGCCCGTGCATTCACTCCGGTGACCCACACCCGAGACATTTCGTACAACGTCCAAGACCCCATGCGGACCATCACAACCGCAAAGGGTGGCGAGACTGCGCTGATGTCCGCGCACATCGTACAAGTGGGCGACGGTGAGCGACAGGGCCAAGAGCCGCGCGCCATGGACATTCAATCCGCCATCGGCACGGTAGTCGCGGGCAGCGTCAAACATGCTGTGGCGTCGGCATATCTCGTGCAGGCCGGGCACGGCGAAGGCTCAGGCACCACAAAGCGCCGCAGCCATGGGACGAACGACATCACGGGACCCGTGGGCACAGTGACCGCCAGCGGCGGCGGGCAAAGCTTGGCAACGGCGTTCATGGTGCAGGCTAATGGCGGGTTCAACACCACGCCGGCCCGTGATCTGCGCGGTGGCATGTCCACGGTGACGACAAGCGGCAGTCAGCAACAGCTGGCGGTGGCCCATCTGACCACCCTGCGCCGCAATAGCGTCGGCAAGTCTCTGGCCGAGCCCCTGCCAGTTGTTTGTGCTGGTGGCGAGCATCATGGCCTGGTGCAGTACGAACTGAGCCAGGACGATGAAGCCGGTGCATTGCGTTGTGCGGCCTTTCTGATGCGCTACCACGGCAGCGGCGGGCAATGGGCGGATCTACGCGAACCAACCACGACTGTCACGACGCGCGACCGCCTGGCTCTGGTGACGGTCTGGCTCAAGGGCGAACCGTGGGTAATCGTAGACATCACGCTGCGCATGCTTGTGCCGCGCGAGCTCTACAACGCTCAGGACTTCCCGCCTAACTACATCATTGATCGCACGGCAGCAGGCAAACCCCTGACGAAAACGGCACAGGTGCGAATGGCCGGCAACAGCGTCAGCCCCCTACCGATGCGACTGATCGTCGCCGCGAACTACATCGAAGCAGGCCAGCTCCGCAAAGTAGCCTGAACACCAACACCCCAGCCCGCAGCCGCAGGCTTTCGTATTCTTTATGGAGAACAAAAATGAAGCTCTTGGACCGCAAAGCTCTTTGCTCTAAAGTACCCTACTCTGATCGCTATATTCTCAAGCTGGAGTCCATTGGCCAGTTCCCGAAACGAATAGTCCTATCGCCGCGTAGAGTGGCATGGGATGAGGCAGAAGTAGACGCCTGGATCGAGGAGCGCCGCCAAGCCAATATGAAGGCGTCAGCGCCTCTCGGACAATAGACTAACCAAGTCAATATTATTCATGGTATCTGGGATGGTATCTGGCGCAGGCGCAGCGCCACATACCGCACCGGATAAGGATTTCAGAGCCGTATGAATATTTGAGTGGGAATAAAGCGCTGTCGTGAACTGACTGACACGCAAGCTTTAGACTTTTTTCTCATGTAAGCCCGTGTTTTCACGGGCTTTTTTCATTTCCATGCAACTCTATCTGGAACGACACTGGCAATGGTCACCACTGTGGGCAAGTTCAAGCAATTCAAGAACGGTGCACAGTTTGCTGCCTGGCTTGGTTTGAGGCCCAGACAGAATTCCAGCGCAGGCAAATCCAATCTAGGTGCCATCACCAAACGAGGCGATAGCTACCTGCGCACTTTGCTGGTGCAAGGGGCCAAGGCCGCTGTGCCGACCGGCAAACACAACCTACAACCTCGACCCTATCTCCCAATGGGTGATGGCCTTGAGGCAGCGCAGTGGCTGGCAAGAAACCTCCGTGGCTTTAGCCAACAAAAATGCACGCATCCTTTGGGCGCTCATGACACAGGAGCGTACCTACGAAGCAGCCCATATCACCGAACGCCCCAGGCCACCCGTCTTTGCCGTTGCCTGAGACAGGCACTTCAACATGCAAGACGTGAAATCAAAGATGCAATGAACAGGTCAGACCAGCAGCAGGCAAGCTCGGTTGTTGCATTGTGAGTCGCAAGACGTCACGAGATTTGAATGGAGCCCTGCTGCGCGGTTTGTTTCTAGGGGTGCACACCTCGTGCCTAACCCCGTCCGTAGATGTGCAGCCTGTTCCTCGTTTCAAGCACCTGAGTCGTCCTGGCAGCCAGGTCAGTCACAAGTTACTGAGCAGCGCTTGCGTTGATGGGAAGTCCCTGTAATGCAACAACGCCATTCGCGGGCTTAAGCAGCTACACATTGGGCTGCTCTATCGGATCGACCGGCAGTTCTGCAGGCGGCTGATCATTTGGCGGATCAATCGGATCCGGCTTGGGCTCCGGTTCTTTGAGCGGGTTCTTCTGAAGAGTCATGGCGGCAATCTCCTTGCAATGATGAAGTAGGTGCCGAAAAGATTGGCGAAGGAGTCACAGACACAATGGGTAGCAGCGCCATAGATATCTGACATCTCTGACGAGCTGTGGGCAGCATTCGGATGAGACTCAGGATATCTCGAAAATGTCGCCATCCGACAATGCCGCGCTCTCATGGTAGATGTCGTAGAGGTACTGAGGCAGCTCCTCATGAGTGATCTCGGGGGGAACGACCAGATCCACCGGGCCAAGCTTTCCATCGAGTCCAACCGCAAAGCAGCGCCATCCCGAGTTGCTGCGCTCTATGGCCAGGATGTCGCCAAACACATTGAATCGGTACTTTTCCATAGCTGCTCCACTGTTGAGCCTTGCATGCTAGCCGCATCTGCTCGCCAGTCTCGGACAGCCTGTGGCACCTGAATTGCAGAACCTGTGCATCAAGAGCCATCAGCCCGAAGCCTTGTCAGCGTCGATGGAAAGGAAGCATCGCGTTTTTCTTGGCAGTCGCATCCATCCTGCTTATGCACCAAAGCTGACGTTTTACTTATTGGATAGGGCTTCAAGGTTATTAAAAAGAGTACTGTGGCTCTTGGCGATCGATCTTGATTCGTCATCCAGGACTGGAGGTCTATATGCCAGATAGCCGTATTCCCCCGCCAATCCAGAAGTTCTGGGAAACCACCAAGGAGATGTTCTCCATGGACAAGGATTTCCCTGCGCCGCCCCAACTAGACCCGCAAGAGCCCACAGACATGGAAAAAAAGCAGGAGGAAGAGAGACTGCTGCGCATGCGCCACAACTACCGACACTGGTAGCCCCGTCTCCTGAATCCAGCCTTGCGATTGGTTTTCAACCACCTCTAAAGGTGGTTTTTTGTTGCCTTGAGATACAAAAGCATGAGCACTTGGACCGGATCATGCCTAGGCCGCAGAAGAAATGCAGCGATAAGATGAATCGAGAACCGTGAAGCTGGAGACGAAACTCACAGCAGTATCAAGTGGAACACCAAGGAGCCCCATGAAAAACAAAGTCGTGCTCATCACCGGAGGCAGCCGAGGCATTGGTGCAGCCACCGCCCTGCAAGCAGCAGCGGCAGGCTGGGATGTACTGCTCAGCTTCAATACAGACCAGACGGCAGCCGATGCGGTTGTCTCGCAAATCACGGAGATGGGCAGGCACGCCATGGCCATTCAGGCGGATATGGGCTGCGAAGAGCAGATTCGCCGTCTCTTTGCCGTGGCAGATGTACAGTTCGGGCGCCTGGACGCCCTGGTCAACAACGCAGGTATTGTGGACACGGCACAGACGCTGGCCGAGTTCAGTTTGCAGCGCCTTGAGCGAATGTTTCGAATCAACACCATAGGCGCTTTTCTTTGCGCTCGCGAAGCGGTGCATCGTATGAGCACTGCCAATGGCGGCCATGGTGGAGCCATCGTGAATGTGTCCAGCATTGCAGCAAGACTTGGCGCGCCACGCCAGTACGTCGACTACGCGGCATCCAAGGGTGCTGTGGATGTGATGACTCTGGGGCTGGCCAAGGAAGTGGCGGCGGAAGGCATCCGTGTCAACGCTGTCCGTCCCGGTCTCATTGAAACGGATATTCATGCCAGCGGGGGACAGCCGGACAGGGTTCAGCGCCTGGCCGCCGGCATTCCCATGAAGCGCGGAGGAACGGCTCTGGAGGTTGCCAATGCAATCGTATGGCTCATCTCGGACGAGTCGCCGTACACCACAGGTAGCCTGATCGAAATTTCGGGCGGCAACCTCTAACCGGGCAGCCGCCCAACCACGGCCTGCCCCCTGGTAGTCACACCAGGTGACACGGCGTTTTGCGTCAACCCGGACGTGTTGGCTCGCTGTCCCATGAACTGGCAAATCGCGGCGTTATCTGTTTTCAGCCTTCGCTCGACCGCGCCAGTCGAGGCCTGTCAATCAGCGATGGCCATGACCATGACCGCCATCTGGGCGATGGCCTCCATGCGGTGGACGGTGATTTCCATGCCCTCCGTGGCCTGGATGAGACCTGTGGTGCGGTGGACGGTGCGCGTGATGATGGTGATAGTACCCAGGCCTATATGCAGGCCGCCCATAGTAGTACGAGCCGCCATAAGGCTGATAGATGTAGGTATCGCTATACCCGTAGCTGTATCCAGGGCCTGCCGCGTAGCAGCCCGACAAAAGCAAGACGAGCGCACAGACTCCAAACAGTTTCTTCATGTGCGAAGTTTAGACGGACCGAAATCGCGCAGGTTTTCAATGTGTAAGCCCGGCTTTGTGCACACAATTGCCGGCGTCTCAAGGAGCTTTCTTTTGCCATGCTCCACGACGTCCGCCCGCTGGCGAAGGCGCGCCGGTTGCATCCGGGAAATGCCTGCAAATGGCCGGATGGCCGCTTGAAGGCAAGCCGGCCTGCTTTTGCAGGCTTCCGCCTGGTCACCGCAGCTGCTGGGAATGGCAGCTATGCCCTGCACTCGCCCCAGCAAAGGCACTGCGCAATAGGTTCACCCGCCCAGGAGTGCATACCCTGTTGCCGAACTACCGTACTGCAACACTGCGTAATGTTTGACCCGTAACGCTGCACTAATAGCCCCAGCTTTGGCCCCCTGGGTAAGTGCGCCCGCCACTCAATCCGGAACCCGGCCACGGCCACAGGCTGCCTTGATTCTCATGGCCCTCGTTTCCGCGGTCACGAAAGTGATCCCGGTCCCAGTCGTTTTCAAAGTCGATTGAGCGATCCCGCTGTTGAATATCGTTGTTTCGAAGATCCTGATCCGCATTCTTCTCGACCTGGTGGGAACCTGGATCCACTCCTTGCCCATTGACCGGCCTCTGCATCACGCATCCGGTCAATATCAAGGTCAAGGCAAACGCGGTCAGTGCAACTAGCTCTTTCATGGCGGCCCTTTCTACAGGTGGCACTGACAGCCTATTCCTGCCCACGGATACCCGTGTAAAGCGATGTTCTGCGGCACGACAGGAAGCTCGCGCATTGGAGCCTCTGCATCGAACAGATCCTGCATCGCCCTGCCCCTCCATTCAGACTCGTGACATTCGCAGCAGTGCAAAGATGCAGGAAGCACTGTTCTCCCAGCTCCTGGAGGGCTCTCGGAAAAAGATCGCGCGACTACTCTTTTGCCACGGCAGGCTTGCCGCCAAATCGGGTGACCACAACCAATGAGATACCGCCAAGTATGGCAGCGCCAGCCAGGGTCAGCCGCATGGTCCAGGGCTCTCCCAGCAGGGAAACGGCACCGATGGCGGCCAGCAAGGGAACGCTCAGCTGTATGGATGCAGCAGCACCCGCCTTCAGCTGGGGTAGCGCCGCATACCATGCGACGTAGCCCAATCCGGAAGTCAGCATTCCGGAGCACAGCGCATACATCAATCCTGCCGTGCTCAATGAGGCTTGCCCCTGCACCAACACGAGCATCAGCAGCGAAAGCGGTACCGTCCGTAAGAAATTTCCTGCCGTCACGCCAACCGGATCGGTTGCGCCCTTGCCGAGCAAGGAATACAGCCCCCAGGCAACCCCTGCCAGGAGCATGAGCAAAGCCGCCCCCAGGGGCGGTGCCGAGAGTCCGGGTCGCAGCAACACCACCAGGCCGCCGAAAGCCAGCACCAATCCGCCCCATTGTCGGGGTGCGAGTGTCTCGCCGCGACAAAGGCCCACGCCCACCATCGTCGCCTGCACCGCGCCAAAAAGCAGCAAGGCACCGACGCCGGCCGACAGACTCCCATAGGCGAAGGAAAACAATGCGGCATAAGCGAACAACAAGCCCGCCGACATCCAGTTGCCAACGCCAGTAGAGGGAGCGCGTTTCAGGCTCACGACCAGCGCCAGCATTGCCGCACCCGAAGCCAGGCGCACTGCCGTAAAGCTCGCGGCATCAATGGAGTGGGATTGGAGCGCAAGGCGGCACAACAGCGAGTTGCCGGCAAAGGCCAGCATCGCCAGACCAGTCAACACAGTGGTGTGAAACAAGGGCATCACAACCTCGTAGATAGACCAACCCCGGTATTTTTCCATTTCATCCGCCCGTAACCAAACAACTGCTGTCTTGATGGAGATAGCACCCGCCTTGCTGCAGGCGCCAGCCCTGCGCCGGGGGATCTGAGATTCAGCCCGGCGGACTGCAGGTGCCAGTGAAGACGCATCGGCAGCACTGTCGATGACAGCCGGAAATTCGCCACAGTCCTTTGATGACTCTGCCCGACTTCGAATCACCAGGCACTCGGCTGGGTGCAGCAGGCGACAGCTGCAGTCACCATAATTCCCCAAACTTGACATGCATCATGAAAGAGGAAGGGTTGGATGGAGTTCCTAGGTAATCAAAGCGCCCAGCCGAGGACGATGAAATGCCAGATCCTGGCGCAGGAAGCACTTCCCATTGCCCTGATCGAAACGCTGGATGACAACAAAAAAAAGCAATCTGCCACACAACCTCAGCCAGCGCGCCGAAGAGATCAAGGCGGAGGTCTTGAACTCGATGGCTACAGATGATCTCTACGAGCGCCTGCTGGAGCGCCTTGACAGATATTCAAAGACCGTCAACTTGCGCCGCTGACTTGTTGCACAACAGAGACCTGCCCGCCATGACGCGGGCTATTTCTTTGGCGGCTTGCATGATGCTGGCTGGATGGGCCACAGCGTCAAATCATCTTCCCAAGCCGCATGGCAGCACACGATTCCAAGGACAGAAGCTCCAACACCGGCATCGCCTGAGCGGACTCGCGGGTTTGCTCACATTTGAATCCGGGTGACGTAGACCAGACACAAGGTATGGCAAGAGCTTGTGAGATCACACGCCAGGATGTATGAATGCTGGCTGCTGGTTGTCGCTTTGCAATCCAGGAACAGGCAATGCCGCTCCGTTTCGATCTTTGATCGAGGAGGCTCTGGTCAGATGTTCTCGAACAATGACTTCATCTTGGTTCTGACGCCGTCGCTGGCGATACTGGTTCTGGCTGCCATATTGATCGTTGTCTGGCTTGTCCAACGATCACAGCGCTTTCTGCTTTGGCAAGCTTGCGCCTATTCACTCACAGCACTGCCTCTCGGAGCGCAAAGCCTGCTCCCTCTCGAAGAGCTCAATCGCTATGCCCTACTCATCGGCGGCTTCTACCTGCTTAGCGCGTGGTGTCTTGCCAGAAGCTGGGCAGAGCGCTGGCGTGTATCCACCCAACCGCATGCAGCATTACTCATTGTCATAGTCACCCTGGCTGCGCTTTACCAATTCAGCAGGGTCGAGCCGAATGTCTGGGCTCGGGTGAGCTCTTTCAGTGTCGGTTCCGGTCTTGTTTTACTGCTGCCTATTTTGCAGATCCGCTCAAGGAGGAACTCATTCGACTGGCTCGATCAATCGCTGCTCTGGCTGAGCATCCTCTTCACCGCCTACACCTTCACTCGACCCGTCTTGATCTGGCTGCTGGGATATTCCGATCTCCGTTCCCTGCCAGGTTCGCCCTATTGGGTCTTGACACAGCTGAGCATTCTGAACTTCTCGCTGCTTTTCACCGTGGTGATGACCGCGATTGCCGTGAAGGAAACGGTTGGCAATCTGCGCAAGGAACGTGACTTTGATGCTTTGACGCAGGTACTGAATCGCCGCTCCTTTCAGGAATATGCCCAGAAACGTCTTGCCAACCTAAGGCTCTATCCCATGGCGGTGCTAGCCTGCGATATAGATCACTTCAAACGCATCAACGACGCCTGGGGCCACGAGCGCGGTGACAAGGTGCTGCAGCTTGTTTCGGCGATTCTGCAAAGCAATATGCGAGAACACGACCTTGTCGCCCGGTTTGGCGGTGAAGAGTTTGTGATCTTGCTGACGAACATTGCGCTGAAGGATGCCGAAGCCATTGCCAGGCAAATCCAGCGTGACATCGGCTCAAGCAATGACATTCTGCCATCCGGCACCAGAATGACCATGAGCTTTGGGCTTTCATCGATCACCCAGGCATTTCAATTTGAGCGGGCCCTTAAGGAAGCGGATCAGCTCCTCTACCAAGCAAAGAATGCCGGGCGTGATCGGGTACATGTGTCTGGAGTGGACTATCCGGATATGCCGATCGAAAGCCCCCGGCAGTCGGACAAAATTGCAGCTTGATCCGCCGCGCCGATTCCTGATCCCCCGAAGTAAGGGGTTCTCACTTGGTCCTCGGCCATCGCCACATGCCGCAGCCTGCCGAGCAGCAAAGAGAATGCGGCGCGGTCCGCATCGCTATCCAGCCCTTTCCAGCCAGCCGCGTATTGCATTTGAATCGACCGCCGGTGCTGGTAGCGGCCGGCCAGAAGCAGTCCTTCGTTCAGGCATGCACAATGCACGCAACCAGATTCGGATTATTCAGAGACAACGCATGTACACAAGCAAGTGGAGGCCTGCCGCATCCATAAAAGTCAAGGCGCTTGGACTTCACTGGCGAGAAGGCAAGTTGTTGGCTGCCGAGGTATTGGATGACCAGGGCCACCTGAAAGGTGTTCGCCCCCTGGGAGGCAGTATCGAATTCGGCGAGCACTGGCAATCAGCGCTGATACGTGAGTTCAAGGAGGAGCTGGGCGTCGACGCTGAAATAGTGGGTACTCCACTCGTGATGGAGAACATCTATACCCATGAAGGGGAGCCTGGCCACGAAGTGCTGTTCATTTGCGAGGTACTGTTCAGCATCGCGAATTCTGAAAACCAAAGCAGCATTGAGTTTCATGAAGACAGTGGAGCGCAATGCACCGCCAGATGGTTTGATTTGGCCGAACTCGACTTGCCTGAAGGACCTGCACTCTTGCCTGTGGGTCTGAAGAAAGCCCTTCAGGGCAAGCATCATTGCCAGGCAGATACTGCCACTGGCAGTCCTGTTTGCGCTGAAGCGCCTTGCACTGTCGCTGAATGACTGAAATAGACCATGCTCTGGCTCTGCTGCGGTCAAGAATTCTCCCTCGAAGGAATGCCCCAGCATGGAAGTCAACACATCACATATTCCCAGATATTCAACTGCCGATCTGGGCAGCGCATTCAGCTTCTGACAACCAATGGATGGTCTCACCGCATCCCGGACCGCCAATTTCTTGAGCGCCTTGTCTCAGCATCTCAACGAGTGGTCGTGGCCGTCTCCCAAGAGCAATGGTCAGTTTTTGCGCGCGCAATCACTGGACTGTCCAATGGCTATCTATCGATGGCATGGAGTCATTGATTCATGCCGCTGTCATTCCCCCCGGGACGCCACACCCGATCCAGAAGACCGAGCAGGCCATCGTGGAGATGCTGATGGGCTATCTCTGTGGCGGCTCGCGGCGCATCACATGAAGGTTGGGCTTTAGGGAGAACCTGCAGCGGCTGGCTTCGGTGCGTGGGTATTCGCGAGAGCAGCCAAGGCCCTGGCATGAAAATAGTTCCATGAAATCGGAAACTCCATTGCGCCCGAACAAGGCCTGTCCAGTGGTCATTCGGGACCGAGACACCATCGAAATATTGGCATTTGAGCACCCGCTGGCAGGTCTGCAACTTGTCAAAGGCACGATTGAACCGGGCGAAAGCTCCAGAGAGGCGGCATTGCGCGAATTGCGCGAAGAAAGTGGACTTGAAGCATCTGAAGTCTTGCTGAATCTGGGAGTATGGGCATCTGGCTATGAGGACCAGATCTGGGCATTCCATCTGTGTGCTGTGGAAAGTTCACCCGAATCCTGGACATATCGGACCGGCGATGATGGCGGTCATGACTTCAAGTTCTTCTGGCATCCGCTTGCACAGCCGCCAGATGAGCGATGGCACCAGGTGTTTCACGGTGCGCTGGAATACATCGCAAGCAAGTTATCCGCTTGACGTAGTTGACTGCTCTGATGTGGACTTTTCCCGCAGTCGGCCTCATTGCAGACTGCGGGACAAGACATCGGATGGAAGCCGGATGAGGCAATTGCCTGCCTGGCTTGCGTCCGAAGCTCCGCTAGGCAAGATCGCTCGGTTCTTGAGGCAGGCCGTAAAGCAACGCTCTCCGACCGCACCATCCCCAAGATCAAAATCGGCGCCTGTGCCCGATGAACAGCTTCAGTCTCCTGTAGCCCAGCACGATGCCGGTCAGTGCCAGAGCCAGCGTACCAATGCTCAGCAAAACGAGGATGGCATCACGTGGCCAAGCGTGGCGCAGCATCCACGGCAGGTCCCAACTGTGCAGGAAATTGAACAGCCACCGCCCTGTACGCTGCCGTTGGTCCAGGCTCAGCACAACATCACCGGAGTCCGGGCTGATGTAAACGATAGTGTTTCCCGGATCTCCAAACTGCACCCGAAGCACAGGCAGGCCACGCGCCGCAGCTGAATACATAGAGGCTTCGCCCCGACGGTAATAGTAGGCGTCGTACTCGTTCAGCAACGTGGTCGAGCGAATGGCAAAAGGAAACAGCTTCTTCGCCGCCTGCTCCAGTCTCGAGCGGTCAAGTTCCCTCTCTACCTGCGGCGCAGCAAGGTTTGCGGACAGGACGCGGGTCTGCCCCACTCCATTGAAGGCCAGCAGGTAGGGCTGCCCATCCAGTACTTTCCATTCGACCTCGCGCGTGTCAAACCCCTCGGCACTGAGCAATGTCAGCGCTTCGTGCGTGGTGAGCCTGAAGGGATTGCTTCCTGGACTTGCATGCTGGTAGGCATGCAGATCGGGACGAGGTCCTTGCGGGCTGAAGATCCCCAGCGGATTCATGGACATCAGGCCGCTGAAGATCCAGCAGATCATCATCGCTCCAAATACGAGGCCGGTGATGTGATGCCAGCGCATCTGGAACTCCCGATACGGCGTCTTGGCTCCGGATTTGTAGCGACCGTTGAAGCGCCATCGCCAGATGCCCACCAAGGCACCGGCAATGGCGGAGACGGTTCCCAATGCCGAGAGCCCGATGACCATCCAGCTCCACACAGGGTCCTTGGAGCCTTCACGCACGATATACACCCAGTGAAGCCAGGCTCCCACATAGTTCCAGTAGCGTTGATGGCGCGGTACATCCATGACCACCTCGGCAGTGGTCGACGAGATGTACAGCAGGCTTGATGCGGAATCATCCATCAGGGCCTTGATGAGAGGCCGATGGGGATCGAGCGAGGCGGAATGCGTCCAGCGATCGTCTTGCGTACGACCTTGCAGCACTCCATTTGCCCCGGGCAGGAAGGCCTTGGCGCTGCGCAAGGCTGCTGCGTCGTCGGGCGGCGGCGCAACAACGCCCGTGCCGGCATCCACCACACGCAGCGTGCCGTCTGCCTCCATGAGCCGGTAACCAGGGCGGCCCGCAATAGTGGTGAGGATGATCTGCTGCACCTTGTCAGCAGACTGGCTTTGCTTCAGAGCTGCCTCAACAGGCAGGTAGCTCTGCTCAGAGCTCAGGGAAGGCAATGCCTGCAGGCGCTCGGTAGGCAGCAGTTTGGGGTAGCCGACAAAGAGCATCACCACCCCGCTGAAGAGCCATAGCGCCATCAACACACATGCAGCCACCCCGGTCCATCGATGCACCAGAAACACAAGCCGTTTGGCATGAGCGGAAGTCCACATCGGCGGCCCGCTCAGAAACGATGGTTCAGTGTCAGCTCAACACGTCGCCCTTCCCCGACGAGCCACTGCGTGTTGGTGTAGTAGGAGGTCGTGAAGTAGTGCTTGTCGAAAATGTTGAATCCGCGCAGCGTGAACGTGGTGGCCTTGGTAGCCTTCCATTGCAGCGCCAGGTCTGCCGTGGTGTAGGCAGGCAGCTTCAAAGTGTTCGCATTGTCTGAATAGCGCTTTCCCACATGACGAAGGCCGCCGGACAGCGTCCAATCAGGCACGACTTTCCAGCTCACCCAGACATTGGCAACACGCTCCGGCACGTCGGTGGGAATATTGCCATTGCGTGAAACAGCGATGCCGCCCACGGACTCGCTGAAATCGTCATAGCGAGCCTTGAGCAGCGCAAAGTTGGCATCAATCTGCACGGCCTTGCTGACTTGCATCGATAGTGTGCTCTCGATGCCCTTGGAGGAGCGTTCGCCAACCTGTATGCGCAGAGCGGGGTTTGCAGGGTCTCGCGTCAACAAGTTGTTTTTGGTGATGGAGTACGCTGCAAGCGTCCAGTCACCCTTGCCTTCCCAGAAGGATTGCTTGATACCGACCTCAAACTGTTTGCCGCTCGATACGTCGAAGGCAGAATTAGCCGCCGACAACATCAGCAGCCCGCTCACTGGATCTGCGGCCTTGGATGCCTGCGCATACAGCGACAGCTGAAGACTTAGCTTGTAGACCGAACCAAGTCGCCAACCGGTGTTGGAGTAGCTGCGTTTGAACGCCTGATTGCCCGCCACCAGGTCCTGGCGCGATAGGTTCGCATGGTCGAAGCGGGTGCCCGCCACGACAGACCAGCGATCCGTCAGTTCAAGCCGGTCTTCAGCAAACAGCGCATATTGCTCGGCCTTGTTTTGATAGCGGGGAATGAAGGGTACGGAGCTGCTGTAGTAGCCCGGGACGGGGTTGTAGGGATCGACCGGACCGGAGCTGCCGGTATAAGTGTTGTTGGTGTGCTGAAACGATGCGCGGTTCACGTCGAAGCCCACGGAGAGCTGGTTTGAACGTCCGAGCAAGCTGCCGTTGAAGGTCACATCCGTGGTGTTGCCTGTCTGCGTCTGGTCGTGATTGATCTCGGTGTTGTCCGAGCGGTCGATCAATCCCGTAGCAGCGTTGTACCGGTACGCTTCAGCATTGCGCCAATAGCGGTCGCTGCCAATGTGGTAGAGCTTGCTTCGTACGACGATATTGCTGCCGGGTGCCCACTGAGCGGCCAGCTCGGTCCAGCGATCCTTGAACTGGATGCGGCTGTCGGCAACGTTGTAGTTGCGCTCTCGGATCGCAGGGTCTTGTACTCCGTTGATCAGCGGTGTACCGAAGTAGCGCATGGGCTTTTGCCGGCCCTGTGCGTGTGACAGTTGCAGATTGAGGTCAGGTGTCACATCCCAGCGCAGAGCGCCGGAAATCGTGCGATTGCTGGAATCGCCACGATCCACCCACCCGTCCGATTGGTCGCCACTGACATCCAGGCGATAGGACCATTGCTCATTGATCGCGCCTCCGCTGCCAAAGGCCAATGCACGTTTGCCTTTTGTTCCCACCGTAGCCTGGACTTCATTCTGAACAGGACCGCGCGTGGGCTTTTTGGGAATCACGTTGACCACGCCACCAATCGCGCCGTCACCGTAGATCACGGATGCGGGTCCGCGCAGTACTTCGATGCGGTCGATCGACCAGGTGTCGAAGGGAAAACTCACACCGACTCCCCCGTATTGGCGCGTACCGTCGTATAGACGCATGACCGAGGTGGAGTCCGTGAAACCTCGTGCCGAGAGCGCGCTGCCACTGTTGCCCGGATGTCCCAGACTGGTGATGCCGGTAGATCGCGTGATTGCGTCAACCAGAGAAGTGTCGCCGCGAGCTTCCAGTTGCTCGCGCGTGGTCACCTCGACACTGGCCGGAGTGTCGCGTGCACTGAGGTCAAGTCGGCTGCCGGTGCCCACTGAACGCTCCAAAGGAGTGTCCCCCGATGAACGTACGGTAACCGTGTCCAGGGTGACGTCGGTTTGTGCCCAACTGGCAGAGCTCGCTACTACAAGAGGAACAGCCAATAGCAGATGGACCACAGCCAGGACCACGCTGTTGCGTTGAAAGAAGGCGAGCGAAAGAGAACTCGCGTTGCCATTGGGCATCGCGCCATAAAAGGGATGGGTCATGAACTACCTGCGTGCAAGTGAAATCGGCCGGGCAGGACTGAGCCCGACGGCGATAGGCTGTATCCGCCATTGATTGGCGGCACAGTGGACTTACACGAGCGTTGGCGGCCCTCGCGGAGGCAGGGGTGCCCCCACCAGCGCGGCAATGCGTGCTGAAACTACTGGCCGTAGCGCCAAGCCGAGTGGCTGAGGCTGCTCAAGATGCGGTGATGAATAGCTCGGCGGTGTCGTGATGGTCAGACACAAGGGGCAGTCCAGCGAATGATGCAGCCCTGGCGCGGCCTGGCCGTCCTCATCAAGCATGATCACCTGCATGCTGCCACTTGAGGTACAGACCACTTCGATGGCTTTTGGATGCACTATGGGCGAAGCCATTGCAATACTCAACGTCAGCATGAACCACGCCAGAATCAGGCGGGTCAGTGACAGGGAGCTACGCAGCGCTTGCATGATTGGCATTATGAGGCCTCCGACGAAGGCCGAGAGTTGTCGATTTCTCGTTACTTCGCGCTATCGAGGAGATGCAGCCGTGTGCCGCCGCGTCCCCGAGTCCTCGCAACAGAAAAATTGCAGTTTTTGAGCGATGGTGACCGTTGCAAAACCACTGTTCTTCCAGGCAGTCGGCCGTGTCCGAATCCGGAAGGCGGACATTCATGGGCTGAGCTTTGCAGGGCGAGCACGCAGACGTGTCCGTGACATGCGAACGGGCGAGCCGCACTACTCTGAAAAGATGTCGAAATCAGCGCACCTTCTCGGTGCCGGTTACTTCGCGGAAGAAATCATCGATCGCATCGACCATTTTCGACAGCTGCAAGCAGCCCTCAGTGGTTGGCTGCTGCCGGCCGGGGCGGCATTCGAATGAACCACTGCGCTATCCTTGACCTGATGAAAAGCTGTCTTGACGCCGCTCCCACCTTCATCAAGGTTCTCCCAGTCAGACCTCTACAATCCGAGTTCGTCAACCTGATTGACGAGGCGCGTGACAGTCTGGTGCAGGAACTCGGGGCAATCCTAGACAGTCTGTATCTGTACGGCAGCGTGCCCAGAGCGATGGCCAAACCTGGAAAGTCGGACTTGGATTTGATGTTGGTGCTTTCGAGACCGCTTTCCACACCAGAGGCTGAATCTCTTGAGCGTGTCCGTTCCAACCTGGAGGCTGGCCATCCTGAAGTCACCAAGATCGATTTGGATCTGGGTGTACTTGAAGATGTGCTTAGCCCGGCCAATTTGTATAGCTGGGGCTACTGGCTCAAGCATGAGTGCCGCTGTATTTATGGTTCAGATCTGGCACTTCGGTTTCAGGCATTTCAGCCCTCACCTGCAGTTGCGAAAGCAGTCAATGGGGACTATGTCCAGGTTCTCCGCAACTACGTGACGCACATCTCTCAAGCACATGACGAAGACGCAACGAGACGGCTGAAAAAAGAGGCTGCAAAAAAGCTGGTTCGCGCAACCAACGTCCTGCGCCTTGAGGCAGACCGTCTATGGCCTGAATCTCTGGAGGAATACACCACGTTTTTTTCGGTCCGATTTCCCGAAATGGCTGAACAAATGGAGTTCTTTCTTGAGCATGCCAAAACGCCCTCGGCAACGAACAACGTTTTCAATCAGAGGCTGGTGTTCTTTGTCGATTGGATGCAAGGGCTCCAGTGTTCATCCGCGTCTGCTCAGTACTAAACAGCAACGGCAGCAACCGGCCAGAAGCAGCCGCTCGTTAACGCTCTTGCAGCGCAACCTTCAGACCGAGGGCGAGATAAATTGCACCAATCGCTTTGCCTTGCCAGCGGGTAAATCTGCTCAAGCTCTTTAGAGCCTTACCCATGGGCTTCACTGTGAGTGCTATCAGTGTTGTGTAAATAGCGCTCAGGGTCACGAAGATGAGGCCAAGAACAATGAGTTGAGTGAAGCCAGAACCTGCTTCTGGCCGAACGAACTGGGGCAGAAAGGCCAAGAAAAAGAGTGCAGTCTTGGGGTTCAATACTTCAGCAGGTATTGCCTCAAAGAAAGCCCGCCATGCTCCAATAGGCGCAACTTTAGGCAGTGTTGGGTCATAGGGCTTTGCCATGATGGCACGTACCCCTAAATAGATGAGGTACGCAGCGCCAACGTACTTCACAACGCTAAACGCCAGTGCGGAAGTCATCAACAGTGCGGACAGACCGACTGCTGCCAACAGCGTATGAATGAAATCTCCCGTCGCAATGCCTAGACCGCTTGCAATCCCCACGTTGCGACCACCTTCAACGGTGCGGCTAAAGACAAGAAGAACTGCTGGGCCTGGTATCAAGAACAGGCCAAGTACAACGGCAACAAATCCAGCGAGGGTAGAGAAGTCAGGCATAGCTTTTAGGGTGTGAATATGCCGTGAGCATAGCTGCCTAGTGCCCGCTATGGGTCGATTGCTGGCCGACACGAACGACAGCAACGGGTCGAACAGAGACAGTAGCTCTCGGCCACAAACAGTCCACGTGCTTCCAGCAGAATATGCTCTCGCCTTTGGAATGCCAGAAATTGGAGACAGCAGAGAGAGCCGCCCTACCGCCCTAGCACTATGAATCAGATATCTATCCGACCAATGAGCATTGGGGACTACGACAGCGTCACCGCAATGATGAAGAAAACAGACGGGGTTACTTTTCGGGATGCAGATTCACGGGAAGCGACTCAGCGCTACCTGTTGCGCAACCCTGGTTTGAGCTTTGTTGCGTTAGAAGGCGAGCATATCGTCGGATGCATCATGTCAGGCCACGATGGTCGTCGCGGCTACTTGCAGCGCCTCGTAGCCCTGCCTACACACCGAAAACGCGGCATTGCTTCAGGGCTGCCTGGATGGACTTGAAAGACTCGGCATTCATAAGAGTCACATTGATGTTCTCCAAGAGAACCATGCTGCCCACGCTTATTGGGAAGGCAGAGGATGGAAGCTGAGGGCGGACATTCGCCGGTATTCTTTCGTGCGCTCTGGCAGTGATAACGCTTAGAGGCAAGCAGCAGACATCCTCGAACGTCTGCAATGGCTCTATTCACAGCCAACGACTTGCAGGTACTGAACGCGTGTTTCACAAGCTCTCATGCCAACCATTCTTCGCGCTATTGCATCGCTGGCCGTTCTGCTTTTTTCATCCCTGGGCTTTGCCCAGACGTTGAGTTTGACCTTTGATGATGGACTGAACCCCGACAAGCAGATCCAGGCGCAGGTTTGGAATCAGCAGATCATTACCAGCCTCAAAGACTCTGGCATCACAGCGATGGTATTCCCCTCGCTCATTCGCATGGGCGGTGATCGAGGAATGGGGCTCGTCATGGATTGGGCCAAGGCAGGTCATGCGGTAGGCAACCATACGGCGACACACCGCAGTCTTGCATCCACAGAGATGACATTGAACGAGTTCATTGCGGATGTGAAAAAGGCCGATGCAGCTCTGCGTCACATTCCGACTTGGGTGCCGATGCTTCGTTTTCCTTACCTGAAAGAAGGTGATACGCTGGAAAAGCGTGACGGTATCCGGTCCTGGATGAAATCAAATGGATATAGACCGGCTCCAGTCTCCATTGATGCCAGCGATTGGTACTACAACAAGATCTATTCCTCGCTGCTACGAGCTGGTTCACACGACAAGGCTGTCCGGGTCAAGTTGGCCTACATTGAACCACTTGCTTGACCGGGCTACTTACTATGAAGGCCTGGCCAGGCAGGTACTTGGTCGAAGCCCTGCGCATGTGATGCTGCTGCACACCAATGAGATCAATGCGGCAACCATGCCTGAATCGTTTCGGCCTTTCGCAAGCAAGGCTGGACGTTCGTACCAGCAACAACCGCCTTCAAAGATCCTGTCTACTCTTCGCAGCCTGACATATTGCCTGCTGGCGAAAGCGTCGTATGGGCAAGCGCGAAAGCGCGCGGCATTTCTGGCCTGCGCTATCCCGCCGAGGACTCGGTCTATGAAGAACCCAAGCTCCGCCTGGAGTCACTAGTACCTTAGCAGTCCTCTTAGGGGCGTTCAGAGACGGCCGCCCGCCGGCCAGAAGCAGTTGTCAGGATTGTTCGCTGGTGCGGCCGCTCACCGGAACACGCCAATCGCTTCCACGAGATTTTTCACCTGCCATTGCAGGCTGCTCGACGCCTGCGTCCCCTGGGTCACCAGCTGCGCGTTCTGCTGCGTCAGATAGTCCATGTCCGCCACCGACTTCCCGACCTGGCTGATCTCCTCGCTTTGTTCGCGCGTGGCCTTGCTGATCTCGGCAATGAAGTCCGCCACGCTGCGCGCCTGAGAGACGATATCCCCGATATTGCTCCCCGCATCGCTGACCACCAGAGAGCCCGCCTCGACGGTGGCCGTGCTGGCCTGAATCAGCGCCTTGATCTCCTTGGCGGCATCGGCGCTGCGCTGCGCCAGGGCCCGCACCTCACCGGCAACCACGGCAAACCCCCTGCCATGCTCGCCTGCGCGGGCGGCCTCCACGGCCGCATTCAGCGCCAGCAAGTTGGTTTGAAAGGCAATGCTGTCAATCACGCCGACGATGTCGGCAATGCGGCGGGAGTTGGCCGTAATCGACTCCATGGTGGAGACGATCTGATCCATGGACTGGCCCCCGCGCAAGGCCGCCGCGCTGGCTTCGCTGGCCAGCACACCGGCTTTTTGGGCTGTATCGGCGCTGGACTGAACCCGGGCCGTGATCTGCTCCATGGAGGCCGAGGTCTGGGCCACATTCACCGCCAACTGCTCCGTCTGCCCGTGCAGATAGCTGTTGCCCTGCTCGATCTCGTTACAGGCCTGCTGAACATTGAGCGCCTGCTGATTCACATCGTCCACCAGCCAGCGGAACATGAGACCGATCTGGTTGACCGTGCGCAGCGTGGTGCCGATTTCATCCGTGCGCTGCAGGTATTGCGTCTGCCGGTTGTTGCCGGTGGCCACGTTCAGCGACTGACGCTTGAGCAGCTCCAGCGGCGTGGCGAACTGGCTCTCGAGCAATAGCGTCATCACCATCAGGGCCACCGTCATGAAGGCCGCCATCGACAGGAACTGCATCTGGCTTTGAGCCAGCAGCCAGGCCCCAAGCACCAGAGCGCCCCACAAGGCCAGCGAGTTCAGGCGAATGCGCCGGCGCACCCCCATGTGCCGCCAGATCGACAGCAGCTTCCCCAGCCCCTTCTGGGAGACTATGCCTTTGTGCAGCTCGGGAGCTGAACCGCCCTTGTCGTGCATGGACTCATACAGCTTTTGCGCCGCCTCGACCTCTTTGCGCTCGGGCTGGGTGCGCACCGACATATAGCCCTTGGCCTTGTCATTGCGGATGATGGGAATGGCATTGGCCCGAACCCAGTAGTGGTCCCCGTTCTTGCGCCGGTTCTTGACCAGTGCGCTCCAGGGCTCGCCGCTTTTGAGCGTGGCCCACATGTCGGCAAAAGCGGCCGGGGGCATGTCCGGGTGGCGCACCAGATTGTGCGTCTGCCCGAGGATCTCTTGCGGCTCGAAGCCGCTGACCTCCATGAACGCCTGATTGGCATATTTGATGTAGCTCTCCGTGTCCGTGGTGGACATCAGAGTTGCATGCTCATCAAAGCTGTACTCCCGCTGTGTCACTGGTGCGTTCACTCTCATATGTGCCTTCTGTGGTCAATGGCCTGACAAAACGAGATACCGCCCAGATTGAGTGAAGCCGGCACGCCTTGGGCACCCGTGCGATCGCTCCTTGAGCGCTTGCTTGTATCAAGTGCTTACATATTCCTTGACTGGTCTCAATTTTTGAATAGAGATCAGATCTGATGTATCTACCTAGCATCTAATCAGATCTGATTCATCAAATCACCTTGATGGCTCTGAATTAATTTGATACAAGTCAATTTACAAATTCTGGATTCTTCTTGTTCGGCAACCAGGAGAGGCTCATGGATGCAATGGTCAGCACCAGCTACAGCATGGAATTGGTTGTACTGTCGTACGCGATTTCAATGATTGGCGCCTTCATTGCGCTGATCTCCGCCAGGCGACTTGAGCCGGAGATTGATGACCGTCAGAGCTATCTGATGAGCCTTGGCAGCACAGGGATTGCCCTGGGCGGCATTGGCGTATGGTCGATGCATTTCATTGCCATGCTTGCGCTGCGCATGGACCTTGGGACCGGCTACTCGGTATGGGAGACAGGCGTGTCGCTCATTGCCGCGGTGGCAATCTCGGCTCTGGCTTTTCATATCGTGGCTCGCAACCCGCGCAGCATTGGTCGTTTGTTGCTGGCCGGATCCATGCTCGGGCTGGGCGCCGTTGTCATGCACTACCTAGGCATGTATGGCATGCGTTTTGGAGGCCACCTGGAGTGGGACTATGAGCGAATCGCCATGTCGGTGCTTATTGCTCTGGTGGCTGCAACTGCGGCGCTGTGGCTGGCATTTCATACCGCACAGACAAGCATGCGCCTGCTTGCAGCAGCGATCATGGCCCTTGCCGTTTGTGCCATGCACTACACGGGCATGAGTGCGGCCGAGTTCATTTGCACCACGGAAAATCGCCTTGCAATTCCTTCGGGAAGGTATGTGCTCAGCGCGCTTGGACTGCCGATGGTGGTGGCTGTACTGGCCCTGGGCATGTCGATGGTTCTGCTGATGGACCTGGCGCTGGTATCTTTCCAAAAGAGCAGCACAAGAGCAGGCATCCCTCGCAAATGAATTGCGGCAGCAGACTCGTGCCCCTTTTTATGGAGCTTACTTCGCATTGCGCCACCATCAATCTCGACCTGTCTCGTTGGCGCATGTCGCTCGGTGACGAGCAAGCGGACCATTGATCACCACTCCAACTCTGTCTGCAAGGAATAGGTTTTCGGTACCTGGCTTGAGACGATCTCGATACCGGCACCAACCGCATCTATGCAGCGCTGAAAGCAAGAGGATACCTTGAAACACCTGCTCGGATGTTTTCTTTATCACAGTGAAATCGCCAGTGACGCCAGCACGAGCTGTGTCGCAGATATCACCAGAGTCTCACGTCGCTTCAATGAGGCTCATGGGATCACAGGAATCCTGATTTTTGACGGTCAGCGCTTCGTCCAATACATGGAGGGTCCTCAGCAGCAGGTGGTTGCACTGGCCCAAAAGATATCCCTGGACAATCGCCATACCAATTTCACTCCGCAGCACGAGGCAAGAGGTATAACAAGCCGCCTTTTCTCCGGTTGGACCATGGCTTACCTCTCGGTGGAAGATGCCGAGCCGTTGGCCCAAATGTGGGTTGTCGACGGAGATGCCGCAATGAGCTGCCTGCAGCAACTATTGCCAATGCTGGATGCTGCATAGCAGCTCCATTCAATCTCCTTGCTGCTGAAGCACTCTGATTTGCGCCGGTTCGAAGAGCGTGCCGAAACTGCCGCCTACAGGCCGGAAGCGGAATTTCAAACTGCTTTCATTCACTCCAGGCAAGACAGTTCTTCTTCGATACCCCTTTGCAGCTGACGCGGCGAAACGACTACCCCCTGCATTGTTGGCGTAGGGAATACGGCCGCAAGCATGCCGTCCTTTTCCATACCGGGAAGCCAACGACTCAGGAAATGGTGAACATCGATGCTTGCAGGGGAATTGCCAGCCCATTCGCCAACTGCACAAGCAATCGCGTAATCGGGATGTGGCCAAAAGGGGGCCACAGGATTTCCGTTGCGGTCCGAGGCTGTCACCCATCCACCCTCATTTCTCAGTCCCCACACCAATTGCCAGTCCGATACTCGGCCGATGAAATGTCGATAACGCTGATGACTGGCAAGTGCCGAAACCGCTTAGAGCTGCTGTCGATTCAGTGGATAAGACTTTTCCATGTGAGAACTGGAGCTGTATGAATGAGGCATTCTGTCACCAGGTTGGAGCCGAAGGGCCGGTCGCTCCAGCAATGATGAATTGGCGATAGCGCCGATGCACATGCCCGCTGTGGATCGAACAGTGGCAGCCGCAACCATGAACAGCCGGAAGCGGGCTGCCAGCAGATTTTCTTCTTGACCGCGTTGAGTCCTGATCCGCCTCCCCGTCTCAGCTACCCACCACAACCGCCCTGCTCGGCCACACGCTCATGCTGGCCAAAAGCCAGCCGGACCGGTATGGGCACCATGACCATCAAGGCTGCGCCGCATCAGCCCTGCCCTTGATGACGTATCCAGAGCGAAGGGCCCGGACTCGTTCGCCACGCCTATGCAGCCCCGATAGACTGGCCATCCGTTATCTCGAAGCAGCTCTCCCCGGCAAAGATATTCGTCAAGGCGGCTTTCAGTTCCTCGTACTCGCCGGCCGAAAGATCAAAGGCGATGGACATTTGCTTCAGTTCATCGATGTCCTTCGCAGCCTCGCGCTTGAACGTGACCTCCGCACCGGTACGCTTCAGCACAAACCGCTCAATGCCGCCATAGCGAGGTCTCTGCTGCCCGCACCACTCGACATGATAGGTATCCATGCACAGCTCTTCATCCTGCTCGTCTTCATCCTCTTCGAAGGAGCGTTGGAGCATCAGGTAATGCTTGGTGTCGTGCTTCTTGTCGGCGAAGCCGACAAGGTGGCAGAAGTCCTCCGGGTCTTTTGTGGCGATGCAGGCTGCGTGAAAGGAGAGAGTGTTCATTTGGGTGTTCTTGAGGGTTCAGGGCTGCAACAGGCTTGGAGCTGGAATCCTATGCCGGGAAGGCCCTGATCACGAGCGCCGTAGATCGGCCGGCAGCAGTCTCCCGGCGTTTGCAGAATATGTGCTACAACGGCTTCATTGCTGCTTGACCTATTCGGTGGATGAGCCTCGACGCACCGACTCGACTACCGGCGGCTCCAAGATAGATGTTGGTTACTGGCGGAGCAGCCGTGATGTTCTGTGGACAGATTATCTGGGGCCTTCTTGCGACCTGGTCCATCGGGCCGGAGCCACCAGGCTCAAACCCGATGGCCCAATACCCTGCAGGTATTCAGTTCATGGTCGGGGTAGTGATGATGCCATTCATCGAGACGCTTGCAGGGCAAGGCAATCACTGCCAATTCAGGTCATCCGTCGTCTGCTGACATCCTCATGGTGGATTGCCGGACTGGTCTCCGTGATCGTATTCACTGCGATGCATGGCTGCACAGGCCGTTTTGCTGTCACCATCTCGCTCGGAGCCATAGTGCTTTCTGCCGTTTTCGCCATAGAGGCGAAAAGGAATGGGAGACCTGTCCTTTGCACATACCTCACTCATGTGGCTGCAAACTTCAAGGTCTTCAGCCTTCAGTTCCTCTGACGTAGGTCAGCTCAGGGCCATGTGCCGCAGCTGCTTTCGGCCGGAAACGGCTGCCCACGCAGAAGACCTGGCAGCAGAAGAGCCAGCGGGCATCAATCGATGGCCCCGATGCAACAGGCAGTGAGTTACTGCCTCGCCGATGACAGACATCGGTACCGGCGCAGAAAGAATAGATTAGATACAAACCATCTTCACAACTCCGGTTGCTGCATCCAGGCTGCACAATGCGCCTGAATACTCTGGCAGACCATCGACAGGGAACGGCTCAATGGCTTGTCCTTGCGCAACACCATTGCCAGTGTTCGCTGCAATCCTGGTGTGAGCGGGCGTGAGACCAGATCATCGCGCGCGCCTCGCCCCAGCATGGCCATGCGTGGAATCACAGCATAACCCAGGCCTATGGCGGCCATCTCCTTGAGCGCCTCGACGCTGTCGAGCTCCATCTGAGGGTGCGGCAGTTCACCGGCACGGCGCAGCCAGGCATCGACCACCCCGCGCGTGCTGGCTGATTTCTGCAAGGCAAGCAGAGGCAGGGATCTCAGCTCGGGCGCAGCAACCGCATCACCCGGCATCAGCATCTCCGGGCGGGCTACGGCCACCAGCTCGTCGTGCAGAACGGGAGTGGCCAGCAAGGCGCGGCGGTTTACTGGCAAGGTGACCAGGGCCAGATCCAGACTGTTGTCTTCCACGCGCTTTACACACTCCTCGGTATTGCCAGTGACCACCACGATGTCGATGCCCGGATGGCTGGCCCGTATCTGGCGCAGCACGGCAGGCAGAAGATAGAGGCACACGGTCAGGCCTGTACCTATACGCACCTGCCCATTCACCTCGCGCGCATGGGCACTCAGCGCATGAGCCAGGCCTTCCAGCGCCACGCTCACGGCGGGCAGTTGGCCCAGCAAGGCCTTCCCGGCAGCCGTCGGCACAGCACACCTCCCCACTCGCTCTATGAGGCGTGTGCCGAGATGGCGTTCCAGTTGACGCACTTGCAGGCTGACTGCCGGCTGGGACAGTTGCAGCAGCTCCGCTGCCTGAGAAAAACTGCCCTCCTGAATGACCAGACAAAAGCTCCTCAACAGCATCAAACCAGGGGCATTAGCCAAAGTTTCACTAATACCTTGCATAAACATCAAAAGATTCCTTATTGGTAAATCTCGGGCGAAGATTACTCCATGCAGCACGCTTCTACTTGCTCCCCCCTTCTTTCCCCGGCTCTGCCGCCGATCGACAGCGACCGTCTGTGGCGCCGCCTCGAAGACCTCGCCAAATTCACCCGAGCCGATATGCCCTGGACCCGCCGCGCCTTCAGCGCGGAATACCAGGCCGCACGCGCCTGGCTGCGCGAAGCTTTCGAAGCCGCGGGCCTGCAGGTGCGCCTGGATGCCGCAGGCAACCTCATTGGCCGCCGTCCCGGCCTGCGCGATGATCTGAAGCCCCTGGCCACGGGCTCGCACACCGACACGGTGAATGCCGGAGGACGCTTCGACGGCATTCTGGGTGTGCTGGCAGGCCTGGAAGTGGCCCATGCCCTGCAGGACGCGAACATCACGCTGAAGCACCCCTTCGAGGTCATAGATTTCCTCTGCGAAGAGCCCAGTGACTACGGCATCTCCTGTGTGGGCAGCCGCGCCATGGCCGGTCAGCTCAGTGCCGACATGCTGGCCGCCCGCGACGGCCAGGGCGACACCCTGGGCCAGGCCCTGAAGCGCCTGGGCGCCCGCCCCGAAGCTCTGTCCGAGGCCGACCGCCGGCAGGACGGCTTTGCGGCCTTTGTGGAGCTGCACATAGAACAAGGGCCTGTGCTTGAGCGCGAAGGCCTGGACATAGGCGCCGTGACCGACATCGTTGGCATACGCCGCGCTCAGTTGTTCTTCGAAGGTCGACCCGATCATGCCGGCACCACTCCCATGAATGAACGTAGCGATGCTCTCGTGGCTGCAGCAATAATGATCCGCCAGGCCCAGCGCCTGGCGCTGCAATGGAGCCGCAGCACACCTCACTACGTGGTTGCCACGGTAGGTCGTATGAACGTCTACCCCAACGCCAGCAACACCGTTCCTGGCCAGGTGGACCTGACGCTGGAGGTACGAAGCAACCATGCCCCGATGCTGCAGGAGTTCTGGGAAATTCTGGCGCGGCGCTGCGGCCCGGCTATCGGGCGATTGGGCGTGAAGTGGCGCGTGGAGCCTCGCACCCATGTCGACCCCGTTGCCTGCGCGCCGCTGATTGCTGCTGCCGTGGAGCAATCCGCCCAGCGCCTGGGCCTGGGCTGTCGACGCATGCCGAGCGGGGCCGGCCACGATGCCATGTACTTGGCCCAGACCGGACACTCGGGGATGATCTTCATCCCGTGTCTTGATGGGCGCAGCCATAGCGCGGTGGAATGGGCTTCACCGGACCAGGTTCTGGCCGGCACCCAGGTGCTTGCCGCTACGCTGCTGAACCTGGATGAGCAAATGGACTAGCTGCAATCACGAATGCGAGTGGACCAGGCTCGTCCTGGTCCCTGCCTGTCATTCGTAGATGGGGCCTTGGATGGCTTCCGGGTTCGCGACGCAGCAATGATCGGCTTTTCAGGCTCACACTGCCGGCCAGGAGGGGGCATGAAAACTGGGCCCAAGGCTCAGGTGCTACTCGGGTCCGGATGGCGGCAGTCGATTCAAAATCAATTCATACTGAAGCAAGTCAGCAGGTGAAAAGCAACAGAAGACAACCTCTTCAATTGGCGAATGTTCCGACAGACTGTCCTGGACGGTCCTGACAGCCACTTGCGCAGCCAGTTCGATCGGGTACCCGTATATGCCGGTGCTGATACTTGGGAAAGCAATCGAGGCAACCGCCTTCTCCTCCGCCAACTCTATGCATCGGCGATAACAGCCGGCGAGCAGCTCTGCTTCACCGCTTTCCCCTCCTCTCCACACGGGTCCGACGGTGTGAATGATGTAGTGGGCTGATAGGCGATAAGCCTTGGTCACCTTTGCATCGCCAGTCTTGCAGCCTCCGAGCAGCCGGCATTCATGCACAAGGTCTGGACCTGCCGCACGATGGATTGCACCGTCGACGCCACCTCCGCCAAGAAGAGACGAATTTGCTGCATTGACAATGGCTCCCACATGAAGCGTTGTGATGTCAGAGCAGATGGCATGAAGGCGTGTGGGCATATCTGTACAGAGAAAGAACGGGCAGGCAGCCGATACTGCAATGGCAGACCTGTTTTGTAAACGCGTTGCCTGCGTAAGTGCCGATGAGCGATGCCGTTGTGCGCAACCCCATTCCCGAAGTGCCTTGAATCAGGAAGATCGCAATTTTGAGCGATCTTGACCGCTGCATGACTTCTGTTCTTGCGAGCATTCGATTGTCTGCACTGGGTCGATCTGCGACTTTCGCAGTCCGGCCAGAAGCAGACTCTTCTGTAATCGATCGCCAGTTCTGGTGAAAGCCCATCCGAACTAGCCACTGCCTGGCGCCTGAACCACAGCAAACCCCACAACACCAGCCCTTGGGCTCCATGTGTCCCGAGCGGCTGCCCGGCTGAACGTTCGACAGCGCGGCTCGCGCCGGCATCCTCATTTCGACCTGTGGCAGCCGTTGGACCTCGAATATCACTTGCACTGGATGCACTGCGAAGCAACGTCTTGGCGGCTGAAGCCAGCGAGAACGCTGCATTGAGAGTCATGCACCGAACGAAGCATGGGCGAATGGTGCTGGCTGCACGTAGCTACTCCATTTCGTCATCTAGCTAGCGTTTTACCGCAAGGGAAAGCACCAAGCAAAAGTAGCGCTTTTTTCCTTGAATTACTTATGAAAAATAAACAAAATTCATCCGGAATTGATTATGAAAAATATTCAAATAAGTATTGATAGGAAGCAAGCTTTGGTAACTCCCCGAACATAAAAAGACCGCGCCGCAGCGACTCAATCGAGCACCGGCCCGAACGCTGCAATAACTCCAGCCGGAGCTCTTCTCCCGAAGTTTTCCAAACAAACGCTTGAGCTGTGCCCATGGCACGGCAAGGAGATGCTGCGCCCAAAAAAAGTCTACGACTCAACGGATATCCACGAATCCGCGCACTACGGCAACAGCAGCTCCAACCTGCTGTTGAACCACACGTTTCAAACACAACAACAGGAGACAGCGTGTTCATGTATCGCCGCAATTTCATTCAAACATTCCCTCGTAAAGCAAATCCGCTTCACGGATGAGCCCAAAACAACAAAGAACGGAACATTTCAGTATGGCTAAGAACAGCAATTGGATTTCGGTTGGGATTCTGGCGTCGGCAATTGCAGCATCCGCTGCAGTATTGGTAGGGTGCGGGGGCAATGACGGCAACGCCCACGCTGGCGTGTTGCCAGCAGTCTCTGAAGGCCCGTCTGGTAGTGCGTTCTGGGATGTCTACCGGCAGCCCGATGCTCAGGCAAAGGTTGGCTCGATTTACTGGGCTCAAGAGCGCTCGGATGCTCCAGCAGGCTCAAGAGCGTGGAACATCGTTTACGTATCGGAGATCGTGAATGGCGTAAAAAAATATGTGTCAGGTGAGATCTACGTGCCTACTGCCGCGACACAAGGGCCTCGCGACGTGGTTCTGTGGAATCACGAAACGACGGGCGTAGCAGATATATGTGCTCCGTCGCGGCGCAACCTGGTTGTGGACGGCGTGAGCCGGGTTCCCGGCATCAAGGATTTGCTTGCCAAAGGCTATGTTGTGGCCATGAGCGACTATCCAGGGCAGGGGTTGCCGGGCCCTGCCTGGTATATGTCCGGTCAGCCCAATGCGCGTGCATCACTCGATGTACTCCGAGCCGTGCAGAACTTCCCTGAAGCCAAGGCCTCTCAGCGCTACGTCATGTATGGCTGGTCTCAGGGGGGCCAAACGACCATGTGGACGGACGCCATTGCCTCAACCTATGCGCCTGAATTCACGGGATTGGGGGCTGCGTTGATCGCTCCGGCAGTGCGCATCCGGGAATTGACGCTCAACTCCATGACGCGGACAGAGCTCGCCGGCTATGTCATCTCCACCTTGCCGGGTATCAAGGCCGCACACCCGGAGCTCAAATATGGTGATTTTCTGACCACTGAAGGTCTGGAACAGTTCCCGGCAATGGCCGATGGTTGCTTCGATATCTGGGAAACGGCATCCACTGTGACCAATCCCTATCAGGCTCAGGCACTGACACCAGGCAGTTCCTGGTGGAATGCGATGACCAGCGTCGACAACTTCACTCCTCGAGGAAAGACTCCGTTCGTCATCTACCAAGGCACGGATGATGTCCCGGTTCCAGCTCGCCTGACGGCGAAGGAGCGCCAGGCTCTGTGCAATGCGGGATCCAAGGTTGACTACAAAGAGTTCGCTGGTCTGGACCATGAAACCGTGGTTCCTGAAGCTGCAAAGCAGTTCCCTTCTTGGGCTCAAGAGCGCTTTGTCGGACAAGCCGCAGCCAGCAACTGCCCTGCTTCCTGAGAACAGGATTCTTGAAACGAGCGGTAGGTCGCGGACGGCCAGTTCGCGCCCTGCTGCCCACCTGCATTTGATGCAGCAGCTGAAAAGGAGGACGGCAACAAAGAAATCAAAGCATGGAGACTTCCTGTAATTCAAAGATTCATATAACGGAGACAAAGTTGTTTAGAAAAATAGCAAGCACATTTGCGCTGATGAGCCTGGGAGGGCTCGCACACGCACAATCATCTGTCCAGATCTACGGGATCGTGGATACGGCCGTCGAAACCATGAACAACGTGGGCGCAACCAAGTCCAGCCTCACACGCATGCCCAATCTGACGGGCAGCGTTCCATCACGCCTGGGCTTTCGCGGCCGCGAGGAGCTGGGAGGCGGATTGAGCGCATCCTTCACGCTGGAGATGGGTATCGGCCCCGACAGCGGAGCTCTCAACCAGGGCGGTCGCGGTTTCGGCCGCCAGTCCTTCGTCAGCCTCAACGGCCCCTGGGGATCGCTGGGGCTGGGTCGTCAATACACCATGCTGTTCTGGTCCGTACTCGACGCTGACGTGATCGGCCCGAGCCTGCACAGCATGGCCAGTCTGGACAACTACTTTCCCAATGCACGTGCCGACAATGCGATCTCCTACAAAGGCACGTTCTCGGGCCTGACGATCGGCGCGACCTATAGCTTTGGCCGCGATGCCGTCAATGCGGGCCCCAGTCCCGGCGGCACCAACTGCGCGGGAGAAAGCAGCACCGACTCCAAGACCTGCCGCGAGTGGTCGGCCATGCTCAAGTACGACACAGCGGCATGGGGGGCGGCGCTGGCACATGACGAGCTGCGCGGCGGCCCCGGTGCTTTCGCGGGGCTGACCAGCAGCGACAAAGTCGACAAGCGCACCATGCTCAACGGCTATGTGAAGCTTGGCGGCGCCAAGATTGGTGGTGGCTATATGCGTCGCAAGAATGACGGATATATCGCATCGCCGCGCAACGACCTGTGGTTTGTGGGCGTGGCCTACCCCATTGGGCAATGGACCGTGGACGCCCAGTACAACCAGCTCAAGTACAAGGACAACGCGGACAAGGGTCAGTTGCTGGTACTGCGCGGCACCTACAACCTGTCCAAGCGCACTGCGGCCTATGCCTCGCTGGGCTATATGAAGAACAGCGGCAATGCGGCCTTTGGAGCAAGCAGCGCTCAAGCTGGTGGAACGCCAATGCCTGGCGTCAATCAGACTGGCTTTGGCATGGGCCTGCGCCATATGTTCTGAGGTTGGAGCACAAATAGAGCGGGTGCGGGTAGCCTGGTGGCCCCCACTCGCTTGGTGCATGGAGCCGAATTCCGGATGAGTCTCTTGTGTCGATGCTCGTCCCAGCTTCCAGCCAGGACGCGACCATTCGTGCGCTGAGTCGTGCGTATTTCAGTCAGTAGAGCGGGTGCGAGACAATATCTCCGAATGACTCTCAGGCATGGCGGATTCAATCGGTCAATGCAACACATGCGCTGAACATCTCAGCGGCTGCGCACGACCTACAAGGCATATCCGCCCTCCCCACAAGCCGAAACTGCCCTATTCCAGCCGCCATGGAACAAGTTCCTTTGACCTTTAAATTAGACTATTCAAAGTGCTGTAATGGACCGGGTTGCAACTACCGCCCCCGGCCATGAACAGCCTTTCAGCAGGATTCTCTGATTTGCAGTCGCCCTCTCTTGCCGAGGTAGGGCCCGTGGTCCTTGTTCTCCTTCCTGGAATGGATGGCACGGGTGAGCTTTTCGCACCGTTCGTTGCCGCATTGGGAAAGACGACGCCCATCGTCGTGGTGAGCTATCCAACTTCCGGCGCGCCGCAGACCTATACCGATCTGGCGGAACTTGCCACATCAGCCTTGCCGCGCAATGGCCGTTTGGTATTGTTGGGAGAGTCTTTCTCGGGACCTATTGCCATTTCGCTGGCAGCGGCATACCCGGGGCGCGTTGTGGGCGTTGTTCTGTGCTGCTCGTTCGTTCGCAATCCAAGGCCGGGTCTTCGCTGGCTCAGCGGCCTGGCGACCATGCCCGTTCCGCTTCCCCCTGCTCCAATACTGAACCTGATGCTTCTGGGCCGGTTTGCGACGCCGAGCCTGCGGGTTATGCTGCGCTCCGCCCTGGCCAAGGTTCAAACAGCGGTTCTACGTTCAAGGCTGAGAGCGGTGGTATCCGTAGATGTGCGAGCACATGCCAAAGCAATTGACGCTCCGGTTCTCTACTTGAAAGGGATACGTGACCGCCTGGTGCCGCAGTCTTCCGTGTCTGATGCAGAGCAGTGTCTTCGAAAGATAAGAGTTCAGGCGTTTGATGCTCCACACTGCCTACTGCAAGCCATTCCGCAAGAGGCCGCTGCGGTGGTGGCTGACTTCGTTCGGAACCTTGCAACACCACGAGAGAATTCGGGAGTACATGAATAGTGATTCGAGAGCATGGGCGCTGTGCCAGACCCCATGTCGCGCTGGCCTGCGCTGGCGCGGTCCGATGCACTCCCCCTACGATCGACACCTTACGATTTCAGAGCACCGCGTCGAAATTGAATGCCTCACCGAGTGCTGCGATAGTGATCTCGGATGAATACGGGCAGATCGTTTGATGGCGGCGTAAAAGGTATCTGATACATCATGTCGCCAACAAAACCTCGGTGATAAGTGCTGTGATTCACGATATGCAGCACGATTTGCTCACGCGTCTTGATGCCTTGTCCGCCTCCTACAAACTCGAAATGGACGACTTTCACAAGATCTTCGTCCGACCAGGTATCGACAAGCCTGGTGTACCAGGAATCCATTTCCTGAACCGCCTGCCATAGATCGTCAACCGCAGGCGTATGGTCTGTATTGCGTGCGGTGTAGCGGTGCTTCCTGCCTTGCAGGTGGTGCCTGAAGATATCGTCCACCACATAGACGTGGTTCAACGTATGCACCATGTTCCCGAACCGCGTCGGTCTTTGCCGAAGAGCCTCGCCTTCCGGTAGCTCCATCACGTTCTTGAACGTCAGGCCATTTGCCCAGGCCTTGTAGCGCACCAGCATTCTCAATGTGTCTACTGCCGATGCGGACAGCGTGGCGCGCTCGTTGAATGAGGATGGGTTGTGTGGGTGCGGAAGGGTTGCGGACATAATCGAGAGTTCCTTGGAGGTCTTCAAAAACTGTGGAGACATGGAGGCACTCTGTGACCGGGTCTTCGACGATGGCGCCCAGATGGTCGTAGAAGAAGGCTCGTGCCTGCGTCGGCAGCATCACCTCTTCGGCATGAGGCCCAATCACGCCGATAGACGAGTGCGATTTGGCTGTCGGCCATGTCGGCTCCTCCAGATATACGCACATCTCTTGCTTCAGGGCTGGAGGTCGGCTCGATGCACGATATGGATTTTGTTGCCATCGGGATCGCGCAGATAGGCGCCGTAGTAGCCTTCTCCATAGTGAGGACGTGGTCCGGGAGCCCCTGCGTCCCGGCCACAGTGCACCAGTCCATCGGCGTAGGCGGAGTCCACTGCTGCTGCTGACGGAGCCAGAAATGCCGCCATGTTGCCATTGCCGACGGTCGCTGGTTCTCCGTTGTACGGGCTGTAGACATAGAAGCGAGGCAGACTCGCATGTGCGCTTACCCAGCAAAGCGCCGCCGGCCCACCATCTGGCACCACGATCCGGCGCGTCAGACCAAGCGGTACAAGCACCGCGTCGTAAAAGCGGCCTGACCGTTCAAGGTCACGCGTTCCAACAGTCACGTGGCTAAACATCTCGTTCTCCTTGCTTTCCGTCATCGCCGCAGGGCACTTTTCACCAGGAGGCAGTCATGCAGAGGCATTTGCGAGAACGTTACACTATTAAATAATCAAATAGTGTCACGAGACACTCTTTTTGTTGAGACTGCAAACATGCTCCTCCAATCCCCTTGGCAGCCTCGCCTTGCAAACCTTGAAGCCAATGCGGCCGAACGACTCGCACTTGCACTGGCCGACGACATCGTCGAGGGCCGGCTGGCGGGAGGTGACCGTCTGCCTGCACATCGAGATCTTGCAGAGAAGCTGCAAATCGGTCTTGGCTCGGTGACGAAGGCCTATGCCGCTCTGGAGCGCAGAGGTCTGACGCGCAGTGTCAAAGGGCGGGGAACATTTGTCGCGATTCAGCAGGCGCATGGTGATCGCCTGATTGACCTGTCGTCCAATGCGCCGCCGGCCGCGCTCAACGCACGCATCCTGGCACGGGCATTGACAGGCATCGCTCGCAAAATCGACGCGGACCATTTCAATTTCTATGCACCTCCTGGCGGACATCTGGAACATCGTCGTGTCCTCGCCCGCTGGCTGATGACACTTGGCTTGGTCGCCGATCCGTCGCTTCTGCTTTTGACGAGCGGCGCGCGCCAGGCGCTGTCGTTGGCTTTTGATCTGGCTTGCAGCCCGCAAGGATTGCTTGTGACCGAGCGGATCACCTATCCCGGCGCTATTGCCCTGGCCCGGCGCAAAGGCTATCGGATGCAAGGTGTCGAGATCGATGCCGAAGGGATGGTGCCGCAAGCGCTTGCGGACGCACTTGGCAGTGTCACGCCAACCGATGGCAAGGCGGTCTACCTCACCCCGACGCTGCACAACCCGACAACTGCCACGATGAGCCTGGAGCGAAGGCAGGCCATCGTGGATGTATGCCGGAAAACGGGAGCATGGATCATCGAAGACGGGGTCTATTCCGCCGCTCTCCCTGATCTACCCCAGTTGTCGGCACTGGCGCCCGATATCTCATTGCATGTGAACGGGCTCTCCAAGTCGCTTGGGCCGGGGCTGCAGATCGGCATGTTGCTGGTCCCAAAAGAACTGGGCGGCGCTGCGCAAGAACTGGTGCAGGATGTGCCGATGGCACCATCAGCATTTTCCTGTGCGGTAGTCGATGAATGGCTGGCCACCGGCGTGATCGCCTCGATCCAGAGGGATCTGCGCCATGAGTCCCGGCGACGTGCCAGGCTTGCCGCTTCGCTTCTCGGGACTGGCGAGCCTGTCTGGCATCCCCATGCCTACAACGTCTGGCTGCCGATGAAGCGCGAGGCCGCCAATAGTCTTGTCGCTGCAGCCGCAGAAATCGGTTTGAAGCTGACCCTGCCGGAATCCATGATGGTGGACCCGCAGGATGGGAGGAGCGGTCTTCGGATTTGCCTGGGCGCTCCCGGCTTCGAAGACCTGGGCGACGCGCTGAAGCTGCTGGCAGAGCTGCTCAAGCCGCAAGCTTGAGTGCGGTGCCGACGCAGGACTGCCGAAGAAGACAAGTGAGAGATGCCCGGCAATCCATCCACCCTGCCGCTGCAGGTACGGCTGAAGCAGGAGTTCTTCGAACTGCGCAAGGAATGGAGCAGATACCGAAGAACTCCCCCGCCTTATCTTTGTACAACTGGAAAGCCGTGGCTCCTGGCTGCCCACACAACAGCCAGCGTTGCAGCTAGCAGCATCAGGAGTACCGGAGGGAATGCGGCGACGCCGAGATAATCCAGCAAGGCACCGCCAATCAGCCCTCCACTTGCAATCGCGATGTTCCAGGCTGTGACCAGCATGGACTGCGCAACGTCGGCCGCGTTGCCCGCCGCCTTGGCGATGGCTGTTTGAAGCAGTGTCGCCACACCGCCAAAAGCCAGGCCCCAGACGGCCACTGCCGCATACACCACGGCAGGCGCATCGCCCATCAGGCCGAGTGCCAGCGCCGACAGGCCGAACAAAAGCGTACTGCCCAGCGTCAGGGCGCGCAGATGGCGATCGATCAGCACGCCGATGACCCAGATACCCAGCAGCGAAGTGATGCCGAACATGAGCAGGACCAGGTCTGTTCGTTTCGCCATGTCTGCCGCCGCGAGAAATGGCGCGATATAGGTATACAGGATGTTGTGTGCCAGAACGAAGGCCAGCACCACGAACAGCACCGGACGTACACCCGGGAAAGTGAACACATGCCCCAGAGACAGGCGTTTGCTCGCCGCCTGGCCCGCGAAATCTGGCAGCTTGACCTGTACCCATGCCATGAGCGCCAGTGCCAGTCCGCTCATGATGCCGAAGCACATCCGCCAGCCCAGCAAATTGCCTAGAAAGGTACCCGCCGGCACCCCAAGTGACAACGCCAATGGTGTACCCACCATCGCGATGGCGATGGCTCGGCCCTGCTGGTGCTCGGGCACCATGCGCGCGGCATAGCCCGCCAGCATCGCCCAAAGCAGACCGGCAGACACGCCCGCCAGAAAGCGCGCGATCATCGTCAGGACATAGTTGCTGGACAGGGCCGTGACAGTGTTGGTGATGGCAAAGCCTGCAATGGCCGCCAGCAGCAGTGGACGGCGGCGCACGCCCTGGGTGGCAGCGGTCAACGGGATGGCGGCTGCCAGCGAGCCCATGGCATAGATCGTGACCGTTTGTCCTGTCCAGGCTTCGGACACCATCAAGCCCTTCGCCATCTGAGGTAGCAGCCCTGCCGGCAGCGCTTCGGTCAGGATGGTGATGAACGCGGCCATTGCCAGCGCCAGCAATGATGCAATGGGCATGCGGTCTTGATGTGCGGCGGTCATTGCACGACCTCCAGCGCACCATAGACTGCGTCGCGCAGCTCGGTGACGAAGCGACCGGACATGCCCTCGTACAGCGTATTGGTGAAGGCGACCACGCTGAGGCCGCGCGCCCTATCCACAAACCAGGCATGGCCGTAGGCGCCACCCCAGCGCCATGTACCTACCGATTCTGGCGACGCGGCGCGCAGCGGGTCCCGCAGGACTGAAAAGCCGAGGCCAAAACCAAAGCCCGGTGCATCCGGCAGCTCCAGTCCACCAGTCTGGTCCCGCCCCATCTCGTTGATCAGCTCATCGGGAAGCAATGCTCCCCTACCCTGCCGCAAGGCCTCCAGCAGTTGCAGAAAGTCTCCGGCCGTGCCTGCCATTCCAGCTCCGCCAGAAGGGAAAGCCAGGGCATCGAAGATACGATCCGGGCTGTATCTGATGCCGACTGCGCCCTCGAATGGCGAAACCACTTCTCCTTCGGCCAGCGGATGTGGCTGGGGCGTATCGCTTACGTAAGCAGTGGCCACGCGCTGCGGATCGCGCACCAGGAAACCCGTATCGCTCATGCCCAAGGGACCTGTTACCCATTGGTTGACTGCTTCGTCCAGTGACGCACCGTGGATGTGTTCAATCAATGCCCCCAACACATCGGTTGCCAGCGAATAGCCCCAGGAGGTACCCGGCGCATACAGCAGCGGCACGCTGGCGATACGACGCAGGTTCTCAGCCAGATTGAAGTTGACTCTGTCCATGCCGTCCGAGGCACCAGCCCGGGCATAGGGGCCATCGGCATCGGCCTCGATAAAGCGATAGCCCAGCCCTGCTGTGTGGCTAAGCAACTGCCTGGCAGTGATGCGTGCTGGGCTGCCATCAATCAACCGGGGCTGGAACCCTGGGAGCCAGCGGCCGATGCCCTCATCGAGATCGAGGCGGCCTTGCGCAACCAGCGCAAGCGCAGTGGCCGAAACGATGGGCTTGCTCACCGATGCCAGCCGGAAGATGGTCGTCAGCTCCATCGGGCGCGCGCTCTCGCGGTCGGCATGGCCGGCGGCCTGCTGGTGGATCAGTTCGCCGTTGTGTGCCACCAGCACGACGGCACCGACCAGCCGCCGCTCATCCAGAGCCTGCTGAATGACTGCATGGATGTGGGTGGACAGATGTAGGGGCGGAATGCCCGGGCGTAAAGGAAAGACGGGATAAGTCACGGAAGTGCCCTTGATTCAATGGATCACACCGTGACGATAGAAAGTCTGAGATTAAAGAAAAAGTAGGCTACAGTTCCTTTTAATGCGGACAAAGATGTCTTCAATCATGGTACGTTATGGACAGCTTGAATGGTTTCGCCGTGTTTGTGCAGGTTGCCGAAACGCGAAGTTTTGTTGCCGCCGGGCGACTGTTGGGCGTGTCGGCCTCAGCCATAGGCAAGAGCGTGGCGCGACTGGAAGATCGGCTGGGCGTACGCCTGTTTCACCGCAGCACGCGCAGTGTCACGTTGACAGCCGAGGGCATGCTGTTCCTGGAGCGCAGCCGACGTATCCTGGCCGAGATCGAAGCGGCAGAGCTCGAACTGGCGCAGGCCAGCAGTGCACCACGCGGGCGCTTGAGAGTGAGTTTGCCGCTGGTTAGCTCGCTGGTGCTGCCGGTGCTCGGCGAGTTCATGCGCGAGTACCCGGAGATCGAGCTGGATCTGGACTTCACCGACCAGATAGTTGACGTGATCGAGGAAGGCTTCGACGCCGTGGTGCGCACGGGCGAGCCCAGCGACTCTCGCCTCACGGCGCGCAGGCTGGGGGCTTTCCGTTCGCTGCTGGTGGCTTCACCAGATTATCTGGCACGGCGAGGGACACCTCGGGAGCCTGCTGATCTGATGCAACACCATTGTCTGCACTACCGCTTCCCGCATAGCGGCAAGCTGGAGCCATGGACTCTGCGAACCATGTCCGGCGAAACCGAGTTGCAGCTGCCCACCTCGATGATCTGCAACAACATCGAGACGCGCGTGTGCTTTGCCTTGCAGGGACTGGGGATAGCCTATCTGCCGGAATTTTCCATTCGCGAACAACTGGCTGATGGCCGGTTGCTACCGCTCCTTACCGACCATATGGAGCGCAGAGGCGTTTTTTATGTGCTGTGGCCGGCAAGCAAGCACCCGTCGCCTAAGGTACGGGCTCTGGTTGATTTCTTGTGCGCACGCGTGTTCCCTGCTGCCTGATTTGCTCAGGATTCACGTCGTTTCCGGGGGCTGATAGCAGAGTCAGGTTCTTCTGTCATTGGCAAACAACCGCATCAGGCCCAGCGCAGTGTCGACCGGCTAGGAAGTCATGTAGTCTTGCAGCCCCTTCAACAGCGCATCAAATGTCACCTTGCAGCTCGGATTGTTGCGCAGATCTTCGTGCATGGTGAGCCAGGTCTCCAGGCTCAATGGAATGCTTCCAGGCAATATGTTCACCAGATTCCGGTCGCGCGCCGCTAGATTCACCTGGCACACGCCAATACCGCAGCCAGCTCGTATCAGCGCCATCTGTGCCATGTCGTTGTCGGTGCGCACCGCGAAGTTTTCGCGGCTCCAGATCGGGAACGCCTTGCGTGCGGCACGCACGAACGGCGTCTCTTCATCAAAGCCAATCAGCGCATGCTGCGCCAGATCGGCCAGCGAGGCGGGCGTCCCGTGCTTGTCCAGATAAAGCCTGTGCGCATGCAGACCAAGTGACATCACCCCAACGCGCCGGGCAATCAGCTGCTCCTGCCTGGGTTGAGTCATGCGCACGGCGATGTCGGCCTCGCGCTGCAACAGGTCCTGTACGCGGCTGGTCAGCACCAATTCCACCGTCAGGTCCGGGTGTGTGTCCTGCAGTTGCGCAAGGATAGGTGGCAATACCTCTTGCCCTATCACCTCGCTGGCCGTCACGCGCACTGTGCCCTGGATGCCCGAGCCTTGGCTTTCGGCCACACGTTTTAGCGCAGCGGCAGCGCTGTGCATGGTCTTAGCAAACGGCTTCAGCGCAAGCGCCGCCTCCGTGGGTAGAAGGCCCATTTGCGAACGTGTAAACAGCGTCACACCCAGCGCTTTTTCCAGCGCGTCCACATGCCGCCCCACGGTGGGCTGGGCAATTCCCATGGCGCGCGCCGCGCCGGACAATGAGCCCTCTTCCAGCACGCCCAAATAGGAGCGGTACAGCTCCCAGCCTATCTCGGTGGTGTTGTCGTTAGCCATACAAAAATGTATGGCGGCTACCATATGTTGGTCAATTGCTTAATAGCCATGCCAGCCTGAAACTTCCTCTCATCGCAACAAATTCAGGGGTAATGAGATGGCAAGCAACACTGCCTTGGTTCTAGGCGCCACCGGCGGTATCGGTGGCGAAATGGCACGGCAACTACGCTACGCAGGCTGGACAGTGCGCGCATTGCGCCGCGGTGGTGAGCAGCAAATTGAGCAGCGCGACGGTATGCTCTGGATGCGCGGCGACGCGATGAACCGCGACGATGTGCTGGCCGCCGCCGAAGGCTGCTCCGTCATTGTGCATGCCGTCAACCCGCCCGGCTACCGTCGCTGGGGTGAGCTGGTGCTGCCCATGCTGGACAACTCCATCGTCGCCGCGCAGGCTAACGGCGCCACCATCGTGCTGCCTGGCACAGTCTACAACTATGGACCCAGCGCCCTTCCCACGTTACATGAAGATTCGCTGCAGCAGCCCGTCACCCGCAAGGGTGCCATCCGTGTGGAGATGGAGCGGCGCCTGCAGCAGGCCAGCAGCCGGGGCTGCCGAGTGATCGTCGTGCGCGCGGGGGACTTCTTCGGACCCAAGCCGGGCAATAGCTGGTTCTCACAGGGCATGCTAAAGCCCGGCCAACCGGTCAAGTCCATCAGCATGCCCAACGCACCCGGGGTGGGCCACCAATGGTCTTACCTTCCCGACGTAGCCAGAGCCATGGTGGAGCTGGTGCAGCAGCGCGACACACTGGCTCCCTTTGCCACCTTCCACATGGCAGGCCACTGGGACGCCGACGGCACCCAGTTGGCCGCGGCGATCTGCCGTGTGGTCGTCAGGCGCGGTGGAGTCCAGCCCAAAGTGAGAGCCTTTCACTGGTGGCTTACCGCACTTGCAGCGCCCTTTGTACCGACCTTGCGTGAGCTGCGTGAGATGCGCTATTTGTGGAGCACGCGGGTGGAGATGAGCAACGCCAAGCTGGTCTCGACGCTCGGACATGAGCCGCATACGCCGCTGGATGAGGCGGTGGAGGCCGCCTTGGAAGGTATGGGGTGCTTGCCGGCGACACCTGCACGCGAGTTAAGCGCCGTCAAAAAAACTCTCACCACAGCAGTGGTTGCGCTGGCCGTTGGCCTCTGTCTCTACACGAGCGATGTGCGTGCGGAACACCTGTTTGCGAATTTGCCAAGTATCGGTCGGTGATCTGACCTGGCAGCGATGGCGAACGACAGCTGTAGCGCATGCAGCCGAATTCAAGCATTGGTTCGATAGCATCAGTACGTTCCGAACTTGATCTGTCGTTCATCGCTGCAGCCTGGATCTGCCGTTCGCGGCCAGGCAGAGATCCAATGCCGACGTCTGGCGTCGCCATCAATCTTCGTCGTCATCCTCACGCCAGCCTCGATGATGGTGTCTGTGCCACCTGTTCCAGCGTCGGCCGTCCTCCTGCCAGCGCCATCCCGGAACAGCTTCTGGCGGCGGCGCGACTATCACGGGCCGAGGGGCGTAGACTGGCCGCGGAATGTATTGAACAGCCGGTGGTCCATATTGAACGGGCGGTGCCGCGTAATAGTACGAAGGCGAAGGCGCCGCAACGTAGGGAGCTGGAGCACCGTAGCCTATACCCAGGTAGACCTCTGCATGACCAGGTGCCGCAGCCATGGCAAGTGCAGCAAACAGCGAGAGTGACGTGTAGTTCATCAAGTGACTTTCAAGGCAATGGCGCTCGCCATGCTTGGTCTCTTTAACGAGGCGGATTTAGGAGCGTTGACCAGGCATTTGTAACTTGATACGCATAGATGCTTCGTATTTTTCCGACTGCCGAAAATTCATCGGCAGCTATAGGAACATGCGTGACCGTCATCGATAAGGAGCGAAAATTCCAACCTGTCCTCGGAATTTTTATGAATCTCAATGGCAACCTGAAGGTTTGGGCAAAGCGGATCAAGCGCGATGGCGTGACACTCTGGTTCGCCGGAAGACACCCCGACACGCCTTGGCATGCGAAAGCGCTGGGGCTTCTTGTCGTGGCTTATGCGCTCAGCCCGATTGATCTGATTCCTGATTTCATCCCGGTTCTTGGATATGTGGACGACGTCCTCTTGCTTCCGGCGCTGATTTGGCTGACTGTCAAGCTGCTACCCGAATCGGTTCTGGCTGAATGCCGTGGTCAAGCCGATGCATGGATGGCCGAAAAAGGGGCGAAGCCAAGCAGTCGCGCGGGGGCGATCATGATCATCGCGTTGTGGGCCGCCATGGGGATCGCTGCATGGCTCTGGCTGAATCCTCAGTCGCTCTGAGACGGTTGCCTACCGGGCGTTTGCGGACACACGGACATCGCGCAAAATACTGCCACGACGGTCTTCTTCGGAACCCCATTTCCCAGCTCAATACGCCGCTCACGCAACTACCCCTGTGTTTTGCCCAAACTGCTCAGCAGAACCCAGATTTCAAGAACATTCTGAATGCTGGAATTGCCAGGCGAGCTTTGCGAACGGTAGTGTTTGGAAGCCAATAGCATCCCCTATCGGAGAGTTCGGACCATTTCGGAAGCTTATTTCCAAAGTGGCTCCCGAAGCGCCCGCCGTTGACTCCACCGGAGAAAAAATCGCGAATGGCATCGGCCTGACCATATTGGGGATTTTCTTTGGGTGCTACAGGCCTTGTGATTCTGGTGATCATTCTGATCGTCAGCTTAAATCCATGCCTTATATGCAGGTAGGTCAGGCACTCTATTGTCCGTACCTTGTGTCTGGCCGGTCATGCCGATCTACAGACACCTCGCAGCAGGGTATCGCCTGTCACCTTCAATGACGACGGCTATTACCAAGAACACTCGAGTCGCTGTACGTCGAACACAGCTCGGCGCCCTGTAGTGACCAAAGAAAAGCCCCGGACGAGCGCCAGCAGGAGTCAGTTACTCGCCTGAATCTAGGCCTTATTCAGGTAGCTCTTCTGCAGCATGTACATACGCAACACGCTCCGATATTGGCCGTTGGCAAAAAATTCATCGACCAATTCGCCTTCCGGCTGAAAGCCAAGCTTCGTATAGACATGGATAGCCTTGGCATTCTCCTTGTCCACATGCAAAAAGATCTTGTGCAGATTTAGAACCTTGAAGCCATAGTCAAGCGCCAGACGAGTAGCACGAGTGGCAATCCCCTTGCCCTGCTGATCAGGAGCAACAATGATCTGAAACTCCGCTCGGCGATGTACCAGGTCGATTTCCACCAACTCAACCAACCCCCCGCGAGCCCCTTCATGTTCGACTACAAAGCGACGTTCAGTTTGGTCGTGAACGTGTGAGTCGTAGAGGCTGGTCAGTTCATCAAAGGTCGCATAAGGCTCTTCAAACCAATACCGCATGATGCTGGCGTTGTTATCCAGGTGGTGCACAAAGCGCAAATCGTCGCGCTCCAATGGTCTTAGCTGAAGGGATGTCGTCATGGGTTCTTTCATTCAAATGTTTGGGAGGCCGCTTGAAGCGACCACGCTGCCAATGATCAATCAATTTCTTACTTGCGAAAAGTTCAGATCAATCATTAAAATTGATCGATGGAGTGGACACTCGAACGTTTGAGCCAATTCGTCGCCGTGGCGGACTGTGGCTCCATGACTCAAGCCGCTCGGCGCCAGGGCCGTACTCAATCTTCAGTGAGCATGGCCATGGGACTGCTGGAAGCGGATCTCGGGCTGGAGTTGTTTCAACGTATAGGCCGATCGGTGCGACTCACGCAGGCTGGCGAAGTCATCTTGCTGGAGGCACGGGCCCTGCTCAATCAGGCCCAGGCGCTAGACCTGCGCGCGCGCAAGCTGTCACATGGCCAAACTGCCAAGCTTTGCGTGGCTATTGACGAGGCTCTGCCCTATCCACCGATTGCGAGGCTGCTGCAGGAATTGGCGCAACAGTTCCCAGCTCTGGAGTTGACCTTGCTCAATGGCACGGCGGCCGAAGCCGCACACCAGGTGCAATCTGGTCGTGCGGAACTTGCCTTTCAGTTTGACCGAGGTCCAGCAGGCGCTCAGTTTGCTCAACACTATGTGGCCGGAGTGCCGCAGATGGTGTTCGTATCGCGTGACCATGAGTTGGCCAAGTGCAATGGAGTCAAGCGCGAGGACCTTGCCGCTTATCGGCAGTTGGTGATGCACATCGAGGGTGTTGAAGACCTCGTGATCAGTCCGAGTATCTGGCGCTCGGAGAGCTTCTACGTGCTTGCTGACATGCTGGCCGACGGCATAGGCTGGGGAATTCTGCCGCGCAATATCGCGCAAGCGCCCGATATAGAGCCCCGCATCGTGACACTGGACTGCCCGGAATTGCAGCTTCCTCCGCTAGCTGTGCGTATGCTCAGTTTGCAAGGTAAAGCGCTGGGCGATACGGCCTTATGGATCGAGCAACGGCTTGCAACGCTGCTGCGTTCGAATTGACCAAGATTGAGCCTTGGAGAATTTCGAAGCTGTAGTTTCCAGTTCATCGTGAGAAACTGCATCAGATCGATCAGCGACAGTCCTGGATCGCCAGAAGAAACAGTCGTGGACCGCGATCCCTGAGCCTTCGAAGTTCATGCAGTTCACAGGGCCATGACCATTTCGTGCCAGGCCATGCCACCGTGGTCTGACTCCGAAGGACGCTGGTATTGGAATCCCAGGCGAGAGTACAGCACCACATGTCGCTCCTTGCACATCAGGTGGATGCTTCTCTTGCCCTCGGCGCGCATCTGCTCGACAAAGGTATGCATCATGGTGGTGGCGCAGCCCCGGCCTTGGAAGGCCGGATCGATCACCACGGACATGATGACCACGTTAGGTGCGGCAGCGTCATGCCCGACCAGCTCCTTGAACTCTTCATCAGACATGCGCACCTCGTAGGCGCAGCCGCAGTTGATGAAGCCAATGATCTGTCCATCGTGTTCCGTGATCAGGAAGCCATGCGGATATTCACGAATACGTTTGGTGATCTTGGCAAGCGTGGCTGCTTCATCACCTTCGTAGGCACCGGCTTCGATGACATAGCAGCGATCGGCGTCTTCTGGTCGGGCATGGCGGAACGTGAGATCTGGTGTCATGGCGGAGGTCATTTCAAGGCTCATAAATCCTCAATTTCATGATCGCTGCAACCGACTTCACCACCTTTGCTTTGATGCCTGCGTTGATCTCCAGGATCGAGCAGGAGGCTCCTCATGTGCGCCTGCGCGTGGTTCATTCGCGTCATCGGGACGCCTACAGCGACCTGGTGCAAGAAGGAGCCCATTTCGTCATGGGCTTTTCAGACGAATTCAGCCCCGTACAAGAAGGCGTGGAAGTCTTGCAGGGACATACCGATGCCTATGTCGTCGTTGCACGCAGAGATCATCCTCGCATCGGCAAGAGGCTCTCCATGGCGCAATATCTGGCGGAACACCATGTGGTCGTGAAACCCTGGCAGGAGGAGAAAGGCGTCATAGACGCAGCTTTGAGCAAGGGCGGGTGGACTCGCGAGATTGCGATAGAGCTGCCCAGTGTCATGGCCGCGCCCTTTATCGTGGCAAATTCGGATTTGCTCATCACCCTGCCCCGCCTGGCGGCACAGCAGTTGGAGGCATCGGCAGCGACTGCGATCTTCAAAGCACCTTTTGAAGTGCCGTCATACACCCTGAATGTGTATTTTCAGCACCGGCATCTGAGCAGTCCATGGCATCGCTGGATGCGCGTTCGTCTCGAGAGCGTATTGCGCCCAAAAGGGTGACTAAGGCGTGTGAGCGATTGACCTTTTGGGTCGAAGCTGCTTTAGATCTCTGGCGGCTCTCGGCCAGGAGCAGCCGTTCGAGAAGGCTGCTTGGCCGACTGCTTCAAGCTGACAGCTGATGCAGGGGCTTCAACACCGAATGTCGGCGGCGATCAACAGCTCAACTTGATGAACTCTGGCTGCAATCTCCAAGAATCGGCATTCAAGGATGTCCGCAGCCATTGTCGGAGACCGCCACGACCCGGCCCCTTGACGACGATTCACCGTGCCTTCAGGCAAAATCCAGATGATCGGGGCAAGCCTGGCGTCAGGTCTGCCGGGAAGCCCACCTTGAAGAATGGAGCAACATCAATGGCACTGACGAAGAAGGGCGAGTTCTGGTACGGGACGACGTCCGGCGACACCCAAGCCGAGCTGCGCAGCTACAGCGTTGCGAATCGCCATGAGGCCGTCCGGTTTGCCTCGTCCAAATGCAATTGCGGGTGCCGGACTTTTGCGCTGCAGACCGACGAAGAAGCCGGCGTGGCAATCCGTACCTGCACCGACTGCGGGCAGAAACACCTGATGGGCGACAGCGCGGACCACGTTGAAGAGGCAGCCCCCGAGGCGCACGAATGCGTGTGCGAGAACGAGGTGTTCGAGTTGATGTCCGGCGTCTCCGTGTACGAAGGCACACATGACGTACGCTGGTATTACATCGCTTGCCACTGCGTGGAATGCAATCTGGTCGGAGTCTTCGCAGACTGGAAGTGTGAAGCAGGTGATGCGGCGGCCTTCCTCGCCAAGGTATGAGCGCGCGCGCCCTTCACAGATCCTGCTCACAGGCTCGAGTGGCCGAAGAGTGTCATGAGGTGGTTGGTGTATTGCAGCGACCGATTGAATCCACCCAGCCCGCATTCAACGAGTCGTCGCAACACTGCGTCTGTTTGTCGAGCGTAGCAACTCATTGAAGGCCTCTGCGGGCGTCTGCCATCCGAGCGTCTTGCGCGGTCTTGTGTTCAAGGCCAGCGCCACTGCCTGCAGATCGGTTGCTCGATGCGCGCTGAGGTCCGTGCCCTTTGGGAAGTATTGGCGTAGCAGCCCGTTGGTGTTCTCGTTGGTGCCTCTTTGCCAAGGACTCTGCGGGTCGCAGAAGTAGACCTGCAGGCCAGTGTGCATCGAGAGTTGCACATGCTGGGCCATCTCCGCACCCTGGTCCCAAGTCAGAGACTTCTTCAACTGCTTCGGCAGCGAACTCATGGCTTTGGTGATCGCCTCTCGCACCGCCTCGGCACCGTGACCAGCCAATGCGGGGCCGTGCTTGTCTCGTGGCTGCTGACGATGGCCAGGCATAGACGGCAGGTGCAGCAGCATCGTGAAGCGCGTCGTCCTCTCAACCAGCGTGCCAATCGCCGAGCTATCCAGGCCAAGGATGAGGTCACCTTCCCAGTGGCCTGGTACTGCGCGATCTTCAACGCTGGCCGGTCGCTCGCTGATCATGATCTCTGGCGTGACGAACGACTTCCCGCGGCCTCTGACACGCTCTCTGGGCACGCGCAGAGCACGGCCCGTGCGCAGGCACGCCGTTAATTCACGCTGCAGCGCTCCACGGCCCTGCACGTACAACGCTTGATAGATTGCCTCGTGGCTGATGCGCATCGAAGTGTCCTTGGGGAAGTCGATTGGTAGCCTATTGGAGATCTGTTGAGGGCTCCACGCGCGCGACCATCTGCGCGCTTGCCGGCGCCCCTGCCGCCGACCGTTCCAAGGCACCTGCGGCCCGGCAATCGTTCGCCCGCCAGGCGTCGCGATGTTCCCGGCAAGCCGATCTTGAACGTACTTGCGTAGCGCGTGGTTGCTCACCAGCTTGACCTCCTTGGGCCTTCTCGCTGCACGGTCCGCATGCCATTGCGCTGTATGCGAACGGTACTCCAGATTGCCGCCACGCGTCGCCGCATTGCGCTGCAGCTCGCGTGAGATCGTCGAGGCAGCACGCCCGAGTTGACGGGCGATCTCCCGGACACCGTCGCCGCGGGCACGCGCCAGCGCGATCTCCTCACGCTCGGCAAACGACAAGTAGCGGCCTGTGGGCTGCGCAGCGGACGGTGCAAGATGGGAAGGCGGCATACCGCCAGATTGTCGGAACCACCGGGCTCCAACAGCCATGGACACCCCTGCAACAGCGGCCGCGTCCTCACTGCTGAGCCCACGTGCGATTGCCTGCCAAAACGGCCATCGCGCTGCACGATGCAGAACCGGTGGTCGTCCGGGGGAGCGCAACTTTGCGCGCAGCGACGCGCTCGCCTTCCTTATCTTCACATTCATTCAACACCTCCGAATAAGACGTGTTGCAACGATGGGTTGAACTCACCAAGTAAACCATGTTCGGTACTGGAGTGAGGACCACTCCAAGGGAAACAAGGCCGAAAGCAAGCCAATTCTCAAAGCCAGGCATGATGGTTTCTCACGTGTTATTGCCTTTGAATACATCAGTCGAGATCTGCTTCTGGCCGAAAGCAGCAGCGCTTGACCCGAATCAGGCAGCCGCCGAGTGAGCGGCTCTCTCCAGTCGTATGCGCCCGATATTCATCAACAACATGCCAAAGATGGCCATGGTGCCGCCGCCCAGCAGCGAGCTGGTAATGGGCTCTCCGAGCCAGAAGCTGGACAGCAGCATGCCAAACAGCGGCACCAGGGACATATACGCGGCTGCGGCGCCAGCACCCAGCTCCTGGATACCCTTCAAGTACCAGGCGTAAGCCAATGCCGTAGCGCCCAGGGCCAGGGCCACAACGCTGTACCAGGCGACGGCAGGGGCTTTTGCCAGGGCAGTCCAGGCGGATGGGCCCTCAAGGGCAATGCTGGCCATAAGAAGCAGTGCAGCGCCAATGAGCGTGGTCACCGTCGTCGTCGTCAGCGCATCCACGCGGGTTAGAACGATGCGTCCTATCAGGGTATAGGCAACCCAACATGCGGCGCAACCAAGCAGCAGCCACTCTCCCATGCCGGACGAGGAAGACACCAGGTCCCCCAAAGCACCGTCACTCAGCGCATACAGGGCGCCCGTCACGGCCAGCACCAAGCCCAGGCACATGATGGCGTTCACGCGTTCACGAAACAGCAGCGCTGCGAACAGCATGGTCAGAACCGGGTTGAGTGCCACCACCATGGCCGCCTTGCCCGCAGGCACGGTCTTGAGTGCCAGCAAGAAGAACACGGAGTAGCCCAGAACACCTACGGCAGAAGCGCAGGCCAGGCCCGCCCATTGGCGAGGCCCCAGGACACGCAATGCACCCATGCGCTCGCTGCGGTACAACCAAAGCATCAGCAGGAGCCCAGCCAGGAAGAAGCGCAGGCTGGCCGCAGCCAGTGGAGGCATGGCTTGCGCGACGATGCGTCCCCAGGGCCAGGAAGCACCCCACAGGGCAGCCATGCCAATCAATCCCAAATGAGTGGAGGTTCGCAATGTATTCATGAGACGTTACTATCTGATAATCAGTATTCATCGTCGAATGAGTAAAAGCTCATGACATTCACGCAACTCGAAGTCTTTGCTGCGCTCGCCCGGGTCGGCAGCTTCTCGCGCGCAGCGGGTGTGCTGGGTATTTCCCAGAGCGGAGTCAGCCATGCCATCAAGCAGTTGGAGACAGAGCTCGGCGTCTCGCTTTTCAAACGAGAAGGAGCAGCGGCAACACTGACCGAAGTGGGCGCCAGGCTACTGAGCCGCGCCAATGACATCCTTCAGCAAAAAGAGGCATTGCAGCAGGAAGCCGATGCGGAGCATGGCATTGCCCGGGGCACCTTGCGCATTGCATCTTTTGGTGCCACCTCGTCGCTGCGTCTGCTGCCGAGGCTCCTGGCACGCTTTCAGCAGAGGCACCCCCTGGTCGAGGTGCACATCGAGGAAGCCATAGATAGCACGGTCGTTCAGTGGTTGCTGGAACGGCGCGTGGAACTGGGCTTTGTCGTCTTGCCCGACGAACGCTTCGATACCCTGACCCTGGCCGAAGACGAGTTGGTGGCGGTGCTGCCTGCTGCGCACCCTCTTGCGTCCCAATCGGCCATTGCTGCCATGAGCTTTCATGGACAGCCCTTTATCCGTACCAGCGCAGGCTCAGGCCCCCATATCGATGCTTTTTTGGCCAGCCAGGGCGCTTCACCCAGAACTCTGTTCAGGTTTGAGCAGCTCACCTCGATGATGGGCTTTGTCGCGCAAGGCGAGGCAGTCACCATTGCCGCACGTCTGGCTCTGCCCGAGCCCCCGGCAGGTGTTGTCTACCGCCCGTTAAAGCCCTGTTGTCGCCGGAAAATCGCGTTGGCCGCGCTGAGCTTTGACAAGCTCTCGCCCGCTGCATTGGCTTTTGTCGAGCTGGCCCGGAAAAGCAGGACCAGCCTGACGGTTGAGTACTGAGCGACCTCGTCATCCGAAGCAAGTGGTCTCCCGAATGCCTGGGGCCAAAGGTAGTCTGCAAAGGCCACGCAAGGCAGATTGCCGTCTTCGATAAGGCAACAAGTTATGGCCGAGCGATGATTGCAAGGTTCATTGCATTGCTGGATATCGGGCGACCAGCCTTTGCCGTCATGGGAGGCTCAAGTCCATACCGAGCATCCTGGCAAGGCCGAAGGTGAACAGCAACACACACAGCAGCGCCAGCATGAAGGCGGCAGCCACCTTGCTGCCCGTGCGCAGCAGCGCGCGCCTGTCCATTCCCTTCTTTCCTTGGTCGTAATGCCACTTGATGGCGAAGAACATGCACGCGCCGAAGATGAGAACCTTGAACGTAACAAAGATTACAGGGACCCAATCGATCATTTTGAGAATTTCCAGCTATGACTTGACACTGTCTACCGTGAGGAACACCGCTTCCTGAAGGAGAGAGGCGAAAACGTCAGCGATTGCCATACAAGAATGGGATCGCTACACGCTCTGAGGCATATTACTTAAAAACAATTTCCATACATTGAGACAAAATGTCTGCGTATGAAAACCATACAAGATGACAGTTTGCCAGTTTGGCTGCCGCGATTGGCCGTGCATGGCGGGCCGCGCTTCTTGCAGATTGCGGATGCCTTGCAGGCGGCAATGGCAGATGGATCCCTGAAGCCGGGTGATCGTCTGCCTCCGCAGCGTCAGCTGGCAGCACAGCTGAACCTCGACCTGACGACGGTCACGCGCGCATACGACGAAGCCAGACGCCGCCATCTGCTTGAGGGCCGCGGCGCGCGAGGTACTTATGTCGCGGCACCGAAAGTTGAACTGACCTCGGTCCTCGACCTGAGCATGAACACGCCCCCCCCGCCCGCTGGCGTGGACTTCGACGATCTGCTGAAGCAAGGCCTTTCTCAGGTGATGATGGGGGCAGACACCGCATTGCTGATGACTTACCACCTGGGCGGAGGAAGCGACTCCGACCGTAAGGCAGGAGCCAGATGGCTGGAGCCGATGTTTGGATCCCTGGATTCAGCGCAGGTTGTTGTCTGCCCGGGCGCGCAAGCGGCAATTGCCGCATTGATCCTGGCGCTGACGAAGCCTGGCGATGTGATATTGGCAGAGCCAGCAAGTTATCCGGGCCTGCGTACTGCAGCAACCCAGTTGGGCCGGTGCATCGTGGCGGTGGAAGCGGACCAGCACGGGATGGTGCCCGAGATGCTGGAGCAGGCCTGCCATCGGCACCAGCCTGGGCTGGTCTACCTCAACCCCACATTGCAGAACCCGACCGCCATCACCATTCCGGAGCGTCGGCGCAAGGAGTTGGCCGGCATCGCGAAGCGCTGCAATGTACGCATCGTTGAAGATGACCCCTACTGGCTGCTTGCCGATGCACCGCCACCACCTATTGCCACGTTTGCCCCGGAACAGGTGTGCTACATCTCGACCCTGTCGAAATGCCTGACCCCCGGTTTGCGTGTCGCCTTCGTGCTCATGCGTGACCAGTTTGAACGCGAACGTTTCCTGGTCGCGCTCAGGTCATTTGCGCTGATGGTCGCTCCTCTGACGGCCGCACTGGCCACACAGTGGATCCTCGACGGTTCGGCTGCTGCGTTGATGGAAGGCGTACGCAAGGAGGCGCGTCTGCGCCACTGGATGGCCAGGGATATTCTTGCGGGGAGGTACAGCGGCACTGGAGACGGCCTGCATGTATGGCTCGAGTTGCCAGGGTATTGGAGCTCCTCACAGCTTGCGCGCGCAGCCGACAGCGAGGGCATCGCAGTCACTCCGGCTGAGGCATTCGCCACCGGCAACAACTCCGTCAATGCCATTCGCATCTCGTTGGGCAGCATCAAGGACCGCGGACGCTTGCAGACGGGCCTTCAAAGGCTGTCTCATCTGCTTGCACGAAGGCCCGAACCGTTCAGCGCTGCGGTGGTATAGATGCCCGGGAAAGACGGTGCACCATTCAGGAGCCCCCTCAATGCGGTCGCATCCAGGCCGGTTCAGCCATTGACTGCTCCAGCTTTTTTCCGCAGAGGACTCATACGGCCGCGACACCTGCTTCACCGATGACATTTCCTGACTTTTCACTCCAGACGCACTTGTTACCATGCGTTCAAAACAGCCTGGAGGGAGTACGTGGACAAGGCACTACCGCTGCATGCTCAGCACAAACAGTCCATGCTCCCCACCGTGCGCATGGCCACACTAGTCATGGCCGCTGCGTGGCTGACCTTGGTGGCTGGTCTGGGGTGGTGGATGTCAAAGCGAGTCGTGGGTGCAGAGCTGGATCGCCTGGCTGCCAGCGCCGAATACGAAGCCGAGACGACCGCACGCATCATGGATCGGCTGTTCACGGAAATGTTGAGTGTGGCCAATATGGTGGCGCGCCAGGGCTCGGTGATCCAGTTGGCCACCCGGTATCGCGACGATCCGCCAAGTCTGGCCAGGCTCACGCGCCAGCAGCGCGCGGCACAACTCACGCAGGATCCGTTGGTGCGCAAAGTCGGCAACTTCATGCATGAACTCTCCAGCGATCTGCGCTATGCCCGCATCTACATGAACAATATGTCGGACGACACAGTGACTGCCAGCAACTGGGACGAGCCTGACAGCATCGTGGGCATGATCTACTCCGGCCGTCCCTATCTGATTGATGCATTGCGTGACGGCAATGGCCATTCGTTCGGTATCGCCCGGCTGAACAAGACACCGTCCTATTTTGTAGCCAGCCGCATTGAGAACGAAGACGACATGCCTCTGGGCTCCGTCACGGTGAAGTTCGATGCCCCGGAAATAGCGCTCTACCTGACTGGACACCACATTGCACTGATCGTGGATCGCCAGGGAAGAGTGACTACCGCTTCGTCCGCTCCATTCATGCTCCGCAATGCGGCAGGGCTTCTTTCGCCGGGTACTGCGCAGTCTTCCAGCACGCCCTCTTCGCCAGACAATGGAGAAGATCCAGGAATAGCTCTGGATGTGCAGGCCATGGCCAGCTCTGGTCATGCTGATCAGTGGCTCATCGATGGAAAACCCTATCTGCTGCGGCGTGAGCCGCTATCCAAAACACAGTACCAGCTGATCACGATGGCAGCCCTGGATCACCTGCCTGCCATGCGTCGACAGCACTATTGGATCGCAGGGCTGGTTGCGGCGATCGGCCTGCTTTTCATCCTGCTCTGCAGCCACGTGATCGGACAAGTGGTGGTGCGGCGGCAGGACGAGCGGCATGCGGCGAACCATGATGCACTGACCAATCTGCCGAACCGGCGCAATGTGATGGCTCAACTGGATCGGCTATTCGCTTTGGCAGGCCGCACGCAGCAATGGGTCCTGGTGGCCTTCATCGATCTGGATGGGTTCAAGGCGATCAACGATACCTACGGACATGTGGTCGGTGACCAATTCCTTGTCGAAGTCGGCCGGCGCATGTCTGCGGGTCTGCGCAAGAGCGACATGCTGGGGCGGCTAGGTGGTGATGAATTCGTCGTCATCGGACTGATTGCTCCGCCTGACCCCATGGATCAGGACAAGGCTCTTGAAGCCATGCGCAGTCGATTGGCACCGCTGCTGATCGGAACCTATAGATTTGCCGAGTGCAGCTTCGACTATCCAGGAGCAAGCTTTGGCATTGTGAGTGCCGATCCATCCGCCAGCTCTTCGCAGGCTGTGCTCAAGGAGGCTGATCGGTGCATGTATGCGGACAAACAGGCTAGGCGCGCATCGCAAATGCAGTCGGCCCAAAGTGATTCAGCAAGTGATTCAACCGTTGAGACACGCGAATTGCCGGAGCGACGCCAGGCTTCTGCTCCCGACTTTGGCACTGTGCAAGCCTGAAACAGGCCGGGGGCAAAATTCCGGCTTCGCCCGACTCTCATTGACGGAAATCCCTCATTGCCACAGGTTTCTTGCCGCCGCATTGTTGTGCACTCCGCAAACTACCCCAGAGGTGCCCCATGGCTGAATCATCGACTTCCGACAAGCAACCGCAACCCGATCCGGCCGAACTCAATGCGTTCTTTCCCTCCTCCTACTCGCTCAGCCAGTTCACGTCGCCCAAGTCCGACCTGAGCGGGGCCGACTACGCGAAAACCTACCAAGGCAGCAAGAAGATCCTGATGATCGGCGCAGACGAGCGCTACCTGCTGACCGATAACGGCAGCTTCTTCTCAACCGGCAACCACCCGGTCGAGACACTGCTGCCCATGTACCACCTTGACAGGGCGGGCTTCGCGTTCGATGTGGCAACGGTGTCGGGAAATCCCGTCAAGTTCGAGTTCTGGGCAATGCCTTCCGAAGACGAGACGGTCAAGGGCTTCTTCAACAAGTACCACTCGCAATTCAAGGAGCCGCTGCGCCTGTCGACGGTGCTTGAGCAAGGGCTGGAGCAGTATGCCGCCATCTTCGTACCCGGCGGGCATGGCGCGCTGATCGGCATCCCCGACAGCCGTGACGTAGGTGCGGTGCTGGAATGGGCTGCGGCCAACAACCGATTCGTCATCTCCCTGTGCCATGGACCTGCGGCCTTCCTCGCGGTTGGCGACAGCGACATCTACCGAGGCTACAAGATCTGCGCCTTCCCCGATGCACTTGATGCGCAGACCCCGGCCATCGGCTACATGCCGGGTCACCTGACCTGGAAGTTCGGCGAAAGGCTCAAGGCCCTGGGCTTCCAGATCGTCAACGACGGCATCTCGGGTGCCGTGCACCGGGACCGCCAGCTGATCACCGGAGACAGCCCTCTGGCTGGCAATGCGCTTGGCAAGCTCGCGGCCGAAACCTTGCTCAAGGAAGTCACGGCCTGAGATGAGCACCGCAATAGTGCAGGCGGCATTCAACGGAGCCCTCGCCATCGAGGGCGCCCGCAGCCTCGCCGCAATCCAGGATACGGTGCGTGCGGTCGGCGCGCCGCTGGGGTACGACCGTTTTGTGCTGTTCTCGGCTTCCAGCGCTCGGGACGATGCGGTGGAGCGCATCTACTGGATCGAAGGCGACTGGTTCGGCACGGGCGCGCCTGTCGATGCTGAAAACTACGTGCGGCACTGCCCGGTGACGCACCATATCCTGGAAACGAACCAGCCCTTTTTCTGGAGCAAGACGAACGGCGCTCAGGGCGAGCGTTACAGCGTCGTCCGCGCGCCGCAGGGCCCGGGTATCCACGGTCTGCAAGTGCCTGTATTCGGCCTCCTGGGGCTGGAAGGCGCGATGAGCCTGGGCGGCGAGCGCATCGATGCCTCGCCACAGGCCCGGCTGGCGCTGGAGCTGATCGCCCAAACCGCATTCCGCACGGCGCGCAGGCTGCTGGAACTGCCCGCGCAAGAGGAGCTCGGCCCCCTATCCGATCGCGAACGTGAGGTGCTCGCATGGACGGCCGCCGGCCGGCGGCAGACGGAGATTGCCGCAACCCTCGGTCTATCCGAACGCACTGTGGAAAACCACCTGCGCCGCATCCGCAAGCGCCTGGGCGTTGCCACGACGGCGCAGGCCATTCGCGTGGCGATCCGCAACGGAGAGATTGTCGCCTGACTATCCATGTCGGCTCACATCTCAAGCGTCCCCATGGAACATGCAAACGGGGGCAGAAACCGGCCGCAAGAGCTCTTCAAGACATGGCTCTGTCGGCTTCTGCTCCCGGTTCAGATCTATGCTGAAGTGGGTAGCGCTTTAATGGAGCGCAGAACATTGCGTGTGATGCTTTGCCGTTTGGCAAGGTCGGCAAGTCTGTTGGGAGTGTCTATGTTCAAGGCGAAGAAGACGGGGCCGCTGGGCCACTCTACCCAGCCCACCCACCAGCCGATTTTTCCGGTCCAGCCCGTTTTTGCACGCAGTATCCAGTCAGGCCCTGCTTCATTGACCATCACGTCCTTCACAAGCCGCTGGTGCTCGACCTGGAAAGGCAATTGATTGCGGTAAAGCCGTTGCAAGAAAGCAATCTGCTCGAAGGATGAGATGGCGAGGTCGCCCTCAACCCAGAATGGCTTGTCGCCAGTGGCGACCGCATTGCCATACCCAATCTTTCGCATATAGGCGGTCTCGCCTGCATCACCGAGTTCCTTGGCGAAGCGCTCATACACCCAGACGGTGGAGTTCCTCATCGCGGAGCGCAGATTCTGGTCCACGTTCCAGGCCTCCACAGGTCGTTTCACACCATCCCATTGAATGAGCTGAAACTCGTCGCGCAGCAACCCTGCATCAAGCGCAAACAGGCTGTGCGGAATCTTGAAGGTAGAGGCTGGCGAGTAACGCCGGCCGGAACGCGACACGTTGTAGACGTGAGTAATTTCAGAGCTATCGCGTGCATCGAGAACAACGATGCTGCCTTGCGCATCAGCTTCTGTGAAGAACCGAGACCACTCGGTCATTTCTTGAGGCTGGGGGCCTGCCGCCGTCACTTGAGCAAACCCTGCGGCCAGGGCGGATAAGAGCAGACTACGTCGATTCATGCGGCTAGTTTAAAGGTCAAACGAACCCGTCCTGAGGTGGCAGGGACAGTGACGATGCCACCTGGTGGCTATGGGAAGCGCCTCTTGCGGGCCGGACAACGACAGCCACAATCGCTTCAATCCACAACCAGAGGCTGTCTTTCGAGCAACCCAATCGGGCATAGCGAGCACTCAGGGAGTTCGGACTGCCGCCTGAGTTGTCAATCGGCGCTCGCAGGCCCTTTAAGTTCAAGCTGATTGCCGTCCGGGTCTTTGCAGTAAATGGACGGGCCCATGCCATCAGCGCCAAAGCGTCGCACCGCCCCATCCGCCTCGAGACCATGGCTCGCCAAATGGGTGAGTATGGCTTGCTCATCAAAAGGCTCGATACGCAGGCAAAAATGATCGACGTTTCTGCGCTCGCTTGAGGCCGCAGCTCCGCCCGCACGGCCTAACGGGCCCTCAACATCCACCAGATCAATCATGGATGCACCAGCTCGCAGGTGAACCATACCCAAATCCTCGCGACGCTTCACCAAGGTACAGCCCAGGACCGCTTGGTAGAAGCGGATGCTGCGCTCCAGGTCGGTGACGCGCAACACGATGTGATCAATGTGCTGAATACTGAATTTGCTCATGGCGATCTCCTGCTCCAGGCATGCACACTCCTAATCGTAGGCACCTGGTGTGATGAAACCCCAGACGTTCGGCGAGCGTCAGGGACATTTTTTTGATAGGAAGGCATGTGTTTGCTTGATCTTGTCAGGCAGCTATGGCACGGGGCCGTCAATGTCCAACCAAGGGCTCGCATTGAGCATTTCGGCGTGAGGCGCTGATTTCCATTTCCTTTCGAGCAGTGCTTAGCGCACTGGCGCCGCGCCAGTGGGTCAATCACTATTTTTGTGCTCAAGCCAAGCCCACGCTGGAGGCGACGGGGATCGCTGTGACGGCAGGTCTGGCTGCTCCTGCTCCCTGGATCAAAAACACCCCGCCAAGAATCAGGAGAACGCCCAGCACACGCATGACGTTGATGGGCTTGGGCTCCAGCCCCATGACACCGAAGTGATCGATCAATACAGCCACGACCATCTGTCCTGCGACCACGGCAACCAGAAATCCGCCGGCACCCAGTTTGGGTATCAGGGCTGCAGCACTGGCGACGTAAACAGCCCCCAGGACACCGCCGATCCAGAACCACCAGGGACCGTGAAACGCATTGCTGAAGTTCGGCATGGGGGCTTTGACCAGAATCAGCATGGGCACCATCACGGCCAGGCTGATCACCAGCGATGTGGTGGCCCCCCAGAAAGGGTGACCAAGAGCACTGCCTACGTTGGCATTTGCAGCGGCCTGAAAAGGCAGGATGGCCCCTGCCAGCAAGGCCATGCCCAGTGAGGCGACCGTCATCAATGCCATCTTGCTGTTCATATCTGCTACTCCTTCAAACCTTTACAAGCAATGTTTGAATGGTCTTGCATACGGATTAATTATGGAAATTGTTTATATGCACGTGTACTATTCTTCGCATGGATGATTTGCGCCGTATCGACCTCAATCTGCTGCTGGCACTTCACGCGTTGCTGACTGAGAAGCACGTGACCAGGGCTGCCATGCGCCTGCACAAGAGCCAACCGGCAGTGAGTCATTCGCTAGCTCAGTTGCGCGAGCATTTCAATGACCCATTGCTGGTGCGCAAGCAGGGAAAGCTGGAGCTGACGGCCCGAGGCAATGCGCTGCTGCAACCGCTCTCGGAGGCTTTGGGCAGCCTCAATACTCTGCTGGGAACGCCTCAGTTCGATCCACTGCAGGCACAGCGACGATTCAGGCTGTCACTGTCCGACTATGCGGCTCGTCTGGTACTTCCGGACCTGATGCGATATGTCCGCAAACATGCGCCCGGCTTTGACTTCGCCATCAGTCAGGCCAGCCGGGATGCCATGCTGGTACAGCTAGCCGATGGTGAATTGGATCTGGCTCTGGGAATCTTTCCCGATCTTGCACAAGACATCCAGGTCGAAACACTGTTCGAAGAGGATTTCATCTGTCTCGCAGACAAGGCCGTCAGTCCGGAAAAAGGAGGACTGTCGCTAGAGGAATGGCTGACGCGCCCTCATGTCATGCTGGCATTGAGGCCGGATGCGAACGACGAGATCGAGCGCGCACTCGCAGCCAAGGGACTTAAAAGGAGGATTGCGGTGGCCTTGCCACACTGGAGCGCTGCGGTTGAATTGCTGCCAGGTACCGATCTGGTTCTGACGATTGCCCGTCGTGCTGTAGGCCCGTTGCGCTCATTCAAGAATCTACGGCAGTTTGCGCCTCCACGCCAATTGCAATTACCGAAAATGGCATATCAACAGGCCTGGCATGCGCGAAAGCACAATGATCCCGCGTTGGCCTGGCTCAGGCTTGCTGTGATGAACAGCTGCAAACCGAATGCTGGCGAGCAGTGAGTTGCCATAAGTCGCGACTTTTGCGGTCATTTTTCTTCAGTCTCCTGGACGCTGCCGATGACTGCAACGGGTGGCGGATTCAATCGGACAATAGCGGTCCTTTGCTCATTGCAACCTGGTATGTGACGATGAACGCCAAACAATTTGTTGAAAACTGGGTCAAGCTCAAATCAGAACTTCTTTTGTCTTTCATGAATGCTCATGAGGAGTCGGAGGTCGCAGCGAGGATCGAAGCTCTAGAGCTCACGCCCAAGCAGCACGAGCAACTTCGAGCGATTCTGGATTCGGTGCTGAGAGACACCATGTATACCTTGCTGCTGGGACTTGATGGCGCCGCGAGCATTGGAGGTGAGCAACAAACGTATACGCTTCATGATGAGAGCGGCAACCTCATCTCTGATTGCGGTGAACTGGAAGCAGCTGCATGGGAAGCCTTTCACGGGCAGGAACAGGCACCTGAGGGCGATTGACAAACCATGCCCAGAAGGTGGTCTGGGTCATTTGCAGTCCTGAATTCATTAGTGAAGTAGGCGTAACTACGCGCTCTTGGTGCTTGCATCTCTTCAATGTGCTCGACTATGCTGGTTACATTGAGTCACACAGCGCCAGGAGGGAACTTTGCCAAGCATTGAAGTTTTTGAAAAGCTCACTGGTCGCAAATTTTCGGATGCAGAGCTCTTGCATACAAAGGTGCTCTCTTTCCCCGAAGAGGGAAAAAAGAGAGTTGTCTATGGACTGCTGGCCGAGGCTATGGACATTGACTACTCTCAAAAGTCACTTTCTGAGCTTGGCGAGCAAATAAGGCTCGCCCTGTCCAATATTGAGCGCCTTGCACCCAAAGCCTTTGTTGGTCAGAAAATTCGTGTGTACGAGGGCAGCAACCACCTGGACATCATCAATGATGGGGTTGGGAGCATGGGCTGGTTGATTGTGGAAGACCACCTGACTTGATTGGACCTCAACGACCCGGAATTCAGAAGCGCAGCAATCCCTTGTCCGGCTTCTGATGCCTGTTGGCTGTCTGCGCAAACGTCTCCGCGCTATCCGCTGCACCGCTCTGGAGGTCGTTGCTTGCGAAAGAAGTTTTTAACTTAGCGCATCCAATTGATCTGAACTGGCTGAATCAGAAAGGCTCCTAAAGGAGCCTCTTTGCCTAGACAGAAGAACTGTTTAATCCACAGCAACCATTCCCGACGACGCTTTGATGACGGCATATGCGTTGTCGCCCTCCTTGGGCACACGATTTTTTGTATCGCTGAGGCTCACTGATTGACGACCAAAAAATATGTGGAGGCTCGCTGTATCAGATTGACATATCAAGTAAGCACCTTAAGCGCGTGCGCCTTAAGAAATTGATAAGTTGCGAAGCCTAGATTCCAGCCAGCAATAACAGCGGTGAGCTGCCAAGTCCAAGCCCATCACGACCTGTTTAGCCAAAGGAGTCGGTGATGCTGCTAGTAAAGATGCAAAGGTTTGAGGTTGCAGCCAGAAGCAAATGCGCTGCAACCTTTGTTATTTCGCTCTGCGGTCTGATCTAGCCCGTGCAAACCGTCATCCCTCTGGGCGTGAAGGCCTTCAGCCGCAAGATCGACGACACAATCCTTTGCGGTTTAGCAATGGCGCTGTGGCTCTTGGCCCTTGCGTGGATTCGTCCATTGAGCAACCCGGATGAGGGACGCTATGCCGTTATTGCCTTAGATATGCTGCGCACCGGCAATTGGGTGACGCCTCATCTCAACGGGCTTCCCTTCTTTCACAAGCCGCCTCTGTACTACTGGCTTGCAGCCACAGGCTATGAGGTGTTCGGCGTGCACGCATGGGTGGCGCGCCTGCCGTCCATGCTGGGAGCATGGCTGGCGTCGATGAGTCTACTGGCTCTGACCAGACGCTATGCGAGTACATCGACCACCGTAACCACGGTGATCATCTTCCTCACAATGCCATTTACCTTTCTGGCTGCCCAGTATGCCAATATGGACATGCTACTGGCCGGCTGTATGTGTGCCTGCGCCACATGTGCATTCATTGCCACGATAGAGTTGCAATTTGGCAAATCCTGGCATAGCTGGATCATGGCGGCGGGTGTATTTGCCGGTCTTGGCTTCCTAGCCAAAGGACTCATTGGCCTAGTCTTGCCCGGCTTGGTGTGGTGTATGTGGATTGTCTGGGAGCGTCGCTGGAACCAATTGGTACTGCCCCTGTACCCTCCAGCATGGCTCGCCATACTTGCGATTGCGGGGCCATGGGTATGGTTTGCGCAAAAGCAGCATCCGCAGTTTTTTCATTATTTCTTTGTCACACAGCATTTCCAGCGTTATACCGAAACGGGCTTCAACAACCCGCAATCATGGTGGTTCTATCTGGCAGTGATCACACTGGCATGTCTTCCTTGGACTCTGACTGGAATCTATATGCTGTTCAGGCGGTGGCGGACTCGGCAAGAGTTCATGCCCAAGTCTGACTCACACCCTGCACAAATGAGCCTCGATCGATATATGGTGGTTTGGCTATTGGCTGTGATGGCATTCTTTTCGATTCCCAGCAGCAAGATCGTGGGCTATGTGCTGCCGGCACTCCCACCTCTGGCCTACCTGATCGCTCGCATGTGGCAAACAGCTTTCGCTGGCGGCGAGCTGCATTTACCGCAGCTGACGTCTAAGCTCGCTATCAACATGGGAGTTTCAGCAGCTCTTTGCGCGGCGCTTGCCATCGGCTTCGGCATCAAAGGTGTTCCTCAAAAAGCTCGTTGGGACCGCCTGGCTGCGTTACCGGTGCAACCTGGCGATCGAATCATGATGCTCGGACAACTTTACTACGGCGTGCGTTTCTACATGCACACGGACCAGGTCGCTTGGATCGTCGATGACTGGCAAGCAGCCAAAGCATCAAAGTCAGACAACTGGAGGAAAGAACTGCTGGATGCCGCAGATTTCTCTCCAAATAGCGCTAGTCATTTACTCCTGGGAAAGCAAGATGCAAACCATGCTTTGTGCACAACCAAGCACAGGGTATGGGTTGTCGGAGAACCCGAGACAGCAAATCAGATGACTCCATCACTATCCAGCTCTAAACCGATGCTTGAACTGGGCTCTCGCGCTGTTTGGCTCTGGACACCTGACAAGGCAAAGTGTTGATGGCCTGATTCTGGCACTATTGCGACAGCCGCCCCCCCAAGCTGCCACCTCATCGCACCTGCATGGCGTGTCGGGCTACAACTCATGGCTGTAAACGATAAATCCGCTATGTCTGGCCAACTTGTCGTAGAGCGCGCGGCCGGCTTCATTGGTTGCTTGCGTTTGCCAGTAGACGCGGCTCGCACCAGCCAGCGTGGCTTGCTCGTAGACGTTGTTGATGAGGGCCTTGCCAATTCCGAGCTTGCGCCGTGTGGGGGCGGTGAAAAGATCCTGCAGGTAGCAGACCGGGGCAAGCCTGGTCGTGCTGCGGTGAAACAGGTAATGAGCCAGGCCAACTACCTCTCCTTCATGTTCCGCCACCACCGCAAACACTGGCTCGATGGGATTGAAGAAACGTTCCCAGGTTGTCTCGGTAATTTCTCGGGGCAGCCCGGAAGCTCCGGCCCGTCCGTAGAAAGCGTTGTAGCCGTCCCAGAGCGAGAGCCACTGATCAAAGTCTTTGGGTTGAATGGCTCTTGCCACGACACCAGCTACCACATTATTTTCAGGCATAGGACAGACTTTCTTGGCATGTGCCAGATTGATATTCGATCGTCTTTGCCGGCAGAGCCGGCTCTGCTTGACTCACCGCGGCCGTTCAAGGCCGCCCCCTTTGCCGGCCTCTTAGCAAAAAGTAACCTGCCAAGGCCAAGCTGAAGCCTAATAGCAAGTAGATTGATCCCGCCGCGGCGGCCCCAAACTCCGGGGTAAAAAGCTCTGCAAGCAAGAGCAAGATCCCGCATATTGCCTTGCAGCTGGTTCCTTCGACATGGATCGCACCGCGAATTAAAATGGCGCTTCCATTCACAATCCCGAACACACCAAGAACCAAGATAAACCCACCAAAGACCATAGCCTCACGACGCATGTCTGACCTTCGAAAATTCTGGTGGAAAAATAATTGCTGCTGAGTGTAGCTGGTAGCCCTAAAGGACAGCTATTGGCCGAATGCAACGGCAGCGCACAAACCCAAAGAGAAATTGATTAACGAAGGAAAATGGCACTTTTTCAGACCTCTGCCAAATTTATTAAGGATCGAGCCAATAATCAGGCTCCCTCCGTAACAACCGAGACCTTGGATGTCACCATTCTGGCTCTTTGCGCTCGCCGTGTTTTTTGGCTACTTGGCCTACGACGCATTTCAGTTTCACCATTCGGCGAATCATCGGGTTTGGGCTGTTCCCCCAGCGTCAGGCAGAGCTGTGAACGCCGCCCCCTTGTCGGTACGAGAGCAAGGGACTTCTCGCTCTCACAAGTACACAGGGGCCGAAGGCATTCCGGGCTTGCACTGGGTCTTCTTGGTGATGGCTTTGGCATGTGCTGCTGCGGGTGCTTATCTCTGGATATTTGATTGAAGCAGTGCTAGTCCACTGCCTCATCTGCAGACAGCCCGCTGCGCCTGGCCCAACTCGCTGCCCCATCCATATTGCCGCTGACACAGCCTTGCGTTAGCCTGCGTGCTCCACATTTGCTCAGGAGCCTGCCATGTCCCGTCGTTTGGTTCTTTCTGCCAGCACCGCCCTCGCGGCGGCCGCACTGATCGTGGGTTGCGGCGCCATGGGGGCGTCGGGCGGCAACCCCATGAGCTTCTTCATTACCAGCACCAACCCCGGCAAGGGCGGCGACCTGGGCGGGCTGGCCGGGGCCGACCGCTACTGCCAGTCGCTGGCCGCAAGCGTGGGCGCAGGCAACAAGACCTGGCGCGCTTACCTGAGCAATGCGGCACTGAACGGACAACCGGCCGTCAATGCGCGCGACCGCATCGGCAACGGACCGTGGCGCAACGCCAAGGGCGTGGTCATTGCCACCAGCGTGGCCGACCTGCACAGCGCCAATGCCAAGGTCGGCAAGGACACCTCACTGACCGAAAAGGGCGAAGTCGTCTCGGGCTTTGGAGATGAGGTCAACCGCCACGACATCCTGACCGGCTCGCGCCCTGACGGCACCCTGGCCTTGCCCGAGCCCGGCAAGGACACCACCTGCGGCAACTGGACCAAGAGCGACGGCGGCTCTGCCATCGTGGGCCACCACGACCACCAAGGCACCAACCCCGACCCTGTGGCCAATGCCTCGTGGAACTCGTCGCACGGCACGCGCGGCTGCAGCGTTGAGCAGCTCCAGCAAAGCGGCAGCGCCGGGCTGATGTACTGCTTTGCCACCAACTGATCGGGATGAAAGTGCGGGCCTCGGCCCGCGCCGGTTGATGACAGGCAAGCGCCGCCCCGGAACGACCCTGATGGTTCAATACCCTACTCTGCCTGGTCATTGAATCAGCGCTCAGCCAGGCCAAAGTCTGCAATCGACAAGCCGGCATCTGTGAAGTGATGCTTGGCCCACTATTCATGCAGTGATCTCGCTCATATAATTAGCCACCATATTATATTTTGGCTAACTAATGAAGCTTGAACAGAAGTACCAGGCGCTAATTGAAGAAGCGCAAAAACGCAAACTTCCCGATGTGGATGGCATCCAGCTGTGTTTTCAAGTGCTGTCTATGGCTGCAAACATCGACCGCGACTGCGCTGCTTTGCTGGCTCCTCATGGTTTGTCTGAGGGGCGCTTTGTGCTGTTGTTCCTTCTCGATGTGGCGCCTGACGGACTCGCACCCAACGCGCTGGCCGAACGGGCTGGCGTGACCCGCGCCACGGTGACCGGCCTCTTAGACGGACTGGAGCGCGAGGGTCTGATTGAACGTCACGCCAACGCCGAAGACCGCCGCGCACTTTGCATTCGACTGACCTCAAAAGGAAAACAACTTGCCAGTACCGTTATCAATCAGCATGGCCGGTGGATTGCAGGCCTGTTTGGCAACCTGTCTGTAGATGAGCGAAAGCAGCTGGCAGCGTTGCTGGAGAAAGTACGAGGCCCTGAATCGGACGTTGAATCATGAGGGATCAAGTCCGCAAGGGTGCGACGCGCACCGTTGACATTCCTCGGGACGTTCTGCATGCGCTATCGCACGGGGAGTTGCAATGCGCGACGCTGGCTGAGTGCCTAGCAGTCGACCAGGCCGTACTGGCACGAACACTCTTTCCGGCACTTACGGCTCGCGCACTGAACACGATCGATGAAGCCTGCCAGCTGGGTGTGCTCAAACGCATGGCCCGTATCGGCGCAGTCTTGCTGGAGGACTTGGGTACTGGGGGCATCGCACAATGCCGAACGCACCACGCAGATATGGCACGAGGCTGGGCGTGTTTCATGATCGGTGCGCAGCCTAATGTAGATCTCGGTGTACGGCTGGCCACAATGCGCCCGCTGGCAGATGATGCCCATTTTGGTGTGCGTGAATGGGCTTGGATGGCGATGCGGCCGCACCTGGTGCAAGACCTAGCGACGGCTATCGCTCAGCTGATGCCATGGACACAAGATCCTTCTGACCGTATCCGACGATTCGCGTGCGAGGATTTGCGTCCCCGCGGGGTGTGGAGCACACATATCTCACAGCTCAAATGCTCGCCCGAGCAAGCGCTGCCTTTGCTCTCAGCTCTGAAGAGCGACCCTTCGGTCTACGTGCAGGACTCGGTCGCCAATTGGCTCAATGATGCCGCCAAGGACCAGCCAGCCTGGGTACGTGACATCTGTGCCCAATGGCTTCAAAGCTCCCAAGCCGCCACCACACATCGTATATGTCAACGCGCACTGCGCAATCTCAAGTGAAAGTGGAACCATGTCTCATTACCTCGTAGAGCTCTACACCCCCAATTCGGCTTGGCTCGCACTGCCTGCCGACCAAAGGCAACACTTTCTTGGCGGCATCGGACTCGCATTGAATCAACTCTCCAGCCTCGGTGTCGAAGTTCTCTCTCTGGCAGAAACGGACTCCAACATTGACCAGGGAACCGCGCATACATTCCTTGGTATTTGGCGCTTTCCTGACCAGGCCGCTCGTGACGCCCTGCTGGCGGGCATCAAGGCCAGCGGCTGGTACGATTACTTTGACCATGTGAATGCGGCCAGCACTCAAGGGGCTGCGGATATTCACTTGGCTGCTCTAGCCGCCGCGTAGCGCAGTCATTCCGATAATGCCGTTATGCATCTGCAATGCATGCGGCTAGTCATTTTCTAGTGCCTGATAATGCCCACTTAATGGCCGCCCGCCACAGTCGCCACTGCGGGCCGGCCAGCCTTCGGCATAGCAGATGCAACTCAACATGGATCCCCGACTCCGCACAGAGCCGGACGCAAGATCGAGTACAAAGCATGCGACATCAACGTGGATTCATGACACCTGATCCTCATCAACCGCTACACTGTACATATGAACAGTCATCGTCTCATGAGTGGTATGCCCGTCCAACTGATCGCGTCCCCGGTTACTTTGCCGCTGGCTGATTGCAGCGCGCGCGCAGGCTCGCCCGCCAATGACTTTGCTGGCAAGCGGCTGGATATTACAGACCTGCTGGTCACGCACTCCAAGGCCACATTTGTGCTGCGTGTGGCCGGTCCGTCCATGCAGGAACACGGCATCGATGACGGCGATATCGTCGTGGTGGACAGGGAGTTGCGCGCTCGTGATGGGAGCATCGTCGTGGCGGTTGTCGAGCGCGAACTCGTCATCAGAGTGCTGGAGGGCGATGGCGACACCTGCAAGCTCAAGGCAGGCGCCCCCACCTACCCCGACACCGTGCCGCAGGAAGGACAGGCTCTGGAAATATGGGGTGTGGTCACCAGTTGCATCAAGCGCTTTGCAAGATAGACACATGCGCACGCCAGCCCAACGCAGGCTGTCGTTGAAATTTGATTAGCCCTCCCCCAAAAAGCACCTGCTAACGCACAAAGGCAATGTAGTTCTTTACACTGCCTTTTTCTTTGCTTTATTACAGTTAGCCAACATCGCGCCGCGGGCCGGGGTTAATATCTCGGTAACTAATTTTTACAGATAATGCTCCGCATGCATTTTCTGCTTGCATTGACTGCCGCAGCATTTTTGCTGTCAGCCACCGCTACCTCTCCGGCCATAGCGCAGCCCATCTATCGCTGCGGTAATGCCTATTCTCAAGAGGCATGCAAAGGCGGCAAAGTGGTGGAAGACAAAACCACCACCCTGCACAGCGGCCACTCCAGCAGCACCGTTTATCTGTGCAAAGGCCATGGCGGCGGGCTGTTCTGGAGCAGCCATTCATGCGGCCAGCACAACGCCTTTCTGGAACGCACGGAAACCGTACCCTCCGGCCTGCCCTGGGATCAGAAAGTGGCCCATGCCGAATCCCAATGGCGCAAAACCCAGCGCAATACCGCAGCCCCTGCAGTTGTCTATCAAAACCGCCCTGCCCAGCCTGCCGAGCCCGGCAAAAAACAAGTCTGCGATGCGCTGGAAGAACGCGTCAAAGCATTGGACAGCATGGGGCGAGCTGGCAGCCAGTATTACGATCTGGATTGGGTGCGGAGGGAGCGCAAGGTTGCTCGGGATGAGCAGTATCGGCTGAAATGTTGAGACTCGAAATATGCAAGCGCCAAAAGCAATTGGGAAAATCCCATGCAAGCACTTATATATGATGCCCTCACAAACAACTTGAAGGAGAAAATGTGGAGCTCTACGAAAGCCTTAACAACCTTGCCGCAAAGATCCGACAGCAGGGCCAAAACATCTCAACAGAGGAAGCGACAAAAACGGCATTCGTCATGCCTTTTATTCAATCCGTATTGGGGTATGACGTTTTCAATCCTTCCGAAGTTGTTCCAGAATTCATCTGCGATGTAGGCACCAAGAAAGGTGAAAAGATCGACTATGCCATTTTCAAAGATGGTCAAGTCCAAATGCTGATCGAATGCAAAAAGCTCGGTGAGCCACTGAATGTCAACCATGCAAGCCAGCTTTTCCGCTACTTTCACGTAACGACCGCAAGAATCTCTATCCTCACGAATGGACGGGTCTACAAGTTTTTCACAGACCTGGACGCCCCCAACAAAATGGATGAAAAGCCATTTTTGGAGCTTGATCTACTGGATATCGATGAGCATGCGGCACCAGAGCTTCGCAATCTCACGCGCTCCGCATTTGACGTTGACTCCATCATCAGTGCAGCGGGCGAACTGAAATATATCGGTCAGCTCAAACGTGAATTGGCCAATCAGTTCAGCGACCCATGCGAAGAATTTCTTCGATTTTTTACTGCCCGTGTCTATGACGGAGCAATCACTGCGCGTGTGCGTGAACAGTTCCAGCCACTGCTACTTAAAGCAGTCACCCAGTTCACCGGCGATTTGGTCAATGATCGATTGAAGTCAGCTATTACTGGAGTTGCACCACAGACTCTGGTGGCTCAGCCACTTGCTACAGATGATGCTGTGAAGTCGGAGAAATCGACCGACAAGCCACCAGCATCACAAGATGAGGAAGCCGCTCGCATCGCAACGACCCCTGAGGAGATGGAAGGGTTCTTCATTGTGAAATCGATTGTGCGAACAAGCGTCGAGCCAGAACGAATTGGTCACAGGGACACACAGAGCTATTTCGGCATTTTGCTGGATGACAACAACCGCAAGCCCGTTTGTCGCCTCCACTTCAATCGCAGCCAAAAATACCTTGGAATTTTGGATGCGGAAAAAAAGGAAGTGCGCCACCCTCTTAGCAAACTGGACGATATCTACAACTTTTCCACGGAGCTTATAGCTGCGACAAAGCTTGTGGCGTAACGATAGCCACGCTGATGTGGTTCGCGCCATCAAAAGACTCGACGCCCCCTGCCGAATTCACTGAACGCAATTTTGCGTTGAGCGATTTCACTGACTCAACAGGACGCACGCTTCCGGCTCACCGAATCACTCGCGACGGTTTTACGCTGCTGGCCATGGGCTTTACCGGCAAGGAAGCACTGCGCAGGAAGGTCGCCTATATCGACGCCTTTAACCGCATGGAAGCCGCGCTGCACCCGCCTGCAGACTCGCAGCGTAGGGAACTGGCCTTTTTCTCTGGCCGCAGAGGCCGCGGCGCAGGTACACCGCACGGTGTTCAATGCCGTGATGCAGGGCGATGCAGACGAGTGGCAGCACAGCCGCTACTTGCTGAACCTGAACTACGACAGCCAGGGCCGCCCCACCCAGCCCTATGCCAAGCCGATTGCGACGGACCAGATGGTGGTGTCCTTCAGCAGCCTGCCGCAGCGCATTGCCGACGGCGAGATCATCGGCGCGACCGATGCCCAGCTGGCCACGCCGGCAACGGCCTGCACGCAGCGCCTGACCCTGCGCGCCCAGCACCGCGAAAAGCAGGTGGCGCTGCCGGTGTACCCCGACCAGCGCCGGCGCTGTCAGCCAAGCAGCCCCCAGCGCCCGATGAAGGCCTGCTTGCTGCGCATGACGTTCCGATAGTCTGCTCTGAAGCCCGAAGCGCTGTGCCATACAAAAAGCCCCTGGCTGGGGCTTTTGTTCAGGCCTCAGGCGAGGAGGGCCAGAACATCTCTCGCACTTCGGGAGAGTAGTACGGCAATGCGAGTACCGCGCCAAACAGCGCAAAGCCCAAGGCCGATGTCGCGTTCCCCAGGCCGGACAGCACAATCGGCGGGCTGAAGCATGTGACGACCCACGTCGCGGCAGAAGACCACAGGGCAAACCGAGGTGCCCATGCTCTGAACCGCAGCAGCCCATAAAACCCGTAAAAGGAAATGAGGCCGAGCACCACGAGCACCGAAAGCGCCAGCAAGAAGATCCAGTCCGTGGGGCCGACTTCCGACTGCATCAGCAGGCTCTGGGAAAGATCGGTCAGCTCATGAGGCACCAGATCGAAGCCATATTCCGCCAGCATTCCGAATAATGGGATGCCCAGCGAAGCAATCACCAATGCGCGATACGTCGATTTGCCCATACCCACTCCAAGTTGCGATTGGCGAATCGTACTACCGCCCTCCCGCTTTTAGCGACCTGCACCGCGAATGCGCAAGCCCCGTGTTGCACTGGCTAGGCGCAGGCAGCGCCACAGACTACCCAAAACCTGCGCAGTTAAACGGACCGCTGCCCGTCCGCCAGCCGGCGCAGCAGCTGCAGCTGCTCGCTCTGGATGGTGATAAGTTCGCTCCACTGCGTTTTCTGCAGCTCGTCGATTTTTTCGTGCAGCAGCATGATTTCCAGCTCGGCCTTGAGGTTGACTTCGTAGTCGTGCTCTCCGCGAATGCGGTCCTTGTCTGCCTGCCGGTTCTGCGACATGAGAATGATGGGCGCCTGTATGGCCGCCAGCATGGACAGAAACAGGTTCAGCAGAATATAGGGGTACGGGTCGAAGGTGGAGCCGCGCGCCCACAGCAGCAAAGAGTTGAGGCCCACCCAGACCAGCATGGTTGCGCAAAACAGCGCCACAAAGGCCCAGGAGCCGCCAAAGGTGGCGACGGCATCGGCTGCGCGCTGGCCGAAGGTGGGCGGCGTTTGATCCAGCTCCTGATCCACATTGCGCGAAATGTGCTTGCGCCGGGCAATGTGCTGGGCGACCTTGAGCGCTCTGGCGTCCAAGGTATCTGCGGAGGCGCCAAACAGCCTCTTCGCAACGGTATCCGTATTGAGCATGGGACTTCCTTGTCATTCGAAGGATGAAGACATCGTCAGCATGCTACCCAAGCCTGGCGCCTGCCTTGCGCCCTGTCGCGCCGCCGCCACCGTCATGCGGCAACAAGCACAAGCGGGGGAATGCTTGAATATTGACGCCAGGTGTTGCAATGGCTGCCCCGGAGTGTGAGTATGGGTAGGCAATCGTTCGGATTGCGTTGCTACCGCTGATGCCCAAGGAGGCTGAAAATGTTCAAGCACATTCTGATTCCGACAGACGGCTCGAAACTCTCCGAAGCTGCACTGCGTGCAGGCTTGCAGCTGGCCAAGGAGCAAGGCTCCGACGTGACGGTGCTTTATGTGATGCCGGACTATTCGGCCCTGATGTATAGCGGCGAGGGGATGGTGGCCTACAACCCCAGCGAGATGCGCCGGGACGCCGAGCTAACGGCCGACACCGTGCTAAAGACGGTGCAGGACATTGCCGAGGCCGAGGGAGTGGACTGCAAGTTGGAGCGGACGATGAACTTTTCGGTGCACCAGGCCATCATCCAACAGGCCAAGGACAGCCACTGCGACCTGATCTGCATGGCATCGCACGGTCGCAAGGGCCTTGCCGGCATTTTGCTGGGCAGCGAAACCCAGCGCGTGCTGGTGAACAGCGGCATTCCGGTGCTGGTGCACAGGCCTGCGGCCAATTAGGTCAGAGCCGATTTCCACTGGATTTCAGGCCTTTGCTTGCCCATCAAAAAAACCGCCTGAATACCTACTTCTGGGTGTTGCATTAGCCATCCCGGAGTGTGAGTATGGGTTTGGCAATCGTTCGGATTGCGTGGCAATCCCACAGGCGCTGGCGCGCAAGGAGGCTAAAAATGTTCAAGCACATTCTGATTCCTACGGACGGCTCGAAACTCTCCGAAGCCGCGCTGCGTGCGGGCATGGAGTTTGCCAAGGAGCAAGACTCCCAGGTGACGGTGCTGTACGTGATGCCAGACTATGCCGCCTTGATGTACAGCGGCGAGGCGATGATGACCTACAACACCAGCGACCTGAACAAGGACGCCGAGAGAACGGCCGACAAGGTGTTGCAAGAGGTGCAGGACATTGCCAGGGCCGAGGGGGTGTATTGCAGGACGGCACGAGCCATGAACGCCTCGGTGCACAAGGCCATCATCCATCAAGCCGAGGAAAGCCACTGCGACCTGATCTGCATGGCATCGCACGGCCGCAAAGGCATTGCCGGCATTCTGCTGGGCAGCGAAACCCAGCGCGTGCTGGTGAACAGCCACATTCCGGTGCTGGTGCACAGGCCTGTGGTCAAAGAGTAAAACTGCTTACCACCAGCGGATAGCCAGCACCAGGGCGGCCAGCCCGGCGGCCGCAACGCCACATGCTGCAATGACATAGGCGATGGCGATGCGGCGGGCATGGCGTTCTGCTGCGGCGGCATTCAATGGCGCGGTGACGGTTATTTTGGAAGACATCATCAGCCCTGATGAGCATCAACCGCGTGCGCGCCGGCACCACCAACCACCTGAACCTGCAGCTTTTCGAGGAGCAGTCGCCATGCGCATCTTTGTTCTGAAATGTGGCTGCGCTTCCACCCATCACATTGCCCGCAGCGCCGCCGAAGCGCTTGACCACGGCTTTGCCGAGCTGGGCCACCTGGGCTTGGGAGTCTCCTGCCGATGCATCCGATAGACACCGTGCTGCAGGAGCTGCAGCACCGCGAGCGCCAGCGCAGCCGCCTGCTTCACGCTATGGAAAGCAAAGCAGCTACCGCCAGCCCAGCAATGCTATCGGCAGCAAACTACTATCAAATGTAGCTAGAGCAAGCGCAACGTGCTCATAAATTGAGAAGCCACTACCCCAACAAAAGCCCGCAAGGTTCAAGACCCGGGGGGCTTTTTTGATCACCAAGGGGTTCTGATGACCGATACCTCTGACCGCGATGAACTGGTGCGGCAGCCCGCGTGCCGCTTTGTGTGGCCGGCGAAAATCGTCGGGAGTGTAAGAACTGCGAGCGGCTGCTCAGCAGCAGCCCGCTGTTTGCCCATCTCTCGTTCCTGGCGATTCTGCTCAGAAGATCGAAAAAACGCTCTCAGATATGCAGCATCGCCAGCCCGCCCACGCCCAGGCCGAGCGCGGCCACGCCAAGCATCCCGTATTCGAGCCATTTCTTCTTGGTCAGCAGTGCAATGGCTGCAAGGGCAATGGCGACCTGCAGCGCGGTGGTGGCCTGAGCCCAGCGGTGATGCAGGTGCATCTGCATCTCGGACTGCTCGTCCCAATGCCGGGCCTCCGCTTCCAGACGCTCGGCATCGCGCTTGATGTCGTCCTTTTCCTTCTCGTAGCGCTCCACCTTGGCCTGGTAGGCAGCCCGCTTGTCCTCAGTGGCCACCAGATCGCGCGCAAACTCGGACATCGACTGCTTGGTGCTCTTGGCCTGATAGAAGGCCCACTGATTCGCCGCCTCGGTCTTCTTGATGGCTGCGTCGTTCTTGTACAGCCCGGCACTGGCCTGGGTGGCACCGCCCATGTACGAGAAGATGGCGCCCACCGTGGCGATAACGGCGGTGCACATGGCGATCTGGTTGGTCAGGCTGCCGCCGCCGATGCCGTGATGGGCGGTTTCGCCATGTTCGCCCTGGGCGGCATGTTCGAGTTCGTGATCGTGCGGGCCGTGGACGTGAAAGCCGTTGGAAGACATAGGTGGCAAATTCTTGATAGCAATGGGTGGCGCATTATGGGGCCGGCATGACCGCCACCAGGGCTTCAGAGCCCACTGGTACGCCGAAGGCGCTGCCTTGCTGGACAGGCTTCGCGACCGGCATCAGCAAGTGGCCATGGGCAATTAGCGACCAGCAGAGCTGGCCAAGCTGACGGGGATCACTTGAGTCCCCACTCCCCTTCCCTCTCACACAAAAGCCCGCCAGGTTTGCACCTGGCGGGCTTTTGTGTGCCTGTGACGCTTTACTCAAAAAACGGCCAGCAGCAAGTATCGCCCCCCAAAGAAAAAGGTTCATCGCGCATTACCGGGGAAGGCTGCGCGAATCTTCAGAAAGAAATAGTCCTGATCGCGGTAGCCATAGGCCCGGCGCTTGATGACCTTGATGGTGTTGTTGATGCCCTCGACAACACTTGTGTTCAACGGATGCCGGCATCGGGCGATGATCCCGTGCAGGTAGCTTTGCAAGCGCTGAGCAAAGGTGCTCAGTGCTGTAATACCGCTTTGGCGCGCTTGCTCACACCAGTGCTGCCAGGCGCGATGCGCCCAAGCCGGACGACGGTAAAACCACAGCTGTTTTAGCTCATCGCGCAAGACGTATACCGCCATTAATGGCTCATTGGCCGCCAGCAGCTCCTTGAGCTGCACTGCTTGTTGAGCCTGCAGCTTGTTGCGATTGCGCAGTAGCAACCAGCGGCTGGACTTGAGCACCTTGCGCGCCAAGGGCTGTTGGCGCAGCAAGTTGGCCTGATCGACACGCACTCGGTCGATAACCTCCCGGCCATACTTGGCCACGACATGGAACAGGTCATAGACGATCTCGGCGTTGGGGCAGTTGGCCTGGATCTCCAGCTCGTAGGCAGTAGTCATGTCGATAGCAACCGCGCGAATGCGCTGGGCAACGCCAACGGGCAACTGCTCGAAGAACTGGCGGGCCGTCTCGCGTGAGCGCCCTTGCCCCACCCACAGCACCTGCCGGCTGATGGGGTCGATGACGACTGTGGCGTAGCGATGGCCCTTGTGCAACGCAAACTCGTCCATTGCCAAGTACTCGATCCGCTCCCATTGCGGCTGCGCGGTAGTGGCCAGCAATAAGGTCTTGTCGATGGACTTGACCGTGTGCCACCCAAGATCGAAGAAGGCCGCGACTGCCTTGATGCTGCTGCTGCGAAGCAACTGGCTGCACGCCTGTGCCAGACGGTCTGTGACGCGCTGGTAGCGACCGAGCCAGCTGAGTTTCTCCAGGCGCGGGCCACCACAGCTATCGCACCACAGACGCCGACGCGGCACATGCAGCACCACCTTGTACTCGAACAATGCCAGATCGCGCACGCGCCGTGTCGTGGTCTCATGGACTTGGCTGCACTGCGCACCGCAGCGCTCGCAATGCATGATGCTGGCCTGCGGCTTCAGATAGATCGACACGGTGCGGCTATCGCCCTGGGGCCACTGCACACGTTCAACCTCGTAGCCCTCCCAGCCGCCAAGAGCCTGCAATAACTTCGAGTCCAGCATTTGATTTGTTCTCCGATGTCAGCTTCGCTGCCGTCAGATTACAAAACGAACGGGCTCATCTCCACGGAATTCCTCGATGAACCAAGAAAAAGCCCACGCTTTTGGCGTGGGCCCTTCTTACAGATCGAAGAAGATTATTTGCGTGGACGGGCCAGGGCCACTCCCACAGCACGACCGCCCAGCGGTTGGTCGTTCAGCTCCTGGATGGCTTTCTGCGCTTGCTCGGGAGTGCTCATTTCCACAAAGCCGAAGCCGCGCGAACGGCCGGTTTCACGATCCATGATGACGTCGGCGGCAACGACATCGCCGCAGCTGCCGAAATGGGCGCGCAGGGCATCGCTGTCAACCGTGTAGCTGAGATTGGTCACATAGAGATTGGATTCCATGGTGTTCTTTCAAAGTGGGCTCATGCATTTCAGCGATGAGCGAATAGGAGGTTGAGAGGGTCAGCGACGACGCTTGAAGGCAGGGTTGCCACCAGGAGCGCCGCCAGTGCGTGGAGCAAGATGGCGAAAGGTCACTCGTCCCTTGTTCAAGTCGTAGGGCGACATTTCAACGGTCACTTTGTCGCCAGCCAGAACGCGAATACGGTGCTTGCGCATCTTTCCGCCGCTGTATGCGATGAGCTGATGGCCGTTCTCCAGAGTCACGCGAAATCGCGCATCCGGCAGCACTTCATCAACTCGTCCTGACATCTCGATTAGTTCTTCTTTTGCCAAAGTAGCTCCTGTGAGTGAAGGATTCAGCCGCTCAATTCAGACTGTGGTTCAGCACCATGTTGCGCCCCTCGATCAGGGCATAGTTAGAGGCGAGCGACTCGTTAGAAAACTGAGGGACAAATCGAATGACGCGGTCATAAGCGCCGCGGCGAATGGAAACGGCAGCCAGGAATTGGCCGCTGGTGCTCGGCTGTGTCAGAGGTGTGACCACGTAGCGGCCAATCTGCTCTGTAATGTTTTTGTGCAGCATGAAAACGGACGGCCGCACGCACGATTGCGCAGACCATCAAGTGAGATAGGGAAGGCCCGCTGTGAATTCAGGGGGCAACGCAGATCCATAAGAATGTTCAGGATCTGGGGGGTTCGCCTAGAGGGGAGTGACCACCGCGTGCTTTGCTAGAAGAGCGGCTACCTGCGGCCAAGGGGCGGCAATGGTGTCAGACAGGCACTGTTGGGGCGAACGGCCTAAACAGCGAGTGGAACCAGTATAGGTGAACTGAAAGACCTTTGGTTGACAACATGCAACACCGGCAAAGGGGTGGTGCTTGAGCCAGATCTCCCCCTGCTCTTTCGAACAAGAAATCTATAGACCTGCCCGCGGTAACCCTGTACCGTGGGATCAACTGATCTGCAATCTACTGAGAGTCTTAGCCATGAGTCCAACTAAAAAGCCCGCCGTCCACCATATCGTGGAGGCCAAGCGATGGGAGCTCAGCCGGGAGAAAGAGCGCATCACCTACCCGACCGACCATGCCGGCCCCGTCCGGATGGACTGGCGCAAGCGCGAGAACTACTCTGCCACCGATCTCGACTATCGAGGCCGAAACAAGACCTAGAGATCCTTCCACCCCATTGCCATTGCCCGCCTTCGTGCGGGCTTTTTTATTGCCAAAACAGGAGGCATGCATGCGCCATACCGGAACGCTTTTCCTCAGCCGCCCCCCGCCGCCACAGGCCAGCACGGCGCTGTGCGGCGCTTTTCAGCTGCAGTTGCAGCTGCTGGACCGCCTGGGCCCGCACCACACCGAGCCGTGGCGCGCCACCTGGACGGGCGTAGCAGCGCAGCGCTTTTGGCAAACACACCATGCCGCCCTGCTGCCCGGCACCGCCCTGGTGGTGGAGCTGGAGCGCGCCCACATCCACACGCTGGCCTGCCGCCCGCCACGTAGTGAGGTGCATACCCGCGTCGTCCACTGCGCACTGGTACCGGCGCGCAGCCAGGAGCCTGCCAGTGCTTCAACGCGGTATGCGCACCCGCAGCACGCAATGTGACCCACGCAATCGATCGATCAACCCCGAGCCCTGCCACTGAGCAGGGTTCTTCTTTTTCAGGAGGTATGACATGGACTCTTTTCTCAGCAGCACCCAGCCGCCACCGGTCTTTCTGGCACCGGATCGCTTTGCCACGATCAAGATTTTTGCGGCCATCTCGGGCTTCACCGAGAAAGCCATTCGCCGAAAGATCGAGAGCGGTGTCTGGATCGAGCGGCGCGAGTACTTCAGGTCGCCCGATTCGCACATTTCTATCGACCGTGAAGGGGTCCGGAAATGGGTAATGCGCGGGATGTAGAGATTCGCGAGAGCGGCATTCGGCTCTCGTTTTCCTTCCGGGGAGAGCGCATCCGCCGCACTCTTCTGGCAGAGGGCAAGACCATTGCACCAGCACCCGCCAACGCCAGCCAAGGCCCGCCAACGCCCGCCAACGCCCGCCAACATCAAACACGCCATCAGGCTGCTTGCCGAAATCAAGCTCAAGATCCGTGGAAGCAACTTTGTGATGCGCGAGTACTTTCCGGAAGGCGGCACGGTGGCTGCCGGCAAGACCGTTGCCCAGCCGCTGGATCACTGGCTGTCCGTGAAGGTGGCAGAGCATTCGACGCTGGCGGGCTAACTGAGCGCGGTCAAGTTCTGGAAGCCGTTCATTGGCGAAAAGCAGGTCTCCGCCCTGAAGCATCCGGACATTCTTCGCGCCATCAAGACACGACCGGGTCTGAGCGGCAAGACCGTCAACAACTATGTGTCGGCCCTCAGGTCTGCGATGGACCTGGCCGTGCTCGACAAGCTGCTGACCGAGGACCCGGTCGCGGCGGTCACCAGCGCCAAGTGGCAACGGGAGCCGCCCGACCCGTTCGACCATGAGGAAGTCGAAAGAATCATTGACTGTGCGCGCGACACTTTGCGCCCACGATTGCCAATCTGATCGCATTTCGATTCTTCTCAGGCCTGCGCACCAGCGAGATGGTGGCCCTGCGCTGGCACAGCATCGACTGGAGCAAAAAACAGGTGCTGATCCATGAGGCGGTCGTCAAGGGTCTGCGCAAGCAGACCAAGACCAACAAGGCCCGCATCGTCAGCCTGAACAGCCGGGCCCTGGATGCGCTGGAAAGGCAGAAGGAGCAGGCCCCGAGGGCGCAACTCGGCAGCCTGGTCAGCGACGTCATGAGCCAGGCCGCGCCCAAGGATTCTCAGGCGGTCTTGGTCGACCAGACACATGGCGAGCCCTGGGCAGACGACAAGCGGTTTCGCAACCCCTTCTGGATGCCGATGCTCAGGGCGCTGGGCATTCGTTACCGCCCGCCCAACAACATGCGCCACACCTATGCGACGATGCTGCTCATGGCAGGAGCCACGCCGGCCTATGCAGCCAAGCAGATGGGGCATTCTGTGGAGATGTTTTTGAACGTCTATTCCAAGTGGCTGGACGACGGCCAGGGGGATACCGAGCAGGCGTAGCTGGAGTCCTTCATCGGACAAAACTCCCCTGGAACTCCCCCGAAAAAACAAAGATCGTGACAAGTCTTTGTTTTAGAAGGGTAAATCTGGAGCGGGCGATGGGAATCGAACCCGGTTCAGCATGCTTATTTTTTAGCCATAGGCCTGGGCTCTCCTCTGAAGTACCATTTACATGCAACGTGTCAATGCCCCTGCTTCCCCCTTATTTCCCCTTTTTTTGCCCAAAAATTTGCCCAAAACTATAGGTCTTCCCTAGCACCCATTTCGCTATGAAACCAGCGGCCTATTTACGCAAAAAACCGCAGCAACTGACTCATTGGTACCGTTCAAGCACCGCAGATCAACGACAGCCTTGCAGTGTGGATTCAACCGATCGATGCAACACATTCGTTAAACATCTCAGCCGGGGTTCTGTACCCCAAGGTCTTCCTGGGCCGCTCGTTTAATTTTCTTGCAATCGCATCTAATTCATCTTGCGAGTAGCCAGAGATGTCGATGCCCTTGGGTAGATACTGCCTAAGTAGCCCATTGGTGTTCTCGTTCGTTCCGCGCTGCCATGGGTTTTGTGGATCGCAGAAGTAGACCAGGATGTCGGTAGCCACAGTGAATCGTTTGTGCCCCGCCATTTCCGATCCTCGATCCCAGGTCAAGGAACGATAGAGCTCTTGTGGCAAGGTCTGCGCATGCCTGGCCAGCGCTGCCGCCACGGTGTACGAGTCCTTGTCCACTAGCTTGACCAACATTACGTAGCGGGTGTGCCGCTCTACTAGCGTTGCCACCTGGCTGTAGGCATCGCCAAACAACAGATCGCCCTCCCAATAGCCCGGCACTGCTCGATCCTCTATGCAGGCTGGGCGCTCGCTCATGGGCACTGCATCGACGATCCGGCCATGGATCGGCGTCTTCTGGGTGTAATGGCGTGAGCGTCGCATTCCTCTGGTACGCCGCAAATGCTCCAGAAGCTCTTTCTTCAAGGCTCCGCGTGTTTGAACGAAGAGCGTGCGATAGATGGCTTCGTGAGACACCTGCATGTCCTTTGCGCTCGGGTAAGTTCGTTTGAGCCACCCTGCTATTTGCTCGGGCGACCATTGACTTTGTAATTTACCCGCCACGATCTGCGCCAACGCAGGATTGCAGGCCAACTTGCACGTCTTTGGGCGGTGCGCTCGCTGCCAGGCTGCCTCATCTGCTTTTGTAGCTCGGTAGCAGGTTTTGCCGCCATTGCGCATGAGTTCTCGACTGATGGTGGATGCTGCTCGCTTCAAGCGCCTGGCAACGCAGCGGATGGATTCACCGGCAGCCAAGCTGCGCGATATCTCCTCGCGCTCAGCCAAAGACAAGGCCAAACGCGGCCGATGCCTTGCTGGTGGCCGGATGCCCCCTGTCGCACTCAGGATGTTGTGAATCGAGGTGTGCGGTCGCTCAAACAGCTTGCCGATCTCGTGCAAGGTATCGCCAGCTTTCCAGCGATCCCACATCAGGGCCTTCTGAGCTTCGGTGTAGTAAATCCGCGGTCTTTGCTTCATGCCAACACTCCTTGCGCCAGAGGCGATCATTGTGTTGCATTGACCAGTTGAATCCACAAGCGATTGCCGTCTTTCATATCGCTGAACGCACTACCTAGAAAAGGTCGTTCACCCCTCAAGCTGCGGGTGCTCGCTTGCCCAATGGATCGTCAGTACTGCCGTTGGTCGACGATGTCATGCTTGCTTAGGGTCAGACTAGGAGTTACTGCAGGAAGACCGCGCTGAAGTTGGGCACCGACCACCCCAGAATTGACAAATGCAAAAGGGACTCCACACAGCACATGGTTTGGCGTAACGCTAGATATGAACAAGCACTTGTTTGTCTGATAAAACTGGACGGCTGCGTCAGAGAACTTCGGGCTGCGCCCGCATTAACCCTTCGTGTAGCCAAACCACTGCACATACTTGTTAAGCCAGAAAGTCAGTGCCCCTGGGGCTTTGAGTGTAGCGTTGTAGCACTTCCATTTCGTTTTTCGGTAGCGGCAGTTGAGACGAAGCTGCTCACTCATCTCCCAAGCCTACCTGCTGGCAAGCTGTAATTTGCGCAACAGTGCCAAAGACAAGCAAAGTGTTAGGATGAGATATTTACAAAAAGTAACTGCAAAAAATGCGGCTATTCGTCATTTCAGACTTGCATCTTGGTGGGCGTCCACATACCGACTCCGGGGCCATAGGATCACAAATTTGCCAAGCTTACATCGAGCTGATAAGTTTCATTGACTGGGTTCGAAAGCAGGCGAAGGGAAAAGGGTCTGTCGAGCTGGTTATCAATGGAGACATTGTCGACTTTTTGATGGAAGACGATTATGGCGATGCGAACGCAGCATCACCCTGGACCTCTGACGAGTCACTTGTCCTTGAAAAACTCAAGCTCATAATTGATCGAACTAGAAATGGTACCGAATATGGCCCCTTCGATGCCATGGCAGCTCTGCTAGCAGCTGGACAAAATCTCACGTTTCTGCTTGGAAATCACGATGTCGAGTTGTCCCTACCGGCAGTACGTCGCTACCTTGAACAACAATTAGGTGGAACCGGGCGTTTCAGATTTATCTACGATGGTGAAGCGTATGTGAAGGGCGATCTGCTTATCGAACACGGCAATCGCTATGACAGCTGGAATATCATTAATCACAGCGCTTTACGCCAAGAACGTTCTATGCTTTCTCGTGGCTTAGGGAAGCGCATGCAACAGCGCACATCGGATGCGTTCACGCCGCCACCAGGGTCGTTCATGGTGATCAAGGTCATCAATGAGATCAAGCGAAAATTCCGATTTGTCGATCTTCTAAAGCCGGAGACAGAAGCGGTACTCCCTATTTTGCTGGCACTACATCCGAACCTCCAGCATGCACTGCAAGCAGCTTTGCGAGCAGGCTATCAATCGGCAAACGAATTCGTTACATCTGCTGAACCATCCAATGCGGGTCAACTTTCAACACAGAGTCAAGTTGCGATACCTACGCTTGCTACGACTCTGAAAAAGGTAGTTGGTGCAGAAGACGCCTCAAAGTTCTCTGTCCAGGCCACTAATGGTGGAGAGCTCGGCGCAGCAGACTCTTTGCAGAAATTGCGAGAGCTCAGCGCAAATATCAAAGCATTCATTGATGGAAAAGCCAGCCTGTTTTCGGAACATACTGCCGGAGCACGAGATGAACTTCTTCGGATGGGGCTAAATGCTTGGCGAGGAAAGCTGTCTCGTGATGAGCAACGAGAGGTTTCGCCGTACCGCGATGCTGCGGAAGAACTAGTAACTGAAGGCAAGTTCAAGTGTGTAGTTTTTGGTCACACTCACTTACCTAAAAGAGAAGTCATTGCCCTAGATGAAACTTCCGCGATCTATATAAACACCGGCACTTGGACCGACACAATGCAGATTCCATTGAATTTACTTGAGCCCGGCGCTGCGGCTAGCGCCGACTTCCGTAATTTCTTAGGAGACCTTAAGGCGAACCGATTGGACAAATATCTCGAACGCCGTCTGTCTTATGCAGACATCACGCTGGATGATGATGATCACGTCTTGAGTGCAGATCTTAAACGCTACCTGATATAAAAATAATGTTGGCACGTAAAGTCGCCCGCTTGATGGCAGGCACAGAACACCAAGGCTCAGCCTGGCTAATCTGCGGAGAGTACGCGTTGACAGCACTTCATTGTGTGCAAAGCGACGACGGCTTCGCTCGAACTGACTTGACACTTGTTTTCCATGGCCAGTCGCTTCAAATTGAGGCAGACATCTTAGAAACTGCAGACGATATTGATGTCGCGCTCCTGAAACTGAAGACGCCGATCACCGACCTCCGCAATGTCATAAGCCTATCACGCAGTAAAGTTGAGCTAAGTGACGAATTAGGACTACATGGCCATCCCGCAGCAGCGATATCCTCCCCGCAGGGCATTAGCGTATTTTGCACCGTCATCGATCCGGCTCATCCCTATGTAGGAACTAAAGACACTCTCAAGGTCAACACGATTGCGATGCACTCTGAGAGTACGACTCCAGCCCTGTCAGGTGTTCAACCGACAAGTGGCTTAAAAGGAGCGTCTGGAGGCGTTATAGCGAGAAAGTTGGGCAACGACTCCGAAAGTGCAGTCGGTCTTCTGATTGAGGATTCACTGAGCGGAAATGCTCTTCACGCGGTACCAATTTTCGAGATCGCTAGATGCTTTCCGCAGGTTCAGGCCGCGCTCGAACGCTCCCCTCATGTAGACCGTAGGTCTCCCCGCATCGTCCTGCGCGCGGGGGAGTCGGGACGAATTCAATGGTCCGGCTCACTCGCTCCTACGGAGATTAGTGAGCTCTGGGACATAGATGCAACGAAACAAGGCGTCTTACGAATCTTGGTCACGGCAAAGTTGCGCGAACTCGGATCACTAGACGACGCCCTAGTTCGCCTTAGCGCATACGCAAATCTAAAATCGCTTCGAGTACCGGATCAAGATGCTTGGGCGCGCCGACTGCAGTCGTTAATCGACTCACATCGAGAACCAGATAAATCACTCACATTCGATACCAGCTCCAATGAGGAACATTGTCCGAGCGCGTGGCAAGATTTTGATAAGGACGAATTATCTAACCTGATTCATCAGGAGCTTGATCGCAAGATGTTAGCTTGGCTTAGCGACGAATTATACGGTTGCCTTAAGAATGGTAAAGCTACGGACATTGGCGAAAAAATTGAGGGTAATCTGAGTAGTGCGATGTGGACCCGTTGGGAGAGTTGGGAAGTAGCGCTCCAAGGCGACGCTGAATTGCTCAGGCACTTCCTAAGTCGAGTATTTGATGTCGATGCAAACGCGCCCGTTGCCAAATCAAATTTCGTAAGCATCGGCTTCTGCACAAACGTACGCAAACAATTGTTACTCGCCACTCTGTTTGCCTTAGCGCTGGATGCTGCAGGCATTTCTACTACCCCCAGGGCTCGAGACATCGGAAACCTTGATGTTGCAGAACAATCCGGTCACGCATGTGGAATTTCGAGGCGCAGCCAACAAGATCTTCGGCGATTTGCCACCTCGCTTGATTGGAAGTCTGACGTAGTCTTCCTTCCATATCTTCAGACTTCCCTACTCCACCTCTACTTGAGATCCGTATCCATGACTCGAACAGAGGGAACAGAGGATCATTCACTCACCCAAACACTTCCTATTGCCTTAACTGCTGAGGACGATTTTTTGGACGCACTTGCGCGTGGGGCTAAGGATGTGCACGATTTCTACGAACGAAAACGCGCTGAAAGAGATTCGCGTTTGTCAGCCCTTGCGTTGCCAAGCAGAACGGAGCCGCTAAATGCTTGAATCATTCGATAGTCTCATCATGAATGCTGCGACGGCAGCTGGCTGCACCAGGGTTTTTCAAGAGGAGAACACTCCGACAATTTGGCTAGATTTCCACGCGGTTTGGACTAGCGCTCTACCTGCCGAGTGTAATCGCCAACAGGTATTAGATACCGTCGATGCGATGCTAAACAATGTGCTTGAGATGCGCAAATCCTTGAAGGCTACGCCGTCGAGCGACCTATATGTCATGTTGGCGGCACCATATGGAAGCGCAGACAATTCGGAATGGAATGCATTAGCTGCCGAAATTGAACGCGATGACAGACTAGCCCGAAAGCACGTATGGCTTCCTGATGACGCTGGCAAAAATTTTGACGCTTTCATTGAAACTACATTCCTCGCACGTCCATGGGCTGTCGATGGCGACGACCAAGCCCGAGCAGACGCTTTGCAGCTGCTTACAAAACAAGTCTCAATTCCAGCAGGATGGCAAGAGGTTTTGCTAGACGACGATCTACAGGGCGAAGATTTGGTTCACAAATTATTGAGCATAGAAATGGAACAGGCATCGTGAGTGACGTCTATCTTGAAAAACTAAAAATTAAAGGCTTTCGCTCGTACAAGAGCGAAACGGACGTGACGTTCTCAGCCGGCCCCGGGCTTACAGTTATCGTCGGGCCAAATGGCCTCGGAAAGAGCACTTTATTCGACGCCGTAGAGTGGGGACTTACAGGGGAACTGCGCCGCCTCAACGGAATGGATGCAAAGGCTGCTGAAAAAAAAGCTGCGCTCGGTAAGAAACCTGAAGTACAGTTGTGGTTTAGTGACTCTGCACATGTCTATCGAAGTCTAACCACGGGCACGATTAACAAGGTCGGAGAAACCAAAATTGAAGATTGGCTCACCGCAGAACAGTGGCGAGGCGTAAGTAGCATTGCAGACTGCTTGCAACTCACTCACTTCTTGGGGCAGTCATCTCGCCAGATGTTTGTCCATCTCGACGGAAAGCAGCGATGGGGGTTGTTAGAAGGACCTGCGGGGCTGCAGTCGCTCTGGAAGGTTCAAAGTACGCTAGGTAGAAAACAGACCGACATAGGTTTCGATCGAGTGAGGGAGGGGTTTGCGCGCGAGGAAACCAAGCTTGAAGAAGAATTGAGCCTCATCGACGACCTCCAGGAGCAGTTACGCTCGAAACGCGAATTGGAACGCGCCGATGAAATCTTGGCGCCTGAAGAGATACTAGCGCGCGGTCAGCACATAAGCGACGAACTAGCAGCCGAACTTGGAACGACTGCGCTTTCTCAACAAGATTCCGACCTAAGCGGCAATGACGTTGATAGATTCTTGCAACGCATGCGCATGAGTCTTGAGTTGGCTCAGCAGAATCTCGCGAACCAACGTGCGCAATTAACGCAATGGTCAAGCCTGGCACAGAACTATGCGGACGCGATAGCAAAGCAAGCTTCACTACATAAAGAAAAGGACTTGGCAACAAGAGAATTTGAGATTGCGGAAACTAACGCATCGACGGCGGTATTCCAAGCCACATCAACTCGCGCTAATCACCAATTGCTTGTTGATGAAAATTCAGCACTGCAAACAGCTCGAGATATCGCGGTCTCGGAAATCGAGCGGATGCGTCAAATCTTGGCGACGGACGTAAAACTGGAAGCGGCTAAACGACTTTCGATCGATCTGACAAAGAAACACAGTGAGCAAATACAATTACTTGCAACTAACCGGGCGCTATTAGAAACAATCGATCTTCAACGCAGCCAGCAAACTGCATTAATCGACCAAAGCACCTCGCTGAAAGCTGGGCTTACACAAGCCGAAAAGCTGCTGAAAGACGATGCTATCCGACGTGCCGCGCTACTTGAACTTGTTGCGTTCCCTGAATCCCAATCGACCCTAGCAACGTCGATCAATGACGAGCGTCAGGTGCTAGCGCGACTTGAAGCCGAAGCAAATTCTTTGAAGCTCGAGAAAGATGCAGCATTCGCTGTCAGTAACGCTATTTCAACCGGTGTAGCGCAGATTGCAACAGCACTCCGCGAGGAGGACTGTATTTGTCCTGTTTGCCAAACAACGTTCATGGTCACTGGCCGTCTAAAGCAACTCGCAGCCCAACAAGCGCACGAAGCAGATCAAAGGCTAGTAGGTATCGAGGAGAGGATATCGCAGCAAGCCGACAAAATTCAAACGACTAAGCAGAAGCTCTTTGATCTAAATGCCAACGCCATTCAACTGAAGCAGAGACAAGAGGACCTTAATAAACTGGTTCTCGCAACTGACCAATTGGAAAACACGCTGCGTGGCACACCTCTTTTGTCCGATCTAGAAATTAAAGAGTTTATTCCCACGTTGACCTCAGCGTTGAAACAAAATCAGGATGCGGCTAAAGCGTTGATCGCATCTATCGCTTTGAACCCGGAGGCCAGCACGGTTCGTGCTGATATTCAACGGCTTAACGATTTACAAATCGAGACGACTTCCGAGCGAGAAAGAACGGCCACAGTTCTAGCTAGTTTGGAGCGAGAGCTCGAGCAGCTTCGGAATATCGCATCATCAGGGATGACTGCAGAGCAATTACAAGCTACCGTACTTGAACATGATTTCACTTTACTTACGAATTCTGGACGAATCTTAGAATCCCAGGCAAAACTTGATGCGACCAACCGGAACGAAACGGCATCGAGGATTACCTTGGCCGGCAAGAAAAATCTGCTGGATGAAATCGATGCAAAAATATCCTCGCAGTTTCAAACCGGAAAAGACTTGACTGAACGCTGGACTAGGCAGGGGTACACAGGCCTTCCGATTCCAGAAAATGTGCAACGCATCGATGAATCACATGTGAATAGCGAAATCCGTCTGCGGCGTATTTCGCAAGAGCACAGTACTCTATTGGAAGGACGTCGCCGCTACTTAGCACACGTGGACCTTCAGCAAATTGAAGCTAGCTTAAAAGCTCAGTGCGAGAAACACGAAGTGCAAGAAATTGACGGTGCGATTTTGAAAATCAACGCCCAGCTGGCCACGCTAAAGAAACAGCAGGACTCGTTATCGACTGTTCTGCAAAAGCGGACTCACTTGCTAAGCCAATTGAACCAAAAGGCAGCAGATATTCGTAATTCGGTCAGTGAGCCGCTAAATTCCAACACCGAAAAATTCTGCGCAGCCCTCATGTCGGATCGGAACTCTCCAGTCAACTTGAGTGCGGTTGCCAGTGCGACTACGGCTCAAGCGCTCCTGAGTTTCCAACCGGACGGGAAAGGCGAAGCCAAAAATCCACTGCTATATATGAGCGAAGGACAACTCGCAGCAACTAGCCTTTGCTTGCTGTTTGGTGCCTCTGCAACTTATCCGTGGAGCAGATGGAAAGGTCTCTTGATGGATGATCCTCTGCACCATAACGATAGCATTCATGCGGCTGCATTTATCGACGTCGTACGCAATCTCATAAGGTCTCAAGGCTATCAAATCATCGTTTCAACGCACGATATGGAGCAGGCAGGCTATTTCCTTCGAAAGTGCCGTAATGCAGGCATTAATGCTCGATACCATCACTTATATGGCCGAGCCGAAGATGGTACGGCACTTGTGCAAAGCGCATAGCGCCGGTGCAAATCGGTTAAATTGCCGCTCAAAAACAGCCAATGTGCCAGGTCCACCCCAGCGCACAATCCCTTAACCTTTCAAGGGTGCGCTCGGTTTAGACACGGTGCGGCGGTTACTGATGGATGGCATCTCTCACTGTCTTTTAATCATCAGCGCGTCCCTGATAGTCCATGGGTGCACAGCGATGGAAGATCTCGACACTTCGCAAGGCTGAACGCGCCTCGATGCGTTCATCCCTAAGATGAAAGGGGACGAAATACCAAGCGCCGTTGACCGGCGAATGGTAGTTGGGGTCACGGCCTCCTGCAGTTGGTGGCGACGAATCGCCCGCCGGGTGGGTGTAAAGCGGCACTAAGATGTTCAGCCCCACAGTGAACTGGTGCGGATGCAGTCTAAAGCGGCTTGGCTCTTTTTCCCACGCCTCGCACATCGCACGGAATGGTGTCTTCCACCTGAGCGCTTTCAAGTGCTTGCCGAAGTTGTAGCTTTGAACAAATGCCTGGACATGCTCCCGTAGTTGCTCCAGGCCCTCGTACTCGTACGCCTTGATCGTGGATTCCTTGATGGTCCGGTTCATGCGCTCGACCATGCCGTTAGTCCAAGGGTGGTACGGCTTGGTATGTCGTTTCTCGATTCCATTGAACTTGCAGATGCGCTCGAAGATGTGACCGATGCATGTGTCGGTGACGCCGCCTCTGAAGCGTTCTTGCCCTGTGAAGGCCATGCCGTTGTCCGTCAGAACGGTATGTATGCGGTACGGGAAGACCACGAGCACCTGCCGAAGGAACTGCGCTGCGTTGGCTTTCGTGGCCCTGTCAAAGAACGCAACATGCGTGAACTTTGTGACGCGGTCTATGGCAACAAACATGTGCTGTCTGCCGCTGGAGATCTTCATTTCGGCACTGTCGATGTGCACGAAGCCCAGCGTTGTTTCTTCAAACTTTCCGTGCCTTCGCGGCACCTGCGTTGCGGGCTGTCGGCTGATGCCGTGTCGCTGCAGGCAACGATGTAAGGCGCTGCGGCTGAGCTTGGGTGCCGTCTCCAGGAGCTGCCCCATGAGATCGTCCAGCGACAGATGCCCTTGCTTGCGTAATGCAATTGCCAGGTGTTCTTGCTCTTGAGAAAGATGCTGGCTTGCTCTGTCCCGAGGACCCATGGGCTCATCGAGAACAGAGGTGCGCGCACGCCACTTGGCCACGGTCTTGGGGTTGAGGCCATAGAGCTTGGCCAAAGACCGATGGGATCCGGTGGCTAGCTGGAGTTCTGCGCGGATACGCGGCGTCGTGCGAGCGCTGCCATGCAGGCGGATTGCCATAGTGCTTTCTCCTGTTCCAGGCTAAAGAATGCACCATGACTTCCTGGGACCATACATCTTAAGAGTGGCTTATATGGAAGCCTCCCGGATTACAAGCAACCCTTGTGCATGAAGAGTCAGGAGGCAGGGCTGCAGTCTTATATCTGGCCTATTGTGCAGGCTAGTACACCTGCTGGCCCTGATGGCATTCGCTGATGAGGCTCCCATCTAACACTCGAACTGAGCGCTCTTGGCTCTTATCGGAGTGTCCTCATCTCGGTCCGACCTGTCTGGCCCATCACACATTTCGGATCGCTTGCTCTCCTTCAAAACGTCAGATTCGCAATCAATTCTTCGTGCTCTTCAGTGCGCGCCTTGCCAAGCTTGCGCATTCCACGCTTGCCCTTTGGCAAGCACAGCCCAGATGGTCCTGGCCAGCTTGTTGGCAACTGCCGCAACAACTACGTTGTAGGGCCTGCGTTTGAGCAACGTTTGCAGCCACGGCCATGCGGACGCCTCGTGGCTTTTAAGCACAACAGATCTCGCCGCGTGCATCAACAGCGTTCGCAGATATGCGTCCCCACGTTTGCTGATGCCCATTTGCCGCACTCGACCACCTGTGCAGCTTTGGCGTGGCACCAATCCGACCCACGCTGAGAACTCTCTCGCGTCCTTGAACGCCTGGGCATTACCCATGCTGGCAACAACTGCGGTCGCCGTGAGCAGGCCAATGCCAAGCACCTGTTTGATCCTTCCTGATGCTGGCCATGACGTCGCCATTGAGCTCCTGAAGGGCTCCCAGACATAGCGCTGTTGCTCCGGTCCGCCTCAGGCAGCGTACTCCCATTCGGTTTCAGTCGGCAGGCGCTTGCGCGTGCTCTTAGTGGAGAGGTTGAGGCCGGACTCCCTTACTTATGAAACCTCTCAAGTGAAACCTTGCTGCTGCGCAGTCTATCCACAGAGTGGACAGATTTAATAAATTTGACACACATCCAGAAATCCATAAAATGGACATCAGTCTCATCAGACGAACACCATCGAAATCAAACCACCTCACGGAGACAAGGCATGAACAAGGAAATGTCCGAGACGCTCACCCGCGTCGGCCCCAATACACGAATGGGAAATTTGCTGCGCCGCTACTGGGTGCCAGCACTGATGTCCAGCGAGATCGCCGAAGCGGACGGTCCGCAGGTACGGGTCCAACTGCTAGGCGAAAAGCTGCTGGCCTTTCGAAATACGGACGGCAAGGCCTGCCTGATCAGCGAGTTCTGCTCTCATCGCGGCGTGTCGCTCTACTTTGGTCGCAACGAAGAGAACGGCATTCGCTGTGCCTACCATGGCGTCAAGTTCGACGGCGATGGACAGTGCGTGGATGTTCCTTCGTCGCCGCAATCCTGCGCCCGCATGCATATCAAGGGCTATCCGTGCGTGGAGCGCGGGGGCATCGTCTGGACCTACATGGGCCCCGAGGAGCACAAACCATCTCCTCCAGAGTTGGAGTGGTGTACCCTGCCGCCGGAGCATGTATTTGTCTCCAAACGCCTGCAATACAGTAACTGGCTGCAGGCCATGGAAGGCGGTATAGACACTGCCCATGTGTCATATGTGCACCGCTTCGAGGTGGATACGGATCCCATGCACCAGGGCGTCAAGGCGCTGGACTACATCAAGGCCGACGGCAATGTGAAGTTCGAGATCGAACAGACGCCTTTTGGTCTGAGCCTATTCGGCCGTCGCAATGGTGAGCCTGACTCTTACTACTGGCGCATCACGCAGTGGCTGTTCCCCTGGTTCACGCTCATTGCACCGTTCGGCAACCATGCACTGGGCGGTCATGTGTGGGTGCCTATCGACGACCACAACTGCTGGGCTTGGAGCATCAACTGGCAGCCGGACCAGCCGCTCACTAAGGAAGAGCGGCAGTCCATGGAGGAAGGCAAAGGCATACATGTGGAGTACGAAGAGCCCGACAGCTTCATCCCCAAGGCCAATCGCAACAATGACTATGGCATGGACCGGGTTGCACAGCGCGAGGAGCGTTCCTACAGCGGAATTTTCGGTTTCTCCGCGCAGGACTATTCGCTGCAGGAAAGCATGGGTCCCATCCAGGACCATGCCGCAGAGAGACTGCTGCCTACGGACAAGGCCATTGTGATGGCTCGCCGCATGCTCAATGAAGCGGCCTTGGGCCTCGAGCAGGGTGAGACACCTCCCGCCCTTGACGCAAGCGAGCAGCACGTGCGCCCTGCAGGCGTGCTGCTGCCCCGCGACCAGGACCCCGTGGCCTGGGCCCGCGAGGAACTGGCGGATGCGACGAAGAAGCCAGTCTTCAGCCTCTGAACGAGAAACACCAAGACAAGAAATGACGGAGACAAAAAAACATGAAATTCCCTATGACACTCAAGGCTGCCCTGGTCGCAGGAGCCTGCGCGGCAACTGCGGCCTGGGGTCAGGCTGCCGCTGCGCCCGAATGGCGCCCCACCAAGCCAGTGCGCATCGTGGTGCCCATTACAGGCAGCACGAATGATGTGTTGGCGCGCCTGATTGCGCCCAAGCTGCAGGAGGCGCTGGGCCAGCCCTTCGTGGTTGAGAACAAGCCTGGTGCAGGCGGGAACATCGGCGCCTACGAAGTCAGCCGCTCCGTGCCGGACGGCCATACCTTGCTGATTGGCTACAACGGGCCTCTGGCAATCAATGTCACCCTGTTCGACAAGATGCCCTATGACCCACTCAAGGACCTGGCTCCCATCACGCTGGCGGTGAAGTCGCCCCAATACCTGGTGGTCAACCCCAAGGCCGGATTCAAGGACGTGAAGGACTTCATCGCCAAGGCCAAGGCGAACCCCAGCAAGTACTCTTATGGCTCGGTGGCCATGGGCAGCGCTTCGCACCTCACCATGGAGATGATGAAATCGGCTGCTGGCTTCCAGATGACTCATGTTCCTTACAAAGGGGCGGGGCCTGCGGTGACAGATCTGATCGCTGGCAATGTTCAAAGCGGTTTCTTTGTTCCGGGCAATGTGCAGGGATTCGTCAAGGAAGGTCGGTTGAAGCTGTTGGCCTCCACGGGAGCTAAGCGTTTCCCCAGTACACCCACGATTCCCACACTGGCGGAATCTGGTCTCAAGGACTTTGAGGCCACGTCCTGGATCGGTCTATTGGCGCCTGCCGGAACACCGCCTGCCGTCATTAACACCTACCACCAAGCCATGGTGCGTATTCTCAACTCACCGGACGTACGCAAGCATCTGGATGAGATGGAGTTTGAGACCATTGCTAGCACTCCCAAGCAATTCAATGACTGGATAGCAACCGAAATCGGGCGCTGGGGCAAGGTCATCAAGGCAACGAATGCAAAGGCGGATTGAACAATGAGCGAATCCAGAATGGCGGGACGCACCGCCTTGATTACCGGCGCCGGTGCGGGCATAGGCGCCGCCGCCTCCCATCTCTTCTGCAAGGAAGGGGCTGCAGTGCTGATGGTGGACGCAAACGCTGAGGCTCTGGAACGCACGCGTGAAGCCATTTTGCAGGCCGTGCCGGGAGCCCGGCTGGCATGCGTCATGGCCGATGTGTCGGACGAATCGGCTGCAGCGGCAGCCGTAGGGCAGTGCGTGCAACAGTGGGGCGGTCTCGATACCCTGGTGAACAACGCAGCCATGCGCAACTACAGTGCCGCAGCCGATGCCACTGCTGCCGAATGGCAGGCCATGGTCGGCGTCAATCTGGTGGGCATGTCCAACTACTGCAGGGCTGCGCTTCCTGCACTGAGGCAGTCGGGAACCGGCAGCATCGTCAACGTGTCCTCCTGCTACGCGGTCACGGGTCGCAAGGGCATGGCCCTGTATGACGCGACCAAGGCGGCGCAACTGGCCTATACCCGTAGCCTGGCATTCGAGGAAGCCGCTCACGGCGTACGCGCCAATGCGGTGTGCCCGGGCTCCACGTTGACCGACTTCCACGTCGGCAGGGCACGCAACGCGGGCAAGAGCGTGGAGCAGCTCAGGACGGAGCGCAAGGACACATCGCTCATAGGGCGCTGGGCGTCGCCGGAGGAAATCGCCTGGCCCATCTTCTGGCTGGCTTCCCGCGAAGCGTCTTTCATCACCGGGACCACCCTGATGGTCGATGGTGGCCTGCACATCATGTAACGCCATGGCCTCTACATATCTTCAGGCGCGCGTCCACCAGATGCGCTACGAAGCGGCAGGCACCCTCAGCGTGGAGCTGCGGCCGCTTGTTGTGGCAGAGGAGTTTGCCCAGCCCGTGCAGGCGGGTGCCCATATCGACCTGCACCTGGCCGATGGGTTGATCCGAAGCTATTCGCTGATCAATCCGGGGGAAAGTCATCGCTATGTGGTGGCGGTTTCCCTGGACCCAGCCAGCCGTGGCGGTTCACGCTTTGTCCATCAAAGGCTGAGGGTCGGGGACGTCATCCAGATTGGCGGGCCGCGCAATCATTTCCCCCTGGTCGAGACTGCCCCCCATAGCGTGCTGGTAGCCGGAGGGATCGGCATCACGCCTGTTCTTGCCATGCTCAGGAGGCTGGATGCCCTGGGCAGGACGGCGCACCTCATCTATTGCGCATCCAGCCGCGCGAGCGCCGCCTTTGTGCCGGAGATCGAGGCCATTGCAGCTCAGGTCGGCGGCAGGGTGACTGTCGACTGGCACTTCAAGGAAGAAAAAGGTGTGCGTGCCGATCTGCACAACCTTCTCCAGGGACATGCCGAAGGCGCGCACTTCTATGCCTGTGGGCCCCTGGCCTTTCTGGATTCGTATGAAGACAGTTGCGGGAAACTGGGGCTGGCGCATGTACACCTGGAGCGCTTTGCTGCCGCGCCGCTGGCAGCCCCCCGGACGCCGGAAGTCGGCTATGCCGTCGAATTGCGCAGGACCGGCAGGACCGTGCAGGTGGCTGCAGGGACTTCTTTGCTGGATACCTTGATCAACGCGGGCATGAACCCCGAGTACAGCTGCCGTGAAGGTGTATGCGGGGCCTGTGAGGTCCGGGTCATTTCCGGTGATGTGGATCACCGCGACCAGATACTGAGCGAGCAGGAGCGGGCCGCGAACAAGAGCATGATGATCTGCGTCTCTGGATGCCGTTCAGGCAACCTGGTCCTGGATTGCTGAGCGGCATGGGAACAGTGTGCGGATGGCAGGAAGGGGTGGCAGTGTCCAGGGAATGACGCCAGCCTTTTTCTCTTCCATGTTTCCTGTCCATCAGATGGACAATTGCAGGTAGAGTATCGGCATGAATCAGAAAACCGTTGACATAGCCGAATCCGAAAAATCCGAAGGCGGGGTGCGCGCGGTCCAGAGGGCCCTTGACGTGCTTCTTGCTTTCAGGCCTGGGGACGATGGATTGCTGGTGGCCGAACTACTAAAGCGGGTCGACCTGAGCCGGCCGACCCTCTATCGCTTGCTCGATACGCTCAACACTAAGGGGTTTCTCGTTTCCGAGGGCGAACCCCAGCGATTCCGGCTCGGCCCTGCAGTCGCCCAGATGGCCCATGCCTGGTCCGCAGGCATGAGCTACGAAACCGTTGCCCAACCAATGATGCGCCGCCTGTGGGAGAAAACCCGTGAGACCGTTTCCCTGCATGTGCAGGAAGGTGTCTCCAGGACATGTGTTGCCGAACTCCCCAGTACACAGCCCCTGAGTTTCAAGCGCGGCGTGGGCTACCGTGAGAATCTGGTGCGGGGGGCCAGTGGACGGTCCATTCTCGCCTGGCTGAACGTGGACAAGCAGGATCTTTCTGTCTACGGAGCGGAAGGTACCGAAGAAACCAAGCGGTGCACGGAGCAACTGAGGCAAATTCGCATCGAAGGCTATGCAACAAGCCGTGATGAGCTGATTCAGGGAGCCGTCGCCATTGCCGCACCATTTTTCGACAGTAGCGGTCGTGTGGTGGGATCACTTGGGTTGTTTGGCCCTAGCGCAAGACTCAGCGAAGAGGTTGTTCGGGGCTATGCTGTGCTCCTCAGGGAGGAGGCGGCCCAGCTTTCAGCGGCACTGGGATTCAAGAGCCTGGAGCCATGATGTCCAGTCTCATACTGGACGGTGTTGCCGTTTCGGAAATCTTTACCGATCTCTTTTTTCAAGAGGGATCTGCGAAGACCACGCTCTAGGTGCTGCAAATTTAGTTGAGGGTTTGAGACCGCCTAGCTGTTGGAGTCGATCGGACGCTCTTGGATGTATGTATGACGCCTATCTTTTATCTCCTAGAGACGGGTAGCAACGGCGCCAAGTCTGCTATTCGAGGAAACCTTGAGGTCAGAGCGCACAACACTAAGAGTCTGTTCAAAGTCTTTTGAGCAATAGAACCCAGAAGGCCAAATGGACAAACTGCAAGCTAGCATTGAGCAGCCGCTCGCAGTCCTTCCATATTCCACAGGGCTTAAACGTCCCAGAGATACCACGATACGTTTTTTCGTTGTACCAAAGAATGCAAGTATCGACAGCTTCGATGAACTGCCCAATCGTCGTTGATTGCCAATTGCCGGGATAAAACAGCTCCATTTTCAGCCTTCCGAAGAAGCCTTCACATGCAGCATTGTCTGGCGAGCACCCTTTGCGGGACATCGAGCGAACCAACTTTGCAGCCAGCAGGAATCTGGAATTCAGTAGTGCCGGTGATTCATCTCAGCGGGTCAGCTTTGCGTGTAAATCAACAGGACGGATATAGTTTTTTTTCCAATTCATTGCGAGCGCGCTTCAACGGCATCAAAAAAGTCTCTTTGAACTCGCTCATACTGAGTCTCTCGGCCCTAACTGCAATGCTCATGGCAGCAATAGTGTTGCCTTGAGGGTCGCGCACCGGCGCTGCCATAGAGCGCACCCCCAGCTCCAGCTCTCCGTCGCTGCATGACCACCCTGATTGCCGGCAAGTTTCAAGCAGACCTAGCAGCTCCTCCAAGTCAGTCACCGTCTGAGGGGTCAGAGCCACCCGCTCGATCATCTCTAGCCTTGCACGCGCCTCATGTTGAGGCAGTCCTGACAGCAGCGTCCGACCAATCGCAGAGCAGTACACCGGCAACCTAGATCCTATTCCTAGACCCGTGCTCAAGCTGCGCCGAGCGGTCGAACGCCCAATGATGATGGCATCGTCCTCCAACAAAGTACCAAGCGAAGCGGATTCTCTGGTGCGCTCCGACAGTGCATCCAGTAAAGGCTGAGCCAACGCAGGCATGGGGCGCGATGACAGAAATGAATAGGCGATCAGCAGTGACTTGGGCTGCATCCAAAACAGCTTTCCGTCACTCTCTAAATAGCCGAGCTGTACCAGTGTGCTGAGCGAACGTCTGGCTGATGCTGGCGTGGACTGCGTGAGCCTGGCCACCTCCGACAGCGTGAGCCGGGTATGCCGACGGTCAAAGCAAGTCAGTACGCCCAATCCCTTGCGCAGCGATTCCACAAAGTTCTTGTCCTGCATAGCGATCAAATCAAGGTGTTTTCAACATTTTTGCGCATAGCGCAAAAACAGGTTTAACACAAAGTACGACATCCCCATACTGCAGTTCCCCACACAAGAAGGAGACAAGATGCGCAACGCATCCATTCGCAGACGCGAAGCATTGATCGGCATTGCCGCTGCGGTCGCTGCAACAGGTAGCCTGGCTCAGTCAAATCAACCTCTCAAGATTGTCGTGCCTTTCTCAGCCGGAGGTACCGCCGATGTACTGCCGCGCCTAGTAGCCGAAAAAATCCGCGCGGACTACGCAGGTGGCGTGATCATTGAAAACAAGCCCGGGGCCGGCGGAAACATCGGTGCCGATCTAGTGTTCCGGGCACAACCGGACGGAATGACAGTGCTGGCCTCCCCTCCGGGGCCCATCGCCATCAACCACAACCTCTATCAAAAGCTTAGCTTCGACCCTACTCGCTGGGTGCCAGTAACGATTTTGGCCACAGTGCCCAACGTCTTGGCCATCAACCCCAAGTTACCGACTAAGTCACTTGGCGAGTTCATTGCATACGCCAAAGCCAACCCCAAAAAAGTGACTGTGGCGACGCAAGGCGACGGCTCTACATCCCACCTGACTGCAGCCATGTTCATGCAGCTGACTGGTGTTGAGTTAACCGTCATTCCCTACAAGGGGACAGCCCCGGCACTGATCGACCTGATCGGCGGCAATGTGGATGTGTTTTTCGACAACATCAGCTCATCGGCAACTTACCACCAAGCCGGCAAGGTGCGCATTCTGGCCATTGCCGACGAGCAGCGCTCTCAAATATTGCCCCAGGTCCCCACCTTCGCGGAGCAGCAATGGCCAGCCATGCAAGCAGTGACGTTCTTTTCTGTCGTCGCGCCCCCAGGCACGAGCTCAGAAATCGCTCAGAAGCTTCAGAAGCAGATGGCCCTGGCTCTGTCATCGAACGACATCCGCAAGCACTTTCAGGAACAGGGCGCCGTGCCCTGCGGCTGGGATCCCACCAAGACTGCTCAGTTCATCCGTCAGGAAACCGAGAAGTGGAAGAAGGTGCTGAAGGCCGCCAACGTCAAGCTCTAATCCCAGGAACCAACATGCAAGAATCCATCATCCAGTGGCATGGGGCCACTAATACACGCGTGCCTTTCGGTATCTACACTGACACAGCCAATGCTGATCAAGAACAGCAGCGCATCTATCGCGGCGAGGTCTGGAACTACCTGTGCCTGGAATCTGAAATCCCCGAGGCTGGTGATTTCCGTACTACCTTTGCCGGTGAAACACCGATAGTTGTCGTACGGGATGCCGACCAGGAAATCTACGCCTTCGAGAACCGCTGCGCGCATCGCGGCGCTCTCATCGCTCTGGAGAAATCGGGACGTACGGATAGTTTCCAGTGCGTCTATCACGCCTGGAGCTACAACCGACAGGGAGATCTGACCGGCGTTGCCTTCGAGAAAGGTGTCAAGGGCCAGGGTGGCATGCCGGCCTCATTCTGCAAAGAAGAGCATGGCCCGCGCAAGCTCCGCGTGGCTGTCTTTTGCGGTTTGGTCTTTGGCAGTTTTTCCGAGGACGTACCCAGCATTGAGGATTACCTTGGCCCTGAGATTTGCGAGCGCATAGAGCGCGTGCTGCACAAGCCCGTAGAAGTCATCGGTCGCTTCACGCAAAAGCTGCCTAACAACTGGAAGCTCTACTTCGAGAACGTGAAGGACAGCTATCACGCCAGCCTCCTGCATATGTTCTTCACCACCTTCGAGCTGAATCGCCTCTCACAAAAAGGCGGAGTCATCGTCGACGAGTCGGGTGGCCACCATGTGAGCTATTCCATGATTGATCGTAGCGCCAAAGACGACTCGTACAAGGACCAGGCCATCCGCTCCGACAACGAGCGTTACCGGCTCAAAGATCCCAGCCTTCTAGAGGGCTTCGAGGAGTTCGAGGACGGCGTGACCCTGCAGATCCTTTCTGTGTTCCCTGGCTTTGTGCTGCAGCAGATTCAGAACAGCATCGCCGTGCGTCAGTTGTTGCCCAAGAGCATCTCCAGCTCGGAACTCAACTGGACCTATCTTGGCTATGCAGATGACAGTGCAGAGCAGCGCAAGGTCAGACTCAAACAGGCCAACCTCATCGGCCCTGCAGGATTTATTTCCATGGAGGACGGAGCTGTCGGTGGATTCGTGCAGCGTGGCATCGCAGGCGCTGCCAACCTTGATGCGGTCATCGAGATGGGCGGAGACCACGAAGGCTCTAGCGAGGGCCGCGCCACAGAAACCTCGGTACGCGGCTTTTGGAAGGCCTACCGCAAGCATATGGGACAGGAGATGCAAGCATGATCCATGAAATTCAAATCGCGGCCTTCAATGCCGCTTACGCGAAGACCATAGACAGTGACGTTATGGAGCAATGGCCAACCTTCTTCACGAAGGATTGCCATTATCGCGTCACCAATGTCGACAACCATGCTGAAGGACTTGCTGCTGGCATTGTCTGGGCGGATTCGCAGGACATGCTCACCGACCGAATTTCTGCGCTGCGCGAAGCCAATATCTACGAGCGCCACCGCTATCGCCATATCCTGGGTCTGCCTTCGATCCAGTCAGCCGATGCAACACAGGCCAGTGCTTCCACGCCATTCCTGGTGCTGCGCATCATGCATACCGGGGAAACAGAGGTCTTTGCCAGCGGTGAGTACCACGACAAATTCACCACGATCGATGGAAAGTTACGTCTGCAAGAGCGCGTCGCGGTTTGCGACAGCACGGTGACGGACACGCTGATGTCATTGCCGCTATGACAATAGTGCACCGTAGATTGGCTTTGGCCATCGGCGATCCCCACGGCATTGGCCCAGAAATCGCACTGAAAGCTCTTCAGCAGTTGTCTGCCACCGAAAGATCCCTGATCAAGGTCTATGGACCGTGGAGCGCTCTTGAACAAGCAGCGCAGATCTGCCAAATGGAGTCCCTTCTTCAAGACCTCATTCATGAGGAAGCCGGCTCGCTTGCACAACCAGTGCAATGCGGAGAGATCACCCCGCAGGCAGGCCTATCCACGGTGCAATCCGCAACAGCAGCCATCCGGGCGTGCGAAAGCGGCGAGGTCGATGCCGTCATTGCCTGCCCCCACCATGAGACGGCCATTCACCGTGCAGGCATAGCGTTCAGCGGCTACCCATCTTTGCTCGCCAATGTTCTTGGCATGAACGAAGACGAGGTATTCCTGATGCTGGTAGGGGCTGGACTGCGCATCGTGCATGTCACCTTGCATGAGAGCGTGCGTAGCGCACTAGAGCGGCTCTCACCTCAGTTGGTTATCAACGCGGTGGATGCCGCCGTGCAGACATGCACCCTACTCGGGGTGCCTAAACCGCAAGTCGCTGTATTCGGGATCAACCCTCATGCATCCGAAGGACAGTTGTTCGGCCTGGAGGACTCGCAGATCACCGTTCCTGCCGTCGAGACACTGCGCAAGCGCGGCCTGACGGTAGACGGCCCCATGGGAGCAGACATGGTTCTGGCACAGCGCAAGCACGACTTGTATGTGGCCATGCTGCATGACCAAGGGCACATTCCCATCAAGCTGCTGGCTCCTAACGGAGCCAGTGCGCTCTCCATCGGCGGCAGGGTGGTGCTTTCCAGCGTGGGCCATGGCAGCGCCATGGACATTGCCGGCCGTGGCGTGGCTGACGCCACGGCCCTCCTACGCACAATCGCCCTACTCGGAGCCCAACCGGTCTGAGGACTCTCTATGAACCACCAGATCCATATCCACGACTCTGATATCGCGTTCCCCTGCGCGCCTGGGCAATCCGTACTGGATGCAGCCCTGCAGGCCGGCATCGAGCTGCCCTATTCCTGCCGCAAAGGTAGCTGTGGCAACTGTGCGAGTACGCTGCTCGACGGAAATATTACTTCCTTCAATGGCATGGCCGTGCGCAGCGAACTCTGCACCTCGGAGCAGGTATTGCTGTGCGGCTGCACCGCCGCCAGCGATATACGTATCCAGCCGAGCTCCTTTCGCCGTCTCGACCCGGAAGCCCGCAAACGTTTTACGGCCAAGGTGTACAGCAATACACTGGCGGCACCCGATGTCTCGCTACTGCGCCTGCGCCTGCCTGTGGGCAAGCGCGCCAAATTTGAAGCCGGCCAATACCTGCTGATTCACCTCGACGGCGGGGAAAGCCGCAGCTACTCTATGGCCAACCCACCCCATGAGAGCGATGGCATCACATTGCATATCAGGCATGTACCGGGTGGTCGCTTCAGCACTATCGTTCAGCAGTTGAAGTCTGGTGACACATTGGATATCGAACTGCCATTCGGCAGCATCGCGTTGAAGCCTGACGACAGCAGACCCCTAGTTTGCGTTGCAGGAGGCACCGGATTTGCACCCATCAAGTCCGTTCTGGATGACCTGGCCAAACGCAAGGTACAGCGCGACATCACGCTGATTTGGGGTGCTCGCAACCCCTCTGGCCTGTATCTTCCTAGCGCCATCGACAAGTGGCGCAAAGCTTGGCCGCAGTTTCGCTACATTGCAGCCATCACTGACCTAAGCAACGTGCCTGCGGATGCTCACGCCGGTCGGGTGGATGACGCGCTACGCATGCACTTTGACAACCTACACGATCATGTTGTCCACTGCTGTGGCTCACCAGCCCTCGTTCAATCTGTGCGCACAGCAGCCTCCAATATGGGCCTGCTAGCACAAGACTTTCATGCGGATGTGTTCGCTACAGACCCGACTGGCAACCATTAGAAGTAGCTATCCATTCGATATCAACACGGCGGGATTAAGGCAGGTATAAATGCATTCACGGCATTGACAGCGTACTTGCTTCCTTGCAGCCTGTGTTGATATTGACGCCAATGGTCGGGCCTTTCTAGCTAGCCCGGGCTACAGGTTTTTCCGCCGCAAATCGTCGCCGATCTCGAAGCTGCTGCACTGTTCGACGACCGTTTGCGTGCTGACGCCCTCCTCTCTTGACATTCGTGTTGCCTTTGACTTGCTACATCGACTCCATCATCGCCGGCTTGAATGCCACTTTGCTTACTAACGCTGGATTCGCCGGCGCATACACATCGCCACGAGCGTGCATGATTACATTCGCTACCGAGAGCATCTAGCTCAGATTGCAAGGACCGAGCCCGGCGGGATACCCGCTGAGAAACACCGCCTGCTCGGTGGCAGCGTAACCGTCCAACTCCTTAGGATCAATTCAAACCTGAGGCAATTTACAGTGCAACCTGACTCTGACAGTGATGGCCTGCTGGTAGCACAGCCAGTGGTTTTTCTTCAGGCAAATATGAGCGCCATGGGGGATTAATGATTAAGGAGGAGAATAGGATCTATTGGAGCGCATCGTTTCTTACTTTGTAGCTCCGAACCTCAAGGGCTAAGCCGTTGTCCGGAGCTTCTCAGAGGACCATTCAGTGAACGCAAGCTCACAGCTTTTCCAGGCCAGCCTCGGCAGCTGTTTTCTCCCACATCCCCTTTTCCTCGACCACGAATTGGCGAAAAGCCTGATTCTTCAAGGGCAGCACGCTCTGACCCGAGGCTTCCAGCGATTGCTTGAACTCGCTGCTTTTCAGCACCGCCTCCATGGCATCTCCCAGCTTCCGGCTCACGGCGGCATCGGTTCCCGTCAGCGCCACGATCCCGCTCCAAGCCTTGACATCCAGGCCGTCAATCTTCTGGAGCTTATTGGCATATGCGCCGGTGAGCACACCCGTCACGCCAATGGCTTTGATGCGCCCCGACTCGATCATCGGCACCGCCACGCTGGGAGAAATGAAGGCAAAGTCCAGAGAGCCTCCGCCAATGTCATTGATGGCGTGCGCATCGCCCCGATACGGAACGCCTGTCGCAACCACTCCCAGTTTCTTCTTGAACAGCGCAAGCGTCAGCTCCTGGGTATTGCTGACCGTACCTGCACTCAGCCCATCCTTGGCCTGCCGGGACTGGCTGATCAGCTCAGGGAGCGTGTTGAACGAGGAACCCTTGTTGGTGACCAAGATGGACGGATAGGAGGCAACGGCGCCGATGTATTCGAAGTCCTTCTCCACGTTGTAGGGAAGATTCCTGTAGCGCGCCGGCGCCACGCTTAGGCTGCCGCTGGTGATGAACAGCAGGGTGTAGCCATCGGGCTTGGCCCGCTTGAGCTCGCTAATGGCATTTTGGCCGTTGGCACCGGGCTTGTTCTCGATCACAACCGAGGTGCCCAGCTTCTTGCCGACTCCCTCGGCCACGAATCTGGCGGCCGAGTCCGTTGGGCCGCCCGGCGCGAACCCCACGATCATGCGTATGGGCCTGGCAGGCCAGGCTTCACCCGCGCTGGCTACGCCTGCCGAAGCGACCAGCACGGAAAATGCGCAAAGCGCAGAAACGGCCGCCCTGGAGGTGCTGTTCTTGAAGATATGGCTCATCGTCTTGTCTCCACCTTGGAGCCGCTGCGGCATGGGCATTCACTGCAACGCCCGTGCCGCGCAGGCCTCTGTTTTCGGGTTCTGGAAAGCCTCAGTCTTTGAAGACCGGATCGCGCCGGTCCCGTGCCGCAGCCACGCCTTCCTGTAGGTCTTGCGATGTCATCTGACCGGCCTGCACCTCGCTCTCGCGAGCCACGGCTTGGCGTATTCGCTCCAGCCGGCCACCCAGCAAAGTGGCCCTCGTGGTCTGCACGGCTCGCGGTGAGGAAACGGCAATCTCACGCGCCCATTGCATGGCCGTGGCGCGTACCTGGTCTGACGCCACGAGCGCATCGACCAGCCCCAGTTCCAGGGCCTTCAGGCCGTCGATGCGCGCACCTGTGTAGAACATCCATGCCGCCTTCTGTTGGCCTATCAGCTGCGGCAGCGTGTACGACAGCGCAAAGCCGGGGTGAAAGCCAAGGCGGTTGAAGTTGGCGGAAAAACGGGCCTGCTCGCAGGCGATGCGAAAGTCGGCAGTCAGAGCCATGCCCAAGCCACCGCCAATCGCGGGCCCTTCAATCGCCGCCACCACCGGCTTAGTGCAGGCAAACATCCGGATCGCTTCCTGGTAGATAGGATTGAGCTGGCGTGGGCTGCGCTCCTTTGTGACGTTTTCCCGCTTCGAGAAATCAGCCCCGGCGCAAAACGACTTGCCGCTGGAACACAGCACGATGGCGCGCACCCTAGGATTGAGTTCAAAGTCCTCCCAGGCATCAGCAATAGCTGCAATCAACTCAACATCGAAAAAATTGTGCGGCGGCTTGTTGATCTCCACCACCCCGACGGAGCCGTCGACGGAAATATTCAAAATAGCTTCAGTCATGGAGTCCTCAGGCAGGTATGACACGCTCTGTCAAGGAGTGCCAGAAGCCCTCCCCCGGCTGCTTGGCAAAGGCCTGGCCCAACAGGCCCGCCCAGAACGCAGCATTGCCGAAATCCCCCCGCCAGGCCCAGAGGCGGCGCGTGGCGAAGTTCAGCGTATGCTCATAGGTGAAGCCGATGGCCCCATGCACCTGATGCGCAATAGAGGTACCGTTGGTCACGGCTTCGCCCGCGCAGACCTTGGCTGCAGCCACGCTGAATTCTGCGCTGGGTGCCACCAGGCGGTTGACATGGGGCATGTCCTTGCAGGCCATGACCGCGCTGGCGCGGGCCACGGCGACCTCTCCGGCCATCAGGGCCAGTTGCTGCTGGATGGCTTGGTTCTTGCCAATTGGCTTGCCGAACTGCACGCGGTCCTTGGCGTATTGCACCGATTGGTCCAGGGCGAACTCCAAAGCCCCCACCATCATGGCGGCGCGGGCTCCCGCGCCCAGCACCTTCACCGGATCGGCCAGATTGGTAAAGGGATTCGTGAACAGCGTATGTACGGGGGCCTTAGACAGAACCAGCCGGTCGGCCGCCATCTTGGAGGTATCCGTGCCCTGCTCCACGCACACGCCGGCCGCTGACAGATCGACCACGACCAGTTGCCCGGCATTGATGCCAATGACGACGAAGCCGGCGTGGCGCACCCATTTCACATTGCACAGTACTCCGGTGAGCGTCGCGGCATCGGCGTCCAGGACCAGAGACTGCTGCGCCTGGTCGTATGAAGCGATGGCCATGGGCCGGTCCGTGGTAAGGCCGACATTCCCGGCCGACAGGAGCAGATGGGCGATGGCGGTCTCGGCCACCGGCACAGGCGCCTGGTAGTAACCAAGGTTGTGGAGCACCGGGTAGGCATCTTCCCAGGTGGCTTCGATGCCGCCCATTTCTTCCTTGCTGAACAAGGACGTGAAGCCCGAGGCTACGACCTGGAGCCACAGTTCTTTCGGGAAGTCGCCCGCTTCCACTTTTTCAATCAAGCCTTTGTCGACTTCATTGGCAAACAGCCTCTTGGCTGCATCGGCGATAAATTCGTTACTCATCTCAGTCCCATTCCCCTGGCAATGATTCCACGCAAGATCTCCCGGGTACCGCCTCTCAACGAGAACGAGGGAGATGCCATCAGCAGGAAGTTCATGACCTTCTCCAGGTTCGACCCCGTGCCAATGTGTTCTCCGAATTTGTCGTGGGCGATGTTGGGAATGGACTGCTCCATCAGAGCACCCTGATCCTTGACCACCGAGGCGGCCAGGGCCGGGTCTTCTCCCCTGGACATCATCAGCGCAATGCCTTGTGACATCTGGCGCAGGGCTGCGTACTTGGCGATCAACTTGCCGATGGCCACCGTTTGATCGGTGGACTGCGGGTCAGCCGCATCGATCATTTCAATCAGAAGCTGCGTGCTGCTCAGAAAGCGCTCCGGCCCGGAGCGCTCGAACTTCAGTTCGCTGGTCACCTGCTTCCAGCCCTCGCCCTCCGTGCCTATGAGGTTCTCGTCGGGCACGAAGACATCGTCCAGCACCACCTCGTTGAAGATATGGGTGCCCAGTTGCGAGTAGATGGGATTGACCTTCAGCCCCGGGCGATCCATCTCCACAAGGAACTGGGTCATGCCGGCATGTCGGTCCTCGGTCTTGTCCCGCGTGCGGACCAGCGCCACCATGTACTGCGCATGGTGGGCGCCAGAGGTCCAGACCTTGGTGCCGTTGATCTTCCAACCGCCCTCCACCTTGACGGCCCTGGTACGGATCGAGGCCAAATCGGAGCCCGAGTCGGGCTCACTCATGCCGATGCAGAACGCGCATTCGCCGCTGACGATCCTGGGAACGATCCTCGGCGCCAGCGTCTCGGCCGCGTAGCGCATCAGCAAGGGCCCCATCTGCCGGTCTGCCGACCAGTGCGCCCCCATGGGTGCCCCTACCGCCAGCATCTCCTCCAGCATCACGTAGCGCTCCAGCATGGAGCGCTCAGCCCCGCCGTACTTGCGGGGCCAGGTCATACCCAGCCAGCCCTGCTGGGCCATTTTCCGGGTCATTCCGGAATCGCGTCCCGTCCAGTTATGGGCACGCTGCTCCTTGGAATAAGCAGCCATATGCTCGGCAATGAAGGCGCGAACCTCTTGCCTCAATGTCTCGCATTCCGGTGGCAGCTCACCCAGTTCGATGTGCAGTCCGTCCATGTTTCTCCCAACTTGTTTGCCGTCAAACAAATATATATATTCACAACATCGACTGTCAACTCAGTAGAAACGTGAGCCAACACATTCAAGGAGCAAGCATGGGACCTCTCAAGGGCATTCGCGTCATCGACCTCACCTCCGTGGTGCTGGGGCCGATGGCCACACAGGTACTGGCCGACTACGGCGCAGACGTCATCAAGCTTGAAGCGGTAGAAGGAGACCTGATGCGCGCCAACGGGCTGTCGCGCAACCGCGGCATGAGCTCCACCTTCATGAACCTCAATCGCAACAAGCGGTCCGTGGCGCTCAACCTTAAGACCTCCGAAGGTCTGGAGGCCGCCAAGGCCTTGATTCAGTCAGCAGATGTACTGGTCCACAACATGCGAACCAAAGCGATCAACAAGCTCGGTCTGGGTTATGAAGATGTGGCCCGGATCAACCCCAGCATCGTGTATTGCGCGGCGACCGGCTTTGGCGACGATGGCACATATTCGGGCCAGCCCGCCTTCGATGATGTGATCCAAGGCGCTTGCGGGCTGGCCAGCCTTGTCGGCCACGAAACGGGCAAGCCCGAGTACCCTCCCACACTATTGGCCGACAAGGTCGCAGGCCTTGCGACGGCCAACGCCGTAATGGGTGCACTGGTGCACAAGATCCGCTCCGGCGAAGGCCAATACGTGGAGGTGCCCATGTTCGAGACCATGGTCGCCTTCACCATGACCGAGCACATGGGAGGGAATGGTTTTCAGCCTTCTATCGGACCCGCCGGCTACTCTCGCCTACTCAAGGGAGGCCGCAAGCCGACTCCCACCAAGGACGGCTATCTGGCGCTGCTGCCTTATACGGAAAACCACTGGAAAGCGTTCTTCTCGGCCCTGGGCCGACAGGATCTGTTCGACAAATACGACCTGACGAACCGACATGAACGCAACAAGCGCATTCAAGAGCTGTATGCCGATCTTCGCTCCGTCACCGTCAACTTCACCAGCCAGGAATTGATGACTCTGTGCCGCAAGCTGGACATTCCCGTCACGGAAATCTTCAGCATAGACAACATCCACGAACACGAGCACCTCAGAAGCGTGCAATTGTTCGAAGTCCTGGAACACCCGACAGAAGGCAACGTGGTGGCCATTCGCCCTACGGCCCTCTTCAGCAAAACACCCTCTAGAATTACCCGCCATGCGCCCAACATCGGCGAACAGACCGATGAAGTACTCGGCGAGCTGGGCTACTCCGCGGACTTCATCCTCCAGACCCGAAAATAAGAATCCGTAATGTCTGCAGAACTGAAAACCTCGAAAACACAGATCCAACGCAAAGAAGAAGCTATTCGAAAAATTCTCGATGCAGCCGTTGACCTGATCGTGGTCCGTGGAGTTAAGGATTTGACCATGGCGGAAATCGGCGTCCATGCCGGCTACAGCCGCGGCCTGCCGCACCAGCATTTCGGCTCCAAGGAAAACCTGATCGAGGCAGTTCTGCATGCCATCATTGGCCGCTTCAACCAGCGACTCAGGGGGCGGCAACCGCCTGCGCCCGGCATGGAAAGCATCAAGTCGCTGGTTTCGACCTATCTGGAACGCGATGCCGAAGGCTGGAAGGCCTCCAAGGCCTTCATCATCCTGATGGCCGATGCTTCACTCATCAGCACCCGGCACAAGACCCTGATTCAGAAGCACAACCAGAAAAATATTGAATTCATCCTGAAGCATCTGGAAATTGAGAAGACCCAGCGCCATATCGAGTTCAAGATTCAGGAAAAAGACATCGCCACGATCATCATGGGCACAATGCGAGGACTGGCCTTGCATGCACTTAATGAAGAGGAAGTCGATTTCTCCTTGACCGCCCAATCGCTCAATTATCTGCTTGATGACTTGATGGTCAAGTAGGGCATCCTGCCTGCCGCTTTCAATGCGCCAGGGCCTTCACCATACTCAGACTTTCCTAGATTTCTCCAGGATGGACTTGAAACGGTTGAATTCCTTGCGCTGGAACTCTCCCATCTCATCCATGGAAATGGACAAAAATTCTCCGGGGCGTGATGCCTCATATGCCTTGCCTGCATCGGAAGCCTGAAATTTTGCCACTGCAGCGGCAAACTCCTTGATCCAGCCCACGTCCGTTCCCTTTTTCATATAAAGGGAAGTCCAGACGTATGTTTCGAAATCTTTATATCCCAGCTCCATCATGGTCGGGACCTTGGGCAACTCCTTGTCGCGCTTGTTCCCCGTAGTGGCCAAGACATTCAACTTACCGCCCCGGTACATCTGCAAGATGCCACCTATATCATTCAACCCCATTTCCAGCCGGTTGCCAATGATATCCGTCACCATAGGCGACCCACCCTTGTAATTCACCGGCGACACCTCGACACCCAATGCCTGGGAAAGCCACTCGGAAATCAGGCGGTATCCATCCGAATAATTACCCACAGCCAGCGGCGCTTTGATTTTTCTGTATTTTTCCTGAATATCCTTTATCTCATTGATGTCCGAGCCTTTTCCAGAAATCATGGCCACCGAAGAAATTCCCATGCCGTGCACCGGCACAATTTCCTTGAACGGGTCATAACCCAGGTTGGGATTGACGGCCGGATTGACCGAAACCACTGAGTTGCTGGCCAGCAGAACGGTGTTCCCGTCCGCCGGTTCAGCCAAGACAGTTTTCACGGCAATCAAGCCACTAGCGCCCGGCTTGTTTTCTACAACAATACTCCTATTAAGTATCTCACCCAATTTTTCGGCATAGAAGCGAGCCCCCTCATCCGATCCACTTCCTGCCGTGAAGGGAACGATGATTCTGATCGTTTTAGGGGCTGCGGCAACCACTTGCGGTATCAGGAAACTCCCCGCACCAGCCAGCAGCGATGTATTAAATATCCGTCTCTCCATCACTATATCCTTTGAAGATTCACGAAACACAGGATATCCCGCCAAGACAATCGATTAATAAAGTTCATTTTTCACAAATGATCCAGGCAGGGAAATAATTCTCATCCAGCCAACGCTTCACGCAGGATTTATTTTCGCCTTCTCTGCCACTTTTCTGAAACGTTCGTATTCAGCGCGTTGAAATAATCCAAGAGCTTCCAGTTTTTTGTCCAAAAACTTTCCTGCGCGCGCCCCCTGATAATCCTTGGCTTCCTTGGTCTTCTGCGACTCAGAAATAGCCGTTGCCAAATCCTCCATGACGGATCTTGGCGTTCCCATCTTCATCGAAAAAGCAGACCACACATAGGACTCCATTTCCATATACCCCAGTTCACGCATCGTTGGAATATGGGGTAAAAGATGGTCACGATCCTTACCAGTGATGGCTAGGATCTTGATTTTTTTTGATTTCTCCAAGGGAGCCACACCGGTAATATCGTTGAGCCCGATATCCAATCGATTTCCAATGACGTCTGTGACCATTGCCGCGCCGCCCTTGTACGGTACGGGAATTGACTGGATATTCAGTACTTGGGACAACCACTCGCCCACTAGCCGATATCCTTCCGAATAATTTCCGATAGAAATGGGGGACTGGCTATTTTTGTAGCGGGTCGTCAGATCGGAAAAGGAGTTAATTCCGGATTCATTGCCGGTCAATACCGCAGGCGACGAAATGGCCAGTCCATGCAAGGGCAGGAGCTGTTTGAAAGGGTCGTACCCAAGATTTTTCACCATCACCGGATTAACCGAGATCAGGGAATTGCTGCCCAACAAAATGGTATTGCCATCTGCAGGCTGCCCAATGACCTCCTTCACCGCCAGCAACCCACTGGCGCCGGGTTTGTTTTCGACAATCACCGCCCGCTTGATGGTCCTGGAAAGCTGATCTGCATAGAAGCGCGCGCCGTCATCCGAACCGCTACCGGCACTGAACGGCACGATGATCCGGATGGCCTTGCCCTGCGCCAGGGACAAATATGGGAAAACCATGGCCGACGTTGTCAGTGCCAAGTTCTTGGAAAAATCTCTACGTTTCAACTCGACTCCTTCGGGTCTGCGCGCTCACCATGAAACCCTCAAGTGACGCGAACTGAGCAATTTTCTAAATATTTGCTTGTTGGATAACAAACATAAATTTACATACAAACCATGCGCACCAAAACTAGTAAAAACACCACAAACCTCAGGTCTGTGCTTGCTCTGGATCAAGCAAGCCGGACCATGCACAAGCTTGCTCCTGGACCTTATTGCTTCTCGATTCCAGCTTCGCGGAGGGACTTGGCCAGGCTCACCTGCTCACTGGCTAGGAACCGGCCATAGTCCTCAGGACTCCCTCCATAAGGCTCCGCGCCGCTGGCTTCAAGCTTCTTCAGGAATACCGGATCTTTGATGGCCTCGTTGACGACCGTATTGAGCCGTTTCACAATTTCCTTGGGCACCCCCACAGGGGCCACGATACCGTTCCATGCTGTCAGTTCGATATCAGGGATGCCTGTGGCCTCCGCCACAGTGGGAATGGTCGGCAGCAAAGAGGTCCGTACTTTGGATCCCACCGCCAAGGCCGTCAGTTGCTTACTCTGCAGGAAAGGGAGCACCGTGTTAAGCGTAGTCATAAAAGTGTCGGTCTGGCCACCCACTAGGTCTGTGAGCGCAGGAGCTGTGCCCTTGTATGGAACATGTGTCAGCTTCATACCCAGACGCGACTCCAGCATCGCAAAGGCCAAGTGGTCAATCGTCCCTGCACCTGAGGACGCATAGTTCATCGTGCCTGGTTTGCTCTTAGTCAGCACAACAAACTCCTGGATGCTCTTCGCGGCCACTTTAGGGTGCACCGCGATTACTAGCGGAACTCCCACAGTCCGCACTACTGGCACAAAATCCTTCATCGGATTGTGGGTAGCTGACTTGTAGGCCAATGCGCCCAGCAGGAAGGATGACGTGTTATAGAGCAGCGTGTACCCATCCTTGGGCGCATTCGCCGCCATCGTCGAAGCAACGTTCCCGCCTGCACCGGGACGGTTTTCCACCACCACCGGTTGCCCCAGCCTCTCACCCATGTACTGAGCAAAGAGCCGCGCATTCACGTCGGTGGGTCCACCTGCCGGAAACGCTACCAGCATCCGAATGGGTTTGTCGGGATAAGTATTGCCTTGCGAGAGCGCAAGGTCAGCTCTTAACAAGGCAGCACCCGCGACCGCACCTACCACAATAAGTTTGTATATGGCACTCATGATTGTCTCCTGTCGTTGTAATGGCTCGACGTCAAAGGTCGTCGCCTGCGCAAATCCGGCTCTAGGACGCAATGCGGCCTGACATACATGCAGATACCTCTTCGAGGACCTCATCGGTGTGTTCGCCAAGCAACGGCACCGGGCGCGCCATGACCGGAGGTGTTCGCGACCAGTTACCCAGACCAGCCATCTCGATCAGTGGACCTTCGGTCGGGTGGTTGCGATACTTAAAAAATTCCACAGCCTCCAGGTGCGGGTCGTGCATCAAGGTCTCCAGCGTATGCAGAGGCATCACGGGAATATCCTGATCCGCAAGCGCCTCCAACCAATAGGCGCTCGGCTTGGTGCACAGATAGCTAGCAACCTCGCCGTAAAGCTCGTTGATGTGGCTGGTGCGAGCTTCGATGGTTGCAACCCTAGGGTCATTGCGGTACTTTTCGTCTGCCCCCACCAACTCAAAGAAGGAACGCCAGTGCTTGGTGGCGTACAAAACGGTGCAGACGTGACCGTCGGCAGTGGCAAAGGCCTTCCGCGATGGTGACAGCAGCCGTTTGTAGCCCATGTCACCTGCGGGAGGCTCATAGGTATGCCCAGCCATGTGCTCGCTCATAACGTAGGGCACCATCGTCTCAAACATCGGGATCTCTACCGCCTGCCCTTCCCCGGTTTTCAGCCGGTGGATGTATGCCGCCAAAATAGCCGTCGCCGCAGCCTGGCCCACAACTCTGTCCACGATGGCCAACGGCACATAGTGCGGCACCCCATCTCCCACTTCCGCAATCAAGCTCGGTATCGCGCATACCGCCTGGATCATGTCGTCGTAAGCCGCGCGGGACGCATATGGACCCTTCTGACCATAGCCAACCAACGTGACATAGATGATGGAAGGATTTACTCGGGCGAAGTCTTCATGGGACAAGCCCAGCCGAGCGAGCGCTGCCGGCCGAATGTTGCTCACAAAGACGTCAGACGTCCGCGCGATGTCCAACAGAGATTTGTGAGCCTGAGCGTCCTTCACATCCAGTACAACACTGCGCTTGTTGCGGTTAACGTGCAGAAAGCCAGCGCTCATCCCTGGATTCCTCATCGGCCCCAGATGGCGGATCGTATCGCCCTCCGGGGGCTCGACCTTGATGACATCAGCCCCCAGATCCGCAAGTATCTGCGTCGCAAAAGGCCCCATCAGAACAGAAGTCATGTCCAGAACGCGCAGCCCATTCAGTGATCCTGCCATATAGCTCTCATCTCCCTAACTTATATCGCCTGCACGAACTCGCAAAACGATGCTTGCTGCCCAAGTGCACCCTCACCCACCCGCCGATACCAGTACGTCTCAGAGCCGTGAGTGATTCGCCATTCATGCAGACGGCGCGTAAAGAGTTGCAAGTCATACTCGGCAGTGATGCCGATGGCTCCATGCAGTGCGTGTGCCGTATTGGCCACTAACAGGGCCGCCTCACTGGCTCGCCCTTTAGCGATAGCGGCCAAAATCATGTCCGGTACCAACCTATCCCCACTGAAGGCCACTTGCGTCGCCAAGCTCGCGGCCACAATATGCTCGGCCATGACCGCCAACTGATGCTGAACTGCCTGAAACTTGCCCAGGGGTTTACCAAACTGCACCCGGTCGTTGCAGTACTGCATCGTCAGGCGGAATACTTGCTCCATGGCACCACATAGCATGGCGGCGTAACTTGTCGCGACGAAAGCACTTAGCTCCGCACCAGTGCCAGAGATAGGCACGCACACATCTGCCGGCCAATCAAACGAGGCCAGTTGGCTACCCCACAACCCAGCGGCCGAGCAAGAAGCAGAGGCCACTGGCAGCAAAACCAGCCCTAGCCCTCTCGGAGCAAGCACATGTCCAGCCACGGCGCCAAAAGACACATTTGCACAACGCACGCCGCCGTCCGGCAATGCCACTGACGAAGATGCCAGTGCGATAGGCCCACTCGGCAGGCTGGCAGGCGTGGCCGTCAGCACTCTCGCGATAATGGTGTCGGCCAACGGCAGTGGTGTCGCATGTGCTCCCAGCAGATGGAAAATACCGTACAAGTCCGACAGGGACAGGCCCGCACCGCCCTGCGCCTCCGGCACCAAGAGCTCCAGATAACCCGCTTCCTCTAAAACATCCCAACCCCTGCCCATCGCACTCCCCGCTTCCACCTTTCGCACGTATTCGGGAGTCACCTCAGCCTGCAAGATCCTCTGTAATGCTTCAACAAACATAACAACTCCTCAGCGAAGGCCCAGACCGCGAGCAACCATGCCACGCAGAATCTCTCGCGTTCCCCCACGCAGGGAGAAGGATGGCGCAATCAGGCTCAGATAATTCAGTGCGCGCAGCAACTGAGGCTCAACCTCTTCCGGAGCTATTGACCCCAACACGGCCTCCAGCACCGCAGGTATCGACTGTTCGAACTCCGTGCCCAAATCCTTCATGAGCGCCGCCTCGATCAATGGACTCTCGCCTGCAGCGAGCTTAGTGGTCAGCGCAATGGACATTTGCCGTAGGGCAGTCATATGGGCAGCAAACCGCCCCAGCACCACCAATTCCTCACCACTTACGGCACGCGAGCCTTGCTGAATACGCAGAAAGTCCATCCATGCATTCAATAGGACGGCACTTGAATAGAAACGTTCAGGACCGCTGCGCTCCAAGGCCAACTCCGCGTTCACCTGGGTCCATCCCTGGCCTACCTGACCAACCAGTGCCTCGTCAGGCACGAAGACATCGTCAAGCATCACTTCATTGAAGTGGGCATCGCCGGACAAATCGACTAGAGGGCGTACCTCTACGCGCGGCGATTTCATGTTTACGATGAATTGAGACAGCCCCTCCTGCCGGTCTTCAGGGACGCCGGAGGTCCGCAACAGAGCAATCATGTAATCGCAATGCTGTGCGTTAGTGGTCCATATCTTTCGCCCCTGCAGCTTCCACCCGCCCGGCACACGTGTGGCACGTGAGCGAATACTTGCCAGATCGGAGCCCGAGTTGGGCTCACTCATCCCAATGCAGAAAAAGGCTTTCCCTGCGCAAATGCGCGGCAAATAGAAATCGCGCTGCTCTTGCGAGCCAAATTTCAGGATAAGAGGCCCACTTTGCCGTTCGGCCACCCAGTGCGCGGCGACAGGCGCGCCGACACTGAGCAACTCCTCCACTAGCACAAACCGCTGCAAAGGTGTCATGTGCGCGCCGCCATATTCCTTTGGCAACGTCACACCAACCCAGCCCCGTTTGGCCAAGCGCCAACTGAAATCAGCATCGAACCCCATCCAGCTACGCGCTCGTCGATCTACGGACGGATTGCCAAGATGTTCGCGTAGAAAACTTCGGACCTCTTCACGCAGGACCTCAACGTCAGAAGGCAAGGAGGCAAACTTGAGAGAGACTAGCAAATCAACCATCGGCTTGAAAGCACGTCGTGCCCGCAGTTACTTTGATGGGCGAATGCTATTGGAGGAGCTTCCCGCTTGTCTAATATCGTATTTCTCCGCCACCATACCGAGTCAGTATGACTATTCATGGTTTTCCAGTAACGCCTATATGGCGAGGCCCTGCCAGGGAATGGCTGTGCCTCCGTGGAGCCGCCGCCTATGATGGACCTCAAGCGCATTCGAAACTTCGTCACCTTAGCCGAGGCTGGCAGCTTCCGGCGGGCCTCTGAGCGACTACACCTAGCACAACCACCCCTATCAGTCTCCATTCAGAAGCTCGAGGCTGAACTTGGCACTAGGCTCTTTGATCGTGGCCCAGCCGGAGTGACTCTCACCGTTGCAGGAGAATCCGTGCTGCGGGAAGCAAAACGCCTGCTTTTTTTTGAACGCCAAGTGATCACTGCGGCCCACGACGCTATCTCCGGGATCGGAGGCACGCTCCGCATCGGATTCGTAGGGACTACCACATTCGGCATGCTCCAGCGTCTGCTGCCGGCCTACCGGGCGCAATATCCCGCCGTCGAGCTCAAACTGCAGGAAGCACCATCCGTCTCCATTGTTGAGCAACTTGAGCACGGCTCGCTGGACTTGGGCCTTGTACGCGCACCAGTGATGGCTGCGACCTCTACCACGCTCGTTTCCTTGGAACGTGAGAGCCTCATCGCCGCCTTGCCCAAGGACCATTTCTTGGCCAAGCACACTGCCATTCGTCTGAACGATTTGTCCGGAGAGGCATTTCTTATGTATGCCGAGGGAGCCGCCACAAGCCTGCGCTCCCTTGTGATGGCCGCCTGCCAGCGCGCGGGGTTCATTCCCCGAATCACCCAGGAAGCCACCCAGGTGCAAACCATACTGGCCCTTGTCGAAAGCGGCCTGGGCGTCGCACTCGTGCCATCAGTCATGCGCCGCTACGCCAGTGACGTAATTGCCTATCGGGAAATTTCAGACTTGGGGCACGACAGCTGGATGGGCCTGTCGCTTGCCTACATGGCGGATGCCGAGCCACCTGCTGCAGTCAAGTTCAGAGAAGTTGCACTGCAAACAATGGCAACTGAGGTTGCCCCTGAAAACCGGAGTATTTAGATGTTCAGTCCCACAGTGAGCTGGTGCGGATGAAGTCTAAAGCGGCTTAGATCTTTTTCCCACGCCTCGCACATCGCACGGAATGGTGTCTTCCACCTGAGCGCTTTCAAGTGCTTGCCGAAGTTGTAGCTTTGAACAATGCCTGGACATGCTTCCGTAGCTGCTCCAGGCCCTCATACTCATACACCTTGATCGTGGATTCCTTGATGGTCCGGTTCATACGCTCGACCATGCCGTTAGTCCAAGGGTGGTACGGCTTGGTATGTCGTTTCTCGATTCCATTGAACTTGCAGATGCGCTCGAAGATGTGACCGATGCATGTGTCGGTGACGCCGCCTCTGAAGCGTTCTTGCCCTGTGAAGGCCATGCCGTTGTCCGTCAGAACGGTATGTATGCGGTACGGGAAGACCACGAGCACCTGCCGAAGGAACTGCGCTGCGTTGGCTTTCGTGGCCCTGTCAAAGAACGCAACATGCGTGAATTTTGTGACGCGGTCTATGGCAACAAACATGTGCTGTCTGCCGCTGGAGATCTTCATTTCGGCACTGTCGATGTGCACGAAGCCCAGCGTCGTTTCTTCAAACTTTCCGTGCCTTCGCGGCACCTGCGTTGCGGGCTGTCGGCTGATGCCGTGTCGCTGCAGGCAACGATGCAAGGCGCTGCGGCTGAGCTTGGGTGCCGTCTCCAGGAGCTGCCCCATGAGATCGTCCAGCGACAGATGCCCTTGCTTGCGTAATGCAATTGCCAGGTGTTCTTGCTCTTGAGAAAGATGCTGGCTTGCTCTGTCCCGAGGACCCATGGGCTCATCGAGAACAGAGGTGCGCGCACGCCACTTGGCCACGGTCTTGGGGTTGAGGCCATAGAGCTTGGCCAAAGACCGATGGGAGCCGGTCGCTAGCAGGAGTTCTGCGCGGATACGCGGCGTCGTGCGGGCGCTGCCATGCAGGCGGATTGCCATAGTGCTTTCTCCTGTTCCAGGCTAAAGAATGCACCATGACTTCCTGGGACCATACATCTAAGCAACCTTTTCGCCATGAAATGAGCAGCTAACTCGCGAAAAAGCCGGCACTAACCATCACCAAATCTTGTGAATAAGCGACCGATTCAGAATACCTTAAGGAGAATAACCACTAACGCGCTACTAAACTATTGGGCGTAGGCCATATATAAGCGTCGTAGACCGAATCAGCTACTCTTTTAAATACAACACATGCATCTTTTTCATGTAAGAAAGATTTTAGTGAAAGATCTGAATCGAGCTGTTCATGAAGATATCCAAGTTTTTCAAGTTTATGTACGTTTAGACGGCGTCGCCAATCGTAACCAAATATCTCCTCAGCCCGAATCGATGTAATGTGTTTACGTGATTTTCCATGCTCATTCCTATAAGTTTTAGATTGAGTTAGAACAATACGATCATCTTTTCTACCATTGACATAAATATCCGGATTCCTACAGCCTACTTTCCTAAAATCTTCTTCCGAAACGCGGGCCATGACTTTATTTTTTGTTTCGTGAGTTACCTCCACCCAAGCATTGAATCGGATAATATCCAGCTTGGTGCTCTCTTTATTAGAGAGACACAAATCCAAATGAATTATATTCAGTAATTCATAACTGTTTATTTCTTTTATAAAAGTTTGCATTTTCTGATTAATTTTCATTTGAGTATAGCAGATTTTCAGGCTAAGAATTGGGGCCTTTTTAGTATTTCTGCTTGTCTGAGCATCTCCATCGCTTTAATCGCTTTTTCTATCTGAGATAAAGTTTCTGCTACGGCAGGATTTTTCTCTATAGACAGTTTTTTGGACTGAGCTCCAAAGCTGATGTGTTTAGCCTGCCACGGCGCATATCCAAGAGCTGCTGCATCTGCAATTTCATCTGCTGAGTAGCCTTCGTTGTGCATGTCATGTAGAAAATCCCAATCGCTCATCTCATATCTCCTAGATTCGGCTATTAATGCTGTAGAGGATGCAAAGCTGTCCGATATATTTCTTAAGAAGAAGATGCTATGAAATTGACGAACTTGCTCGTTAAGTTCAAGGCGCTATCAAACGGAGCATCGTAACACTTGGTAAGGTATCCTTGCGAAAGGCGCAAAGCCTTCCATCTTTCCGATATGCGCACACGCCGAACCGAAGCATCATCTCAGCAGAAAACAACAATTAAGCCCTTGGTAGCGGCTCTCCACGCTACATCTTGTCTTGAGAGTACGAAGGTCGAACTGAGGCTATCTCTGTTCCAACACTCCTTAGCTAAGCCCACAAAATAAACTGCACATAAATCAGCGGAGCGTCTCCAATTAATTTTTGGAACATCTACTATTGACACATGAGCTAAATAGATAGATCAAACAACCAAAGGAGCAAAAAATGCATATTGCAAGAATTTTTCGTGAGACTAAAGGTGGTCATAAGACTTACCGCGCATTTATTATCAACAACCTCGGAAATGGTGCACGCACTTGCCGCATCTGCATTGATGATGATAGCGATATCGAGGTCGGCGCTAGTGTTTATGCACTCGTTGCTAGTAGAAGCAAGCCCACAGCGTCACCATTTCAACACTACGTTGTTATTGAGCGTGTCAGTGATGCCGCTGGTGCTGAGTACCTCGAAAAAAACTCTGAAGTTAAGAAAGCTTATAAAGCTTTGTGCACAGCGACAAAGCATATTGAAGCAGGTAAGCTCAAATCTCCTGCTATCAAAACTGTCAAAGAACTCGCATTGAATATGCCATTTTTCAAGGCAGAATCTGAAGAAATTTTGGATACTCTCGCTGAGAAGCAAAAAAATTAAGCAAGCATAATTAACGAAAACCCAGCAGACGCAAAAGCACGCAGCGTCAACGAAAAACTGGCTCGCAGCCGAGAAATCTTCGCTCGCGCATCCAAGGCAGCGAAGCCACTCCCACTCACCACCGCATCTGGCGGGGTGAGCCTGGCTTGGCTCAAAGAGAAGACTGATCTCGAGCGCCAAGGCCGTGAATATTAAAAGCAATTCTGATATCAGGAGCTATCAAATCAACACCAAAAAATTCAATGCGCTGGCCGCCAAGCTTGCTGTCACCCGCCCCGACATCGGACATCCCGATGTCGTGGAAAGGATCTTGAAAAAGGCTCGAGATGCTGGCGCTGCCGGTTTGCTGATCACCCCCATCGCAGATGGAGGGCTCGCTGTGCGAGCTGCTGAGTGCCCAGACCACATCCCCGCAGCACTGATCTCTCTCCCTGGAGGGCCATCTCTGCTGCTGAGTACAGACTCGGATGCTACAGACGCTACAGATCTGCTCATGTATCTCCAAATGCTAAGTGCAAAACTGCCTGTACCGCCGTTTTACATCGTGTCTGCAGCCATGAGTGCTGTCGCTGCAATTCGCATCGACACAGGAATGTCTGCGTTGAGCTACGTCCAACGCTGGGGTGCTCAACAAAACCCTGCGGTTGCCGGCCAGCGGCCCGAAGATGTTTGGCACACGCCAGCGAATCATGCAGCTCTTACATATCTAGTTCGTTTGTCTGTTGCTGCCCGCAGCGCTACAGCTGCAAACGACAGATTCTGGAGGAAATCAGCATGAATCACGACTCCAGCACCACTACCTCAACGCTGGAATCTGAATTCCAGCGCATTGCGGCCAAGTACGGATACGACGACCTCTCGAGCATCAGCAGATCCTTGGATGATACAGAGCTACAACGCAAGGACGCTAGGGGTTTGCTCATGGACCTTGGGAAGCCATTGTCACAGCTCAACACTAGAGATGTTATGCGTGCTCGCGGCATAGGAGACAAACCCATGCCACGGACAGCTGATGAAGCCGCTATGCAAGCAGCGATGGAAGTCGTTATGCAAATCCTGAAAACACTTTTTGGGATTCGTACTGCCGATGACCTCGAGCGAGATCTCGAACAGCTCGAGCAAACCCGACTAGCTCTCAATCTGGAGCGCAACCACGCACAGGCAATACAGATGATGAGCGACGCAGCAAACGATGACGAATTCCGCGCAAGATCAACGCGCAGGAGGCCCTGACATGGCCCGCAAACCCTCCCCACGCCGAACTCTGACTGGCATGACCAAGGAACGAGCCGGCCGGTTCCTTAACCGCCTTGCCGAGGTCCGCAGTCTGGGTTTCCAGCGCCTCTACATCACATGCAACTGGGAGAATAGACGTTTCGTCATCGAATCCTGCGCAATCGAACCCCCGGCTAGCGAAAACGAAAACATAATCGCAATTGACACTAATATCGAAATCGAAACTTTCGTCAACGTAATAATTAAGTTTGGAGCGAAGCGAGAATACCATTATCGAAATAGAAAAAATGACGATATCGAAAATGTATTATCTGCTGACGACATGCTAATACATTTAGTGCCCGCATATTCTCACATCGCATTATGTAAGCAAAAATCGATTCTGTGGAGTTCGGCGCTTAAATACACGCCAGATCCTGAGATTTGGTGCCCGGATTGCGGTGCTGCATTTCGCGATCGAGATGATTGAAGATGACGAAATATGAACCACCAGAGCCCGGAAATTCCGGGGCTCTTTTCGTTTGCGGAGAGTGTTTCGTTGACTAAAATTGGTGCGTTGCCGAGATAAGCGAAACCGCAGGTACAGGGCCGCAATAACTGAGTAAAAAAGTGCTTCTGGTTACGTTACTGTTAAGTTTGGCACAGGGGGTGCACTACCTCAAAACAGGGGGTGTACTGTGTATCTAAACAGCCATATCTGCATTTTTAAAATTAGCTGCGAGAGAGTAGAGTTGGACCTACATCACAGAGCTGTTGTAGGGTTCTGTCTACACAGGAGATCTCACATGTCATTCGTCAACGCCGGCCAAATTCTGGATATGCAGCTCAACGCCTTTGGGGTCGCATATTCATCTCTTATTAACAGCCTGGAGCACGATAAAATCAAGCGAGAGATTCGCACAGAGGTTAATCAATACAATGCGCTCGTGAATAAATATAACGAACTGCATTATCGAGCGACTAATACAGTTAGCATTCTGCATCATGAAAATATGCTGCTTGAAATAGAAAACGCCAAGCTCAAGAAGACACTTGGCATCTCACGTTAAAAATTACAAGCTCGGCTTGTTGCCCTTAGCTTTGTTAACTTCCTCTGCTTGCTTTGCACGTGCGCCATCCTGTTCGGACGCTTTTTGCATCTTAAGCTCGTTGAAAATTTGCTGCACGTCAGATAGCGTAGCTGTGTAATATCTCAATGGGTTAGATGAATCAAAAATATATCCAAGCGCCTTTTTGCAATGGCGCATGTATTCTGTGAATTGGTCAACACCTGCACAATCGCCGACCATAAATTGTCCTGATGTTTGCTGATCGGGTTGACCATATTTATTTTTCAGCTCAGAAACAAACACGTCTTGCGTTATATTAACGCCTCGTACTCTGCGCTACATAAGCCATGTTTTGCCGGTTGCGGTGCTAAATGCTATTTTTTTAAAATTATCTGTGCAGCTTCCGTTACATGCATTTTCGCTTTAGATTTGACTGAATACACAACTCCATACTGCGATGCAGGTATACTTTCAAGCGTGACATCAGGCTAATTTTTCTTAGAACGGCTAACACCACCGATCCACGAAGGGTTCACAGATGATCGCAGCGGCCAGTTTCAGCAATGCGTCGTGGATATCTAGCCGCCTTTCAAAGCGGATGCGCAACTTGCCAAAGCCTGCAACCATCCGTGTGTTCTCTCCACGACCCAGCGATGCTTGCCCAATCTTTCGCTGCTTTCGATACCTCGCCTGGCAATCCGACTGGCGATGCCTCGTCGCCTCAGATAGGCACCGCAGCGCTTGTAGTCGCAGCCTTTGTCCTCATGCAGCTTCGCCAGCCACTTGCGTACCCGCCCTCGCACGCCTGCAACGACTGGAATCGCATCCATGCACTTCTCGAACAGCATGGAGTCGTGCCTGTTGGCAGCGCTGACGAGGATCACCAGTGGGATGCCTCTGGCATCTACGACGATATGTCGTTTGGAGCCGAGCTTGCCTCTGTCGGCTGGATTGAGGCTCATCTCCTGGCCCTCCGGGGCTTGGCACCGAGGAGCCATCTATGCTTGCTCGGCTCCAATCAATCTGGTCATGCTCGCGCAGACGTACCAGCATAGCTTGGTACAAACGCTGCCAAACGCCATTGGCATTCCAGTCACGCAAGCGCCGCCAGCAGGTCATACCACTGCGTAACCCAAGGACTGAGGCAAGTTTTCCCATGGGATGCCTGTTTGCAGCACTAACAGAATGCCATTGAGCGCTGCTTCATCGCTCACGGTGGGCTTGCGTGCGCCACCTCTGACGGAAGGGATGAAGGCTGGGATCAGGGGCTGCAGCTGTCGCCACGGTTCATTGCTAACGGGTTGTCTTGCCATGAGGTCCAGATGCATAAATGCTTCTGGCTGATCCCAAAGCGAAGTGGCATTAGCGGCTCTTATACAAGCTATATGTCAACACCCCTTAGCGGGCTTGCGGCTCCAACTACCGAGAGCCTCTTCTCAGTGACTTGCTTGACCACTTCTTCCTTGAATTCCAGCGTAAACCTCCATGCCCTCCTATGCTCAAAGATAGACCGGGTAGGCAGCCTCACTTGAACGCTACCCCTACATGTTACGTAACACAGCCGTGCCACTCACTTGAAATCGCCCTTAAGAAAATAAAATTCCAATAAAAATCAATTATTTAACTACAAAAAAAACATTAAACTTTTTTGGCACAAATTTTGCTTAGAAAGAGTATAGATACCCATCATCAATACCTAGTGACAATTGATTGATCAGGAAAAATTATGCTCACATTAAAGAGATATGTCTCCGGCTTTTATCAGCCTCTTCAACAATGGATGACAAGTGGAATCTTTCGTCAACTCGAAAGAGCAGACATACCTTCAGAGCCGACCTTTCAAGCATCAAATGAAGAATCTCCCCCTCAGGCTAGGCTTCTCCAAAGCAGCGAAGGCGTTCTTATTCTACGCGACGGTTATGCGCACTCCGCACATTCAGGACTTCTCCTTCAACTTGGTGACCGCGTGATGGTCCCTAGGCAAGGCCAGGCTCAATTCATATTTCATGAACAGGGGAGTAAAGCTTTGCTTGGTCGCTTTGAAGGAGGAAGCATTGCCTCCTTGGTCCATTTCAGTAAGGAAGATGGGGCTTGTTCAGTCGCCTTTGACGTACTGAGCGGCAAAGTACACCTATTCATGGAAGCTATTGGTGGAAACTGTCTTTGGGTTGGACGCAACACATCGGGCCAAACCACCGTCGGAATTTACTGCGCCCCATCTCGGACCTGATTATGGTTAACAGTCACCAAATTTCGCTGACGTAACTTTTACTCCCCTTCTACCTTTTTGCTAATTAGCTTCGTGAGGCTTGAATACTCCTTAGGTGTGATTATACCTTCGGTTTATTAGAAGTAAATAATTTGCAGGCTTCGGATAACCAAGTGATTGATTAGTAATCCGGAATTTTTAACAGACAGTCAAATCTAATCTCATTGCTTACAAAGAACAATAATTACGAAAATCATGAGATTTAATCGAATTGATTTTATAACACTGACATGAGACAAAGTGCAAACGTTCGGACAACAGCATGCAATATGACTTTCCTGTGATCGTCCTGACAACAGTGATCTGCACGGTCGCTTTGTTTACCTCCATATATCTTCTGGATCGCATCAGTATAACCACTCGTAAGGTATGGCTCAGCGTGGCAGGAATTGCCACGGGATTCGGCATCTGGGCCACTTACTTCATTGCGATGCTCACTTATTCTCCAAGAATACAGAATAGCTATAACACCACCCTAGTTTTAGTCTCTCTATCCGCTGCCATCCTTCTGGCAATCCTGAGCTTTGCGGTCACCTCTGGTCTCCCGCAGAGATTGGGCCGTGAGAAAGGTGGACTGTTGGTAGGCTGCGGAATTGCTATCATGCACTATAGTGGCATGGCTGCATTCGAGGTCCCTGGTCGTATTCTGTGGAACCCATCAATGATGGTTATATCCATTGTGCTGGGAAGCCTATTCTCCACCTTCGCATTGCCGACAGAATTACGCAAGAAAACACACCGCACCATCACCTCTGGAGCTCTGCTGCTGACCCTGGTCATTTGCAATCACCACTTTGCTGCGATGGCGACTGCGGATCTGATTCAGGATCAATCCATCACGGTTTCAACCAACGCAACTCCCGTTTACTGGCTAGCGATCACGGTAACCATTGCCTGCCTTCTGATCTTTTTGCTGACCCTGATAGTTTTTACACTGAATGTCTGGAATCTTCATCTGGCCACTCGCGAAATGGAACATTTAAACAGCTTGGCCAATGCAGCATTCGAAGGCCTACTCGTATATGAGGACGGTGTGATAACTATGGCTAATACCAGCCTCGCTAAGTTGGCCGGTTGCAGCGCCGAAGAGCTTACTCACCGTGACCTCTCTTTAATTTTTCCTGACGCTATGGCGCGCAATTGGCTGGAAGAAAAGCCGTGCATTGCACTCAAGACTATGCTCCACCCGCTTAGCGGCGAAGATTCCATAGTGGTCGAGGCGACATCTCGTTCCGTCATTTATGCCCGGAAACTGCAAAAAATCGTTGCTATTCGCGACCTGCGAGATCACATAAAGGCCGAGCGGGACATTCACTATCTATTCAATCACGATACGTTGACGGGCCTAATCAACCGCAAAGCATTTAACCAAGAGCTGGAAAAGTTGCTGCAAGACCATGGGGCGAACGGGCGACTCTGTGGCAAGCATCTGGCCGTGCTGTGCTTAGACCTAGATCGATTCAAAGAAGTCAATGACCTTTTCGGTCATGCAGCCGGCGATGGTCTTTTGCAAACTGTGGCCCGCAGGGCGCAGCAAACGCTGCGCAGTGATCAATTGATGGCGCGCCTGGGAGGTGACGAGTTCGCGATCATTGCACCTGGGCTAAGCGATCCGCAACAGGCCGAGCGAATTGCGCAAAAGCTATTCAGTGTATTCGCCGATGCAAACCGCTCAGCCTCAACATCCTGCGCCACCATCTCCATCAACATCGGCATAGCTATCTTCCCTCAGCATGGACATAACAGTCCCTCTATAATGAGGTGCGCTGCTAAAGCACTCTGTCAAGCCAAAGCCGATGGCCGTGGGGTTTACCGCTTTTTCGATGTTACGCTGGACCAGCAAATGCGTGATCGCCAGCGCCTAGAGCATGATCTACGCTTAGCCATTGCGAATCAGGAGCTATCATTGGTCTACCAGCCACTGGTTCAGACCAAAAGCCGAGAAGTTGTAGGCTTTGAAACCCTGTTGCGCTGGAAACATCAAAAGCGCGGTTTAGTGCCTCCAAGTGTCTTCATTCCAATCGCAGAAGAATGCGGGCAGATCTTGCAGATTGGAGAATGGGTATTGCACCAGGCTTGCAAAGAGGCATCAAGTTGGAAACGCCACTTGAATATTGCGGTGAATGTGTCGGCCGTGCAGTTACACAGCCCACAGTTTGTGCAGATAACCCGTGAGATCCTGAAGCAAACCAAACTACCGCCGAGCCGCCTCGAGCTGGAAATCACGGAAACAGCACTGATCCGAGATCCAGATATTGCATTATCTACCATACGTCAACTCAAGGAAATCGGCGTGCGCATCGCCATGGACGACTTCGGCACGGGATACTCCTCTCTATCTCACCTACTGACCTTTCCCTTCGACAAGATCAAGATTGATGGCTCATTCATCAAATCTGTTCACGTCAACCCGCGAGCGGCAACAATTGTGCGCGCAGTCTTAGAGCTTGGACGTGGCTTGGAGTTGCCAGTGCTTGCTGAAGGGGTAGAGACTGAAGAAGAGCTCGCTTTCCTAAGCGCAGAATCATGCGAGGAAGTTCAAGGCTATCTATTTGGAAAACCTGAGAGCATCGAGAGGTACTTGCAACTCACAACACGGGCACTCCAAGTCCCCAGATATACGGGGCCGATCGCACCAAAGGGTCCCGTTCGTGAAGACACGTGCCACCACACAAAGTTGCTCAAACAGGACGCGGATCTTGAGCACCAGATCATTCGCGTTTGAGAAGTCAAAGTCCCAACCATCCTACTTTGAGCAAGCCCCCTAAGGCACCCTAAATGCTTCAATCCGGCAAGTTTCCATACTTTTTGGTAGGCACTGACAAACAGACCGATACATTAGTAAGACCAAGCATAGTCCTATGTTTTGGAATACGCATGCTACATGCCATCGGCGATACAGCCACTGCAAAGCTGACCTAGGAGCCAGAAATCACCTTCAGGTTGAACTGGGACAGTTGACAGTGAAAATCCAGAAAGCACGGAGTCGTCGGATTCACTAGACAATACTCAGCCACGCACTCAAATATCCTCCAATGCGGCTTGTGACTACCCTCAGAAAGCCTTCCACTCACCGTCACGCATTCCCGCAGATCTTGGTGTTCCTGAGATAGCAACTGCGTGACGCTGCGTTGAAAACGTGGCCGTAGCGCCAAACTTTTGAAGCGGCTCTACCGCCTTTGTAGCTTTCACCAGATTCGTCTTGCTGAGTGTGGTCACGGACCTTGCAATGCGGACTACCTGTTCAGCCTCTGACAGCTTGAAAACTGCCACAGCTTCAACCAAAGATTGAGCTTGGTGGCTCAAGCTGCTCGCTGCGGCAGCCATTTCCTCAACTAGTGCAGCGTTCTGTTGAGTGGTCTGATCCATCTGCGTCACAGCTTCGCCAACCTGTGCTATTCCTTGACTTTGCTCTTGGCTAGCAGCGCTGATATCGCCCATGATGTGGCTAACTCTGCGAATAGCCGAGACCACATCGATCATCGTCTTACCTGCCTTATCCACGAGCATAGAGCCTTGTTCGACACGCTCGACACCAGTAGTAATCAAGGCTTTGATTTCTTTGGCTGCTTCTGCCGAACGTCCAGCTAGTGCCCGTACTTCGCTCGCAACGACTGCAAAGCCGCGGCCGTGTTCACCGGCCCGAGCAGCCTCGACTGCTGCGTTCAATGCCAGGATATTGGTCTGAAAGGCGATGCTGTCGATGACGCTGATGATATCGGCAATCTTGTTGCTGCTTTCATCGATGCTCTTCATCGTTGCTACCACTTCAGCCACCACTTCACCACCCTCAGCTGCTACGGCAGACGCTTTCCTAGCCATCTGGCTTGCTTGGTTAGCGTTCTCTGCACTTTGTTTGACAGTGGAACCCAACTGCTCCATGGATGCAGCAGTTTGCTCGAGTGCGCTGGCCTGTTCTTCCGTTCTACCCGACAAATCATTGTTGCCTGCGGCAATCTGAGCGCTCGCGGCAGCTACGCCTTGCGCGTTGGAGCGCACTGTCGTCACAGTAGTCTTCAGGCTTTGCTGCATACGCTCAAGCGCTCCAAGCAGAAGGCCCATTTCATCCCTAGACTTGACTGCAATTGAGGCACTAAGATCCCCGCTAGCCACACGGTTTGTCACCTCCACAGCTAGGCTCAACGGGCGAGTAATCGAGCGAATGATGGCCAAGGCTAAAAAAACGGCAATACTCGTGGCAACCCCACCAGTGACCAGGACCTCTAGCACTAGTTGACGCGCAGCCCTCTCCGCCTGCTGACTGGCATTTTCCGCGCGCTGAGTCTGATCGGCTAACAATTCGTGAATGACTCGCTGATACTCAAGCTGAGTCGGGCGTAGCTTATCCTCAAGCATCGCCATAGCCTCATCATGCTGATTACCATCAACAAGTGCAATGAATTCATCGCCTTGCTGAATGAACTTCGTCCGTTGTAGCAGCAAGTGCGCCAACAAGAATTTACCTTTCTCCGAGCTTATCAATTGGGTCAAGGTCTTTACCTGCTCCGCGATGTCAGTGCGTGCCTCTAGGATTCTGGTGTGCGCAGCCTTCTGAATGCTCTCTGATTTGAATAACACCAAGTTTCGAAATTGGATGGCTTGTTCGTTAGTGCCATCAATAATGACATTTAATGCTCGACTGAGAGGGATTCTTCTCAGGGTAATCTCGTCGATAGCTGAGCGCTGAATGGAAGATCCAAAGAGTGCAACACCGCCCAGTACGGCAAGAAGCAGAACCATCAGTGTGAATGAGATGGTCAGTCGGGTAGATATCTTGAAACGTTCCATAATAACCCAATATTTCATAAGCACTAATTTATTTATTAGAAAATATTCAATTTAAATATTATCTAAAAAATATTCTTATTTAAGACAAAGTTTAGTATTTAAATACGCACTTATGCATTCTATTGATAATTCCTTAAAATCAGATAAGAAATACTTATCCCGATAGATAATCAAACAATACAGCAAAAATATTTACTGAATGACGCTTGACTAGATCAGCTCCCCAGGTTGAGTTTCATATACAGAGCGACTAGGAAGCGTTATTCTAAATATGGCTCCACCATCAGGCTTGTTTTTTGCCGAAATAGTCCCATCCATTGCATCAATAATTTTTCTGCATATGGCAAGCCCCAGACCAGTTCCACCAGAACCATCTTTTGTCTTGCTCGATTGCACAAACGGCTGAAATATTTGATCAAGCTCCTGAGGCGGAATACCTGGGCCTTGGTCGGAAAAATCAATGCAAATATTTCCATGATCATCGAATCGACCAATGACATCAACTCGTCCATGATTAGGCGAAAATTTGATCGCGTTGGCCAACATATTTCGAACCACTTGCTGAAAGCGTACAGGATCAGCTTTTGCGATCATCGGGAAATTTTCCAAATCGAGTCGTAGATCTATCTGCTTTTGATGCTGCAGTGGCTCCAGTTCACGAGCAATGGGCCTTATCAATCCTCTTAAGTCAATTCTCTCTAAATGTATGACCCCCACGGCGCTCTCAAGCTTGGCGACATCTAAAAGGTCATTGACCAAAGCCAGCATGCGTTGTCCCGCCGAGTGAATGTCATTGAACATTTCGCTAAACTGTGGTGATTTGCGTGATCGCAGGTGACCAAGCTCTGCGAATCCAATGATAGATTGCAATGGAGTACGCAACTCGTGGCTCATATTGGCAACAAACTCTGACTTGACACGAAATGCCTCCTCTGCCGCATCACGTGCCTCCCGTGTCGCCTGCTCCGCTGCCCGAAAATCGGTGACATCAACAAAAATACTTAAAACACCTGTCGCTTTACCCCTGGAATCCTTAATTGCAGCCTTGGTAATTTGCATATCGCGATAATATCCGTTTGCATGAATTATCTTGGCATCAATGACCGCTTTTTGACCTGAATCCAATACCTTCTGATTGATCATCAACTGCATCGATGCGTTATCGCATGAGCAAACATCCTTTAAATACTTCCCCATAATTTGCAGGGCGCTGACACCAGAGAACTCTTCCCATGCCCTATTTACCAATGTAATAGAATTCTTTTCATCAGTAATTAACAAAGGTAGCGGTGTCGTTTCAAAAAGCAGATGTTGAAAAGCCAATTGCGTCTGCAAATCATGCTGCGCTTTCCAACGAGCCGTCACATCGACAGCGCTTCCCGCAAAACCAACAATTTGGCCTTTTTTTATAAGTGGAACGACAGCAATTTCGCACAGAATTTCTTTTCCATTTGGTAAAGAGAAGAAAGCTTGACATGTGCGTAAGCTCTGCTGACTATTGGCATCAAGCAAAACCTTCACTTGATTTCGACATTGCGGTTCTACTATTTTTTCGAAGCGTAGTCCAAGTGCCATCTTACTTGATTGACCGGTTAGCATTTCCCAGCGAGCATTCACGAATGTCAAAAGTCCATCTTTGTCAGTGCGGAAAATTAACTCTTGAACACTTCGCATCAGTACAGCTAACTCTTGCTCACTTCTGGCAAGGCGTGCCTGAGAGCGATCCATAGCTTGGCGGGCTACTCTTTGGAGCTTTCGGGTCTTTCGTACAGAATGACCAAGTCCCACGACTAATAAAAATACAGCAGGGGTAATTATAAAAAAAATGAAAACCCTATCCTTCCAGCGTTTCAGCGCCGCCGAATAAGGCTCTTCCACAAGTATCCATAAAGGCCAATGGCGTACAGCACGGTAAGAGACTATTTCTCGTTCACCGAGCATTCCCTTACCAAGGTATGAAGCATGCTCGATATTCGTATCAATAGACGACTGCATCGCCATGGTGAGTGGCAATGTTGGCCCTACGTTGGTGCTGGCTAGAAGGCTTCCCTCATAGCTCAATAAAAAAGCATCATAGCTTGATGACTCCAAAGTAGATTTATAGAAATTAGCAATTGCATCCGGATTGATTAGCCCCACTAAATAGGCGACCGTTCTATCATCTTGCTCAAAACAGAAAACATGAGGAAGAAAACTAACACCTCGTGGTGCTATCTTCCAGCTAGAAGTCAATGCAGAAAGATCTCGCCCTAAAATCATATCCCCCAGTCTTATCTCACCTGGCTTGGGAATCAATTTTTTTCCTCCTACTAACCGTTCAATTGATATAGATATGCCTGACTCTCCAGGCTGAGTGCTGGCAATGACTTCGCCTTTAACATTTACCAGAGACACTCCACGAAGGAAAGGGATCTGCGACACAACCTGGGCTAAAGCGGCCTCACGCTCTTTGAGCGAGATAGCATGGCCAAAAACCATGGGATTTACTGCCAAACTGGTCAATGCAACTTCACTAGTCTCAAATGTTCTGGACGTTTGCTCTTCTAGAACGCGCGCAAGAAGCATTGACTGAGACTTGCTATTCGCGACTTGCGCATTCAGTTGGCCCCATAAGAATATTGATAAGGATCCAAGCACACAAAGCGAGAAAACCAAGATTAATGCTTTGACATGTGCGCTGTGCTTTACCCCAAAAAATTCACGAGTAGCAACTCTGTATGGCATAATATTTGCTCTCTATTGACCAGCATCATTAACCATAATAGTGGTCAAGCCATTGTTTTGCGCAGCTCTAGCAAGACGCCCATCACGCTTGATGTCTGCAACAAATCGGTTTAGCCTAGCAAGCCATTGCGGGTCATTGGGATTAACTGCATATCCGTACGGTAATATATAAAATGGCTTTGGAGGAACAATCAATTGAGCCCAGTCCGCCCCATCAAGTAGTCGACGACTGTATGGATAGTCGGTCATGAATACATCTACTCGTCCCGCCATGAGCTCCTTTTCGCGAGTCTGAGGCAGCTCAACGGCCACAACATTCGCATAATTGAGCGATTGCCTCATCACTGGCTCCATAAAAGTTCCGCGCTGCACTGCCACCTGCACACCTGGCTTATCTATATCCGCCCATTTCTTCACAGCGGGGTTGGTTTTGGTGCTAATCCCATAAATATCACTTCTCAAATAAGGGGCCGTGAAGTTCAATTTTTCCTTTCGCTGGGGCAGCATACCAACGGCAAACATTGCAACATCACAGCGTAAACCCAAGAGATCTGGAATTATTTTCAAAAATGAAGAATCAACATATTCTAAACGTACCCCCAAATCCTTTGCGAGCTCAGCAGACAACTCGATGTCAATTCCTTTCAGACTCCCTGAACAAGGATCTCTAAATGTCACTCCATAATAGTCCGGCCATATGCAAACCTTAACTATTCCACGCGATTGGACACGATCAAAAATAGGGCCCGCAGATATACTTATCGAATTCAGACATAGCGAGCTTAGGATCCCCATTTTTGCAACAAAGCGTTGAATAGCGGTAAATGACTTCATATACTAATATTTAGAGATTTTTGGTCACTCATTAATTATTTAAGGCGTATCAATTAAATCCGCAAATGTTGGTGCTTGACGGATTAGTGAGAGTCGTATATTCTCCAATTCATCTATATGCTTCAAAAATGTGTCGACAATTCTTGGCCCCAATGCCTTACCATGCTCAGCCTGAATTAACTTGAGAGCGTCATTTAGTGCAAATGCTGGTCGATATACTCTATCCATTGTTAATGCATCATATATATCCACGATTGAAGTAATCTGTGCGGATAGTGGGATTTCATCCCCCGAGATTCCGTTCGGATATCCTTTGCCATCAAATCTTTCATGATGAAAAGCAGCGATTTCAGAAGCCATCTGAAAAACCGGGATGCGTGACTGCCCTAACAATTTCGCGCCAATATCCGTATGCGTATTCATGCAAGCACGCTCCTCCGGCGTCAACGGACCACGCTTTTTAAGAATGCTGTCTGGTATGCCAACCTTTCCGATGTCATGCATCGGAGCCGCTTTACGAAGTAGGCTGGCAAAATCAGGTCGGCAACCTAAGTACAAAGCAAGTGCTTCAGCTAAAAAGCCAATACGGATGATGTGCGCCCCCGTGTCGTCATCTTTAAACTCGGCTGCCATAGCCAAGCGCAGTAGAGTCTCGTGATGAGCACGAGTGACTTCTTTGAGCAATTGGTTGCGCTCCCGGTACATATACCCGAAGTCACGAATAAGCTGCTCCATTTGATCGACGGCCGCTGGGTCAAAGCGCAGCGACTCAGACTCACACTCAGATTCAAATTCGTCACTGAGGATTTCAGTCATCGGATGCTCCCTTCTAAGCTTTCGATGACCTCTAGGAGCTTCAGTGTGCTGAAGGGCTTGACCAGGTACTCATCAGCCCCTGCGTTCAGGCCAGCCTGACGATCGTCGGCACTGCCCCTTGCTGTCAGCAAAATCACCTGGGTGCTACAGAGCTCATTGCTCTCTTTTATCAAGCGACAAACATCCAAGCCGCTGAAGGCACCCGGCATCATGATGTCAAGGAGCACAACATCTGGTCTGACTTGTCGGACAACCTTCCATGCATCCTCACCGTTGGAGACATCAAGCACTTCAAAGTCGCTGAACTCAAGAGTCATGCGGAGCAGTTTGCGTATGTCTGCGTGATCTTCAACGATGAGTATTTTTTTCATAAGGAGAGCATTCAGGTAATACCAGCAATTCTTAACAAATTGTATCCAATTTATCAATTCTATCAAATTTACGTCAAATTCTTCAAGCCGATTTAAGGCAGAATGCCGTCCATGTCTGAAATCAGCACACCTCTAGACGACCTTCCTCACTTCACAACCGCGGAAGTTGCAAAATTGTTAGGACTGGCAATTCGCTCTGTACAGCTGATGGTTGACCGCGGCGAGCTCCAAGCGTGGAAGACTCCAGGCGGCCATCGTCGAATCACTCGAGCCTCCGTTGAGGCATGGCGAAGTCGGCAATCAAGCTCTGCTGAACAAGCGACATCTGTCGCCACATCGCACCTCAGTACCAAAGTTCGGATCTTGCTGATCGAGGATTCGGTACATTTTCAGAACCTTGTGCAGTTGTTAGTTCAGCGTCACTTCCCAGATGTCGAACTACATGTTGCTCACGATGGAATCACAGGCATGGCCTTGTTTGGAAAGGTTCAACCTCATGTGATGCTGGTAGACATCCTTCTGCCCGACATCAATGGAGCGGCTCTCATCACCGCTTTACGCACAAATCCGCAGTTCTCCACATGCAGGCTGCTAGTTATCACATCACTGGATCAGGAAGAGCGAAAAACATATGATTTCGCCCTAGAGGGAGTACGAGTCTTGCACAAGCCGAAGCTTGTTCAAGAATTTTCTCAAGCCTTGAATGAGCTGTTGACCTCATGAACTCGACCCCAGCAGTTGTCTTGTTGGTTGAAGATGACCCATCGATTGCTCGCTTTGTTGGACTAGCATTGGAGGGGCTTCCGTTAGAACTCATCACATGTACTAGTGCTGAAGAGGCACAGCTTGTTTTGCCTGAGCGGCCATGTGTAATGCTCATCACCGACCTTATGTTGCCAGGTATATCCGGCCTTAAGCTCATCGAATGGCTACGCAGCTCAACTTCAGCCACTTGCCAAGTAGTGGTGTTCAGCGCGGGAGTGGACTATGCAATCGCCCAACAGCTTGATCATCTGAAAGTCCATCAGATATTGCGTAAACCCGTATCAGTCATTGAGCTGGTGACATGCGTTCAGAATGTTTTGGAATCCTGCTCAAACCGCTCAACAACAGTCACTTCGCCAAACAATACAAAGCCAGATGCTATCGACAAATTTTTTTGCGGCGATCGCGAATTGTTTCTGAGCTATCGAGCGTCATGCTCACTCCAGATGCCTGCTGACCAAGCCGAAGGCTCTAAACATGTGAGTGCGCGCGATAGCGCCGCACTGCGACGACTGGCGCACAGCCTTAAAAGCGTTTTCAGACTTCTGGGGCAAGAGCAAGCTTTTAGCATCGCGCAAAGCTTGGAACAGGCATGCTTACGCGAAGACTGGGTAATACTTGATAAGCTCTGGATGCAGCTTGAAAACGAAATGCAAATCGCGTCCTCCTGGCACTGAAAGTTTGGAAAAGACTTTTCAATAAAAAGTCACTCGTCATAATTTCACAGCATTGGCATAGATATTCTTCCAGCAAATCGACGCAGCAAGCCAACAGCGGTACGACAATCAGCAGCCTATTCACCTGGCTCTCAGGTGCCTCATCGACATGCCTTGACAGCAGATGCTGCCAAGGCATTTTCTAGCTCTAGGCAGAGTCAATACATGAGTTCACCTTGCCGCTGTCTACTAGGAGATTCGGCCAATTGCCTGCCCAGGTCACTACTCAGAAGTACAACTACATGCTTCTCCCTAGGAGGCGAAGGGCTCGGAACCGTTACTCCAAGCTCGAAGGTCGCCACCACCTTAACCAGCTCAGTGGCCTGCTCTCTGAGACTGCTCGCCGCAGCCGATACCTCTTCTACAAGTGCCGCATTTTGCTGCGTGACTTGATCCATCTGTGTAAGCGCCTCGCCTACTTGCAAAACACCATGGCTCTGCTCATCACTCGCAGCACTGATTTCGCTCATGAGCACAGTTACGCGTTTAACACTAGCCACAATCTCCTGCATCGTGTTGCCTGCTTGATTGGCCAGCCGATTTCCCCGCTCTACGCGCTGAACACTGTCATTGATAAGGCACGTAATTTCCTTGGCTGCTCCAGCAGAACGAATAGCCAGACTACGGACTTCAGAGGCCACAACTGCGAAACCACGACCTTGCTCACCAGCTCTGGCAGCCTCCACTGCGGCATTGAGAGCAAGTATATTGGTCTGGAAAGCGATGCTGTCGATGACATCGATAATCTCGCTAATCTTCTTGCTTGATGTAGAAATTCCCTGCATCGTGTTAACGACTTCGGCCACCAATTCTGCACCTTGTGTGGCGATATCGCTGGCACCTTGAGCGAAGGTGCTCGCCTCACGAGCACTATCTGCATTCTGTCCCACAGTCGCCGACAACTGTTCCATCGATGCTGCAGTCTCCTCAAGAGCTGCTGCCTGCTCTTCAGTACGCTGCGACAGATCCAAATTGCCTTGCGCAATTTCTGTACTAGCAGTGGCCACCGATTCAGAGCCGGTGCGCACCACACTGACAACCTTTACCAGCTCGTGCTGCATCTCGTTCAGGGAGTTCAGAAGCTCACCAACTTCATCTTGACTCTGAACCTCAATGGCTGTGTTGAGATCACCTGCTGCAACTGCTCGAGCAATATTGACGGCATGTCGAACTGGCCTCGTAATAGAGCGCACGATCCAGACACCTAATGTCACCGATATAACAATAGACAGCAATATGGCAATCAGAGTCGTAATCTGCAACGATCTCACCTCCTTGACGGCCTCAATCGACGAATCGTTTGCCAAATCAGATTGAAATTGAATGCTGCCATCCAAAATGCGTAGGTACTCAAGTTGAACAGGACGCAGCCCCTCAAGCAAATATATGACAGCTTTATTTTTCTCACCAGATTCAATCAATGAAAAATATCGATCAACATCAGACGAAAACCTCTTTCGAGCATTCACTGTTTGATTCAGCAATTCCTTCCCTTTAGCGGCATGAATCTCTTGACTAAGAAGATTTATTAATTTTTCTGACTTTTTTCGAGACTCTATTACAGCTTGATGCTCTATGTCTATTTTTGACTTATCATCAATAATCACCATGTTTCTTAAAAATCGTGACTGACGATTTACCTCAAGACGCAGATCATTAAGATGTGATATAAGAACCATGCGCCGCTGGGTAATATCTATAATTCTATTTTGCACCGCAGAGGCTTTAATAATACTCTCCGCCCCAATACCGATGGTTAGCAACAATAGTATTCCAAGTGTAATTATTAATCTCGAACCTATTTTTAAATTACGCAGCAATTTCATTTTTATATGAATTCAAATAGTTTCAATTTATATCAAATTTGACTAGAAATATATTACAACTCATCGAAATGAAAGTAATTCCCATTAATTTCATGTTTTAGATAGTCAAATTATTTTTTGCGATTATTTCACAGATAGCCAAGGAAAAATATGACTATTGAAATTTAAGAGACAAAAGCAACGATAATTGGAAAAATATTCGCTGTTTGATTAGCCACTATCTTTAAGCAAGGTCTGCGTAAGGTTAATAGATGCAATCAACTGACACCAACCATGCGTACAGATCAATCTTGTCCCGAGCCATAAACTTGTGGCATGGGTTTTGACAGAAGTTCTCCACATCCATCGGCACATAAGGTCAGTCGATATCAAGTAACCCTTCAGTCCAAATTGACGCTGCATCTTGAGTCCTTAGCGGGCAAGGATGCATTGACAAGTCTTGTAAACCGTAGATGATTTGATGGGGTTATTGAGTCCGAATGGCGCAAAGTCCACCGGTCTGAGGAAGCGCTCTCACTACTCATACTGGGCGTAGATCACTTCAAGCCCCTCATCGATAGCTACGCTCATCCTTTTGGCGACAAGGTGCTCAAATGTGTTGCAAGTGTTCTAGTGCACCCGTAACGCGCGCCCGAAGTTTAGTTGTACGATACGGAGGAGAAGAGTTTACAGTGCTCCTGCCGAGCATAGACTTTCTAGTGCAACTATGCTCGCTGAATCCATCAGGCAACACGTTGAATCCATGTCACTTGGTGACGAGTAATTCACGTGACTAACAATAACAATCAGTATTGGCGTTGCATATGCCAGCGAGTCAGCATTTGATTCTCCTTGCATTTATGCTTGTAGATGCCTCTGACAAGGATTTATACGAAGCCAAGCGGAATGGTCATAATCAAGTAGCTGTTGCCAGGTCAGAATTTTCCGAATGCGCTGGGATGTAAAATCAGCGCAAGTCTTACGTTGCTCATGCAGCAGTCCGGACTGTTGGTCAACAGCGATAAAGCAATCGGCCAATAGCGAAGCATTAGTTCGTCTTTTAATTCAAAGATCTAATTGTTCGAGGTAGTCTTCAATACTCCTCTATCTCATGATCCAACTGGCGATGTATAAGTGTTTTCCACTTTTTTCACTCTACTTTTCTGCCAGCTATAACATAGTGCACAGCTTGCCTAATGTTAGAAAACGCAATTTTAATTAGCAACCTAGCTTTTTGAAAATTCAAGCTCGTGTGAAGAGTCTCTAGCCCAGAATAGCTAACAGGTGAGTCTGAAAGGCAAATAAATTGCGAACCTTGGTCAAGGGAATTTTTATTATCGTAAATCACAACTGTAAAATTCTCAGCTACCTACGACCTCTTCCGAAAACAGCCTCCACCGATTTCCAACCATGCGCCAGTAAAGTCTCAGCCGCAAATCCTCTGCAAATGCCGTACTTCTAACCCTCAAATTCACAATCCGAATATCTCCCTTTTCATCATTCCATGCATAGACAGATAATTTTTGCAGCGATACATCTGAGGCTCCTGTGAAGTACGCAGACAAACGCATTTTTGATGAGATACGATGCTCCGACTCAGGCAGATCGGCTAAATAGATGCTGGCCAGTCGGTTCGCATCCTTACTTCGCCAAGCCTGCCTCCAATCATCAAGCACTTGCAGAAAGGGTCCTACAGATTTTTCTTGTGCTGGCCGCTCTTTAGAAGGAACCCAATGCAAACTGCTTCTGATCAACACCGGTGTTTGTCGCTCTACTGTCTGCATCAGAAAGTCTAGATCCGGGTTGGCCAGAACCACACAGCCATCACTGGCCTCAGGCAAACGGGCATATTGATCAGGTGGTGTGCCATGTAGCCATATCCCACTACCTGAACGACCAACCACGCGATCCCAATCATTAGGGTAATTCATGGTCAACGCTCCCAGACCATAAAACTCTGGTAGTTTCATACCCGGAATCTGACGCCCTATAAAATAAAGCCCTTGGGGGGTACGCTGATCGCCCTCCTCTTTCTTGCCAAGACCTAGCTTGCCTACAGAAACATAAAAATTCCCTACGACACGAAAACGACCATCTTCATTGGCGAATAAATATAGCCTCGACTTGCTAGCATCTATAGCTATAGCCTGTCTTACTGATGCATCTAACATCAGAAACTCGCTAGGAATACTGCCAGTTTCTGGAACACTGTCAGCTCCTTGAACACGACGTCTAATCTCATCGTGGAGACCTGCAAGTTGCAAGTGAAGCTCTTTAGGTAAAGGCGCACTTGAAGCAGAACTTTTCACCGACGAAAGCACCCCCGCAAAGTCTTGAAATGGAACTCTCGATACGCCACTCTTGAAGCGCAGCAAATCTGCATAGACCAGTTGTGCTGCATGAAAATTAGGCACATCATTGGTCAATTCGGATGCAGAAATAAGCGCCCCATTTAAATCTTTCCGCTCAACTTGAGCAATTATGTTAAGCAGTCGCCTCTCATCATCCCGTTGCTTCACGCTCCTTGTTACAAATGATTTTTTTGCTGAAAAATTAGCCTTTCCATGATTTTTTTTGGAATTAATAGGATTAAATTCCTGAGCATAAACTCCCAAAAACATCAAAGACGACACAATAGATATTATCAATCGTCTAAAATTCAGTCTATCTTTCGACATACTGTAATTCTCTAAATTTCGATAAAATTCGGATATCAAGCTCCGGTTGCCTCATTAATAATTCTCCAATAGCCATTTTCATATTGAAATTTCAATGTCTTTTTAGTTGTAGTTTTCAAAGAATCCGCCGCGTAGTTCTGTCGAAATTTGGCAGTTGCCGTATCGCCATCAATTCGTACTACAGTATCGAGGATAACGACGGTAATTGCAGACTTGCTCACGATGCGCTGACGACGTATCTCTTTCCACTTGGCAAGACTCGTGCCATCAGAGGGAGTGAAATGATCGCTATATGCACCCAAGTATCGATCCAGATCTTGACCCGCCCAAGCCGCAGCCCAAGATGCCACCGCTTTTTCAACAGCCTGCACTGATACATCCTTCGAGTCCTTAACATCAACCGATTGCTTGGTTGCAGTTATCACATCGGGCTCAACACGCTTACTACTCTGATTCTTCTGGGATTGTGACGCTTTGTCTGCGGCTGCAGGCTTTATCTCGGTTTTGACTTCCAACGGCACACGGGCGCGTGTGTCTTCTATATTGATGATCTGCGAAGCAACTTCTCCACCCCTCACTCGCGAAGCAGTAGGAGTGGCCGGGAGAGGGCTAGCGGACGATAACAACTTAGCCTCATCCACCTTGGTTGGCCTAACAGGAAGCACAGAACCTGCCGCGCCCTTAACTTCCGCAATTTTTGAAACTGCCTCCGGCTGGGGGAATATCTGTGTAATCAAAGCCAACTTAGGCTGTATAGCTTGTCGCCGACTATCTAGCTGCAATGCCTTCGAATAAGCCTCACTCGCCATACGAGCGTATAGATCACCCAAGTTTTCATGCGCGGTCGCATAGCTGGGATTAGTCCTAATCGCCAACTCTAGGATTTCAGATGCTTTACGCTCCTTGCCTTCTGCAGCATAAAGAACTGCCAAATTATTATACGGTTCCGGCAGATTTGGATAATCCTGAGTCAGTGCTGTAAATACTTTGATGGCCTGAGAATTTTTCTTCTGTTCTGCAGCAATCACCCCCTGCAAGAAACGCATTTGAATATTTCCAGGATTTTGCTTCAGATAACTGTCCGCCTGCTTTGAAGCCTGCGCCACTTTGCCTTGCTCTACTAACTTGGCAACTTCATCGATCGCCTCCTGAGAGGCATATGCAGACCCACAAGCCCCCCCCAAACCGATGACTAGGGCCGCCAAGGGCCTAAAAACTAAAGAAACACCGTGCCCTGACATGACTGACAGGAATCGAGACGCATTCAGCATAAGGGTAGGAACCTTCTACGCGACAGATTGTTTAGCAAAAGCTGCAGTTTTTAAACACAGACATGCGCTTGCTTTGAAAAAGCATCGATTCTAAGTGCAGAAGCAGTTGACAAGATCTATTCGGAAGGATCTATCAATCTTGTTCAAGAACCTTTCAAGCTCCAAGGCCGAGCTGCAGAACGTTACGGAACAAGCAACGTAACAACAGCCGTAACACTAACCTTCAAACCTACCAAGACAGCAGTACAAAAACGACCCAAAGAATAAAAGCTAATAAAAATCAATAGGTTATAAATTAACACTAATCTCCAGATGAAACCAGCAGATATGGCACGCATGTTGCTGTGTAGTCCGCTGATCAATCTCGCAGCCTCAGAGGCTCCATTCAGCCTTCGGGCTCATCACCCCCTGGAGAGAAAAATGTCCGCTCAATCAACACAGCCAACAACAATTGCATCAATAAGCAATGCACAGTTGGGTGGGAATGCACCGATTACGAACGTCGCCCAACTCGACGCTTCGAACATGTCCTCCGCCGCTGCAATAAATGGAGGATCTGCTCAAGCTGCCAAGATGGCTCAGGCGTCAGAAGGAGTTCAGATCATTCGCAATGGAGTAGCTCTTCCTGCGTCAACTGGCACAACACTGCAGTTGGGCGACAAAATCATCGTGCCCGCCAATGGCACCGCCAAAGCTGTCTTCAATGGGCAAGATGGTCAGGCAATTGTCGGGACTTTTGCCGGAGGTACAGAGGCAACTCTGACAGATGGCGGTGCTGGAACTACGCTGCTGGATTTAGCATCGGGTGATGTCGATGTCGCTCCAGCCAGCGACAGTGATGCTGTCGGCCTTATCGTGGCCAAGGACGCTGGCGGCTCTGTGCTAAGCGACTTCCTACTTGCGGGCTTGATTGGCGCGGGAGGTGCAGCCCTGATAGCTGCCGCAAATAACGATGACGAGTCCAGCCCTACAGGTGCGCCAACCAACCCTACCGATCCCACTGACGGCCCTACCGATCCCACTGACGGCCCTACCGATCCCACTGACGGCCCTACCGATCCCACTGACGGCCCTACCGATCCCACTGACGGACCTACCGATCCCACTGACGGCCCTACCGATCCCACTGACGGCCCTACCGATCCCACCGACGGCCCTACCGATCCCACTGACGGCCCTACCGATCCCACTGATGGCCCTACCGATCCCACTGATGGCCCTACCGATCCCACTGATGGCCCTACCGATCCCACTGATGGCCCTACCGATCCCACTGATAGTCACGGCCTGATCACATCAGTCCAGGATGTAGTCGCCGGACTGGCTGGCGGTACATTGATTGAACCGGTCTCTGAATTACTGGACTCTCTGCTAAATCCTAATGAAGGGTCCCTTTCCTCCATAACAAGTATTCTAGAGAGTCTCACAAACACAGAAGGCGGGGCCTTGGGTGTGGTCACTGACTTGGTGGATGGACTGGTCAATATTCCAGAACAATCCCTAGAGCCACTTATTAGCACACTGAATGACTTGCTTGCAGGCTTAGCAAACCCAGGAAATGACGGAATAGGCGGTGTGGTTCATAGCGTCCTTGGTGGTCTTTTGGGCAAAGATGGAGTCTTGGATGGTCTGCTTTCCAGCGTCGGCGACGTCCTGGGCCAAGATGGCCTGCTGGGCGGCATCCTCGGCCAGGATGGCTTGCTGGGCAATGTCGTCGGTGACAACGGTTTGCTCGGCGGTGTTCTCGGTGGCAGCGGTGGCTTGCTTGGAGGCATCTCTGGAGGAAACGGAGGAACTGCCGAAAGCGGCTTGATCACAACTGTTCAGGATGTCCTTAGCAACTTGTCTGGCGGCACAGTTATCGAACCTGTTGGTCAACTGCTCAATACGCTGATTGATCCTTCTGAGGGTTCGCTGAGCACCGTAACCGGTCTCTTGGAAGACCTGACCTCCGTTAACGATGGTCCTTTGGGCGTACTAACCGAGCTAGTAAATGGCCTAACTACCGTGGAAGACAAGGCATTGGAGCCTGTAATCAGCACACTTAACGAGCTGATTGCTGGCCTAACCCAGGGCCTAACTGACGGAGGAAGCTTGAATAGCGACCTCATCAACAATGTGGTTGGAGATGTTCTCGGCGGCAATGGCGGTCTGCTCGGCGGCGTCCTCGGCCAGGATGGCTTGCTGGGCAATGTCGTCGGTGACAACGGTCTGCTCGGCGGTGTTCTCGGCGGCAATGACGGCTTGCTGAGCGGCGTCCTCGGCCAGGATGGCTTGCTGAGCAATGTCGTCGGCGACAACGGTCTGCTCGGCGGTGTTCTCGGTGGCAATGACGGCTTGCTCGGCGGCGTCCTCGGCCAGGATGGCTTGCTGGGCAATGTCGTCGGTGACAACGGTCTGCTCGGCGGTGTTCTCGGCGGCAATGACGGCTTGCTCGGCGGCGTCCTCGGCCAGGATGGCTTGCTGGGCAATGTCGTCGGCGACAACGGTCTGCTCGGCGGTGTTCTCGGTGGCAATGGCGGTCTGCTCGGCGGCGTCCTCGGCCAGGATGGCTTGCTGGGCCATGTCGTCGGTGACAACGGTCTGCTCGGCGGTGTTCTCGGCGGCAATGGCGGTCTGCTCGGCGGCGTCCTCGGCCAGGATGGCTTGCTGGGCAATGTCGTCGGCGACAACGGTCTGCTCGGCGGTGTTCTCGGCGGCAATGGCGGCTTGCTGAGCGGCGTCCTCGGCCAGGATGGCTTGCTGGGCAATGTCGTCGGTGACAACGGTCTGCTCGGCGGTGTTCTCGGCGGCAATGGCGGTCTGCTCGGCGGCGTCCTCGGCCAGGATGGCTTGCTGGGCAATGTCGTCGGTGACAACGGTCTGCTCGGCGGTGTTCTCGGCGGCAATGGCGGCTTGCTGAGCGGCGTCCTCGGCCAGGATGGCTTGCTGGGCAATGTCGTCGGTGACAACGGCCTGCTCGGCGGTGTTCTCGGCGGCAATGACGGCTTGCTGAGCGGCGTCCTCGGCCAGGATGGCTTGCTGGGCAATGTCGTCGGCGACAACGGTCTGCTCGGCGGTGTTCTCGGCGGCAATGACGGCTTGCTGAGCGGCGTCCTCGGCCAGGATGGCTTGCTGGGCAATGTCGTCGGTGACAACGGTCTGCTCGGCGGTGTTCTCGGTGGCAATGGCGGTCTGCTCGGCGGCGTCCTCGGCCAGGATGGTTTGCTGGGCCATGTCGTCGGTGACAACGGTCTGCTCGGCGGTGTTCTCGGCGGCAATGGCGGTCTGCTCGGCGGCGTCCTCGGCCAGGATGGTTTGCTGGGCCATGTCGTCGGTGACAACGGTCTGCTCGGCGGCAATGACGGCTTGCTGAGCGGCGTCCTCGGCCAGGATGGCTTGCTGGGCAATGTCGTCGGCGACAACGGTCTGCTCGGCGGTGTTCTCGGCGGCAATGGCGGTCTGCTCGGCGGCGTCCTCGGCCAGGATGGCTTGCTGGGCAATGTCGTCGGTGACAACGGTCTGCTCGGCGGTGTTCATGGCGGCAATGGCGGTCTGCTCGGCGGCATCCTCGGTGGCCAATCAATTGCAGTGCCCTCCATTGTCAACACAGCGATAACGGACCTGTCCTCAATAGCAACGGCTATTAATAGTCAAGCGGACACAGGCGGATATTTGACCGCAGACGTTTTGTCCCTGACACATCAACTGCAAAGCCAAGTGATTTAACACGTTTTCTGCGGCTCAGCATGCCGCATTCCCATGCCACGACTTCCCCAAAAAAGTCGTGGCATGGCTAAAGGAAAATTTTCATGCATAAAAATTACAGGCTTTGCGCCGCACTATTGCTTTCTCTCGGCTTGATAGCCTGCAGTTCAGCACCAACATCCAACAAAACGTCTCACCACTACGCGTATGGGCGCCCCACCGTTAGTACAGCAAGTGGCGTCGCACCAATAGTGGCTACCTCTCAGTCAGGCAAAAAAGGCCCCGCCAACGCCGCGCATATTGTCTATTTCGACTTTGACTCATACACCGTGCGTCCATCTGACCGGGGAATCGTCGAAAGCCATGCCCAATGGATGCGAAACAACCCAAGACAAGCGCTCATTTTGCGCGGTCATACTGACTCTCGGGGAGGCACTGAATACAACCTGGCACTGGGTCAAAAACGTTCCGAGTCAGTGCTCCAAAGCTTACAAATTCTGGGCATCGACCCTAGCAGAGTTGAAGCAATTAGCTATGGCAAAGAACGCCTCGTTGATCTAGGTAGCAGTAATGACGCCCACCAACTCAATCGACGTGTGGAGTTTGAATACCGCTAGGCGGAACCCGCACCTCTTTGCAATCGGCAGATGACCTTCACAAAGCTGCGACTCGCGCAGCCCTCTATCTGCCGTACCTAACGCTCCCGCCATATCTACAGATTGGGCTGCCTTTGCTACTTTTAGGTAGCTTTTATCGTTACCACAGTTATTAAAAGCACGAAATCCAAATACCACAAATAGAAATCGAAATCAGAAAAAATATTAAAAATAAATGAAATGAATTGATCTATGTCAATTAATAGTCTTAGTATTATTTGATACAATTGATACATTTGCTAAAGTAAATAGCAGAAAATCTAGTTTTTTAAAATTCCATACGTTAACCCTAATGATCCGATACTTACTTCCTCGTCAACTGGCATCTACTGCTAGTTATCCGGCGGATGTCAATGAGTTAGGGCCATACGCAACGGCAATCACCGACTCTTTTCGAAGCGCTTCTGTGCATTTACACAGCGCAGCATGGCTTTCTCTACCCATCAGTCTGCTAGGCCTACTTCCCTCCATTTTTTTGTTGCAGGTCTACAACCGCGTCCTTTCACGAGGAGGTACAGCCACTCTGACAGCAATGGTGGCTGGAGTCGTCTGTTTTTTGTGCCTTGAGTGGTGGCTGCGTCGCAGGCGCTCACGAGCCTTGCGCGAGGCTGGAGCCATGATTGACCGGGATGTATCTCAGGCACTAATGCAGTCAATGCTCAGGCACCCGCTGATAACGCTAGAGCAGCGCTCTGCAAGTCAGTGGCTACAGCTTTTTCGTGATGTAAGTGCCATGCGTGCAGGCATCTCCGGAGGACTCGCCACCTCCATTCTTGACCTGCCAATGGCCCTACTAGCATTGATCGTCATCAGCATCGTTGCTTGGCCAGTGCTTCCCGTCATTCTTGTCGCCATGGTTTCACTTGGAGTCCTAGCGTGGTGGTGGGCCGACGAATTACGCAGCGGACGTATCGAGGAAGTTGCTAAAGCCCGCGCACTGGATCGCAGCACCGCCGAAGTCTGCAATGCGCGCTCGACGCTCAAGGTATTGGGCTATGACACCGCTGCGAAACAGTCTTGGCAAGCTGGATATGACCACTGGCTGGCCGAAAGTTTTTGCAAAAACGGCGAGCTGGAAAATGCAAGGGAAACCAGTCATGTCCTGCTCACCTTTTTCTCCATCTCGGTCATTACCGTGGGAGCGATTGCTATCAATGCTCAATGGATGAGCATCGGCAGTCTCATGGCCGTAAACTTGCTCGCGACTAAAGCACTTGCACCCATCGCCCAGTTGGCAAGTAACTGGCGTTCCATGGCTCGAGCCAACGAGGCAGCTGAGCGCTTGCAAGCCACATTGCAAGAGCCTCTCGAAGTTCAGGGACAAACAGTGGAGTTGCCACGACCACGCGGTCACTTTCGTCTTGACCAAGTTAGCTTCCAATACCCTTCCGGCAAGTCCTCACTGGAGCAGGTTTCCCTAGAAATTGGTCCCGGTGGCATCCACGCAATTTTGGGTCGGAATGGCGCTGGTAAATCCACACTGGCTAAGCTCCTTGCGGGTCTCTATAAGCCAACTCAGGGGCGCATCTTTGTCGATGAATATGACATGGCCCAATTCCCACGTAGTGACCTCTACCAATGGATCGGCTGTCTAGCGCAGGAAGTCTACTGGTTTAGCGGGCCAATTGTGGATTGCTTGCGCATGGTCAACCCCGAAGCCGATGACAAAAACATCATCGCAGCATGCCATCTCGCTGGAGCACATAGCTTCATCAGTCGACTGCCTAATGGCTATCAGACAGTTCTTGGAGAAGGCGGCGCCGGCCTGTCCGCTGGTGAATTACGCAAGCTGGCACTTGCCCAATTGTTTCTGCGCAATCCCTCGATCCTGATTCTCGATGAGCCCAGTAACGACCTCGACTTTGAAAGTGAAACAGCGCTATTGAAAACCTTGAAGCAAATAGCACTGAAACACACCGTCATTGTAATTACACACTCCTCACGCGTAGCTTCGCTAGCGCAGCATATCTACCATGTGCGCGGCGACGGCAGTGTTGAGCATGGCTCTCCCATGCAATTGTTGCCCCATTTGTTCGGTGTCGCACAAGACATCGCACCTTATCAACCCGGAACAGCCCGCCCCGCCTCCACGTCTGGGCACAATCACGCTCAGCCGCAGGAGGTCAGTTCATCATGAAGATCTGGCACGACAGCGAGCTCCCACTGGCTTTACGCCAGTCACAGGATGTGGATTCCGACCGACACCCGAATCCAGTGTCAGCCTTGCGAACTGCAGCGGATGCAGCGCAGGCAAATGAACGAGCAGGTCTCTGGCGTCACCTGAGCCGCAAGCAAAAGCTGCTAGGAGGGGGCATTGCCGCCTTAGTCTTGTTCGGCCTTTTCTATCCTGTTGAAAACGTGGTCGTAGCCAGCGGCCAAGTCATCCCGTCTGATCGCGTCCAGACTGTCCAACACTTGGAAGGCGGTATTGTGACCAAGGTCCATGTGCGCGAAGGTCAGGCTGTAACCCGGTCTCAGCCTCTACTCGAAATAGACCTCGGTGGCTCCAGCCTCAACCTCGAGCAACTCACGGCTCGCCAGGCTACAGCAGAGGCAGTCAAAACACGCCTAACAGCCGAGAGCCAAGGCCATGTGCTGAAGGCCGAATACTTTCCTACTAGTCTTGATCCGCAAATCGTTCAAGCTGAGATTGGTGCCTTTGCCTCCCGGACCTTAGAACATCAAGGCACACAAGCCTCTGCACAAGCCCAGCTTATGCAGGCACAAGGAGATGTTGCTCAAGCTCAAGCACGCATTCAAGGCCTTGAAACAAGTCTTCGTCTTCACGAACAAGAAGCCGCCATTTCACGACAATTGGCTGCTGAGCAGCTCATCGGTCAGCTAGAAGTAATTGATAAACAGCGGGCCTTGGAGCTGGTACGTACTGATCTAGCTGCAGCGCGCCAAATCCTAGTCAGCAACCGAGCCAAAATTGAACAGGCTCAGGCCAAAAAACTGGAAACCCAAGGTGCCTTCCGCCGCCGTGCATCAGATGAACTGGCACAAACAGAGCGAGAGCTGTTAAGTCTGGCTGAAGATATCTCCCGCGCCAAGAGCCAGCGTACCCGCACTATCGTTCTTGCTCCTACCGAAGGGGTGGTCAAAGGGCTGCGCAGTTCTGGCACAGGTTGGGTCGTTAAACCCGGTGAAGCCATTCTCGAGGTTGTTCCCGTCAAAGACGAAGTCATTGTCGAAGCTCAACTCAACCCTGCAGACCGTGGCTATGTCCATACCGGTCAATCCACCAAGGTCAAAATTTCAGCCTACGACTTTCTGCGCTACGGCTATGTCAAAGGTCATGTCACGCTGGTTTCCGCAGATGCTGATCGCGACCGCAGCCAGCCTAATGCATCGTCCTACTTTCGGATTCAAGCGAGCTTGGATCAACCGTGGGTGGGCCGCACCGACAACCGCATTACAACAGGCATGCAAGCTGAGCTGGACCTGCTTCTAGGTCATGAGCCTTTTATCTGGTATCTGCTGCGCCCAATGCTGCGTATTCAGAGTGAAGCATTCCGGGAGCCATGATGACCAAGCGCATCCCTCCCACCTCAAACCGTATCACTACGAAGTCACTGCTCAGGCCAACATCTTTGACACTGCTGCTTGGTGGGCTGCATTTCATGGCGTCTACAGCTATCGCGCAGTCCATCCAATATGGCATGGCACCGGCCACGACACAGCAAGCACTCGTCGTTCGCCAGACAGCAGCATCAGGCTTGCGCATGGCCCACCAACTCAGTCCAGCCACTCTAGCTAGCGACCATGCCAGCCGCCACCTGATTGATGCTCTGCATGCGATGCTCAATGAATACCCCGATGTGCTCAAGGCTCGCGCAGCACTGGAGTCAGCTGGTCATGATGTCAATTCTGCACGCGGCGCGCGCTGGCCCACGTTCAAGGTAGGAACCTCCGGCGGAGATGCCCAGATGCGACAGGGCACTCGAGCCAGTTATACCACCGTCAATGCAGAGGTACGCATGAGTCTGCTCGACGGTGGAGCAATTGGTGCAGGCATACGCTCTGCAGAGTCCTCGGAAGCCGCACAAAGCAGCGCACTCTATGCAACTCGGCAGAACGTGCTACTCGACGCACTGACAGCCATGCAGGAACTTCAGCGCTTTGGTAGCAAAGCTACTATTGCCGCAGAGTCCGCACGCATCATCGGCCAGCTAGCCCGACTTGAAGAGCGGCGTGCAGAACTAGGTGCCGTGGGCCGCAACGACTTGCGCCAAGCCTCTTCGCGCCAAGCCAGCGCACTGGCGCAGCAGCAAGCGCTCGAATCCCAGCGCCTGGATGCCCAGGCACGCTTTACCCGCTATTTCGGCTTCACCCCTGAAAGTGGCTGGCTACCGCAACTTCATGTTCCTCTGCAATGGATGCCTGCCAATGAGAGCGGTGCACTGCAAGCTGCAGAAAACAACAGCACGGAGCTTCAGGAGATTGAGCAACAGATTGCGCGCGCTACGGCCGAAGTCGAGCGTAGCAAGGCTCAACGTTATCCAACTCTAGCGGCTGTCGTGACGCATAACCGCGACCCTAAGGGCGTGCTTTACGCCGACGGGACACGCTATGGCGTGGAGCTGAACTGGAACTTCGGCAACGGCTTTGAACTACGCGACCGCATTCTGAAGGCTATTAATGAATTGCAGGCTCAAGAGGCTCAGCAGGAGGCGGTTCGCCGCCAGGTTCGGGAAACCACATCTGCCACATGGGGTCGCACTCTGACAGGCAGGCAACGCGAAGTCCAGCTCGCTGGAGCCGTACGCGAAGCACGCGCAGCCTTTGAAGGCCGTCGCCGTCTGCTTGAAGCTGGTCGCGGCAGTCTCTCTCAAGTGCTTGACGCCCAACTCGACATGCAACGCCTCATGCTTGAGGAGGCTGATGCTATTTATGACCAGCGCATCAATGAGCTGCGCCTAGTGCGTGCCACTGGCAAGCTGCTGCCCTCCCCTATGCCCAATCAATGGCTGGGCCTGCTGTTTGCACAGCAAAGCCAAACACCTGCCCCCTCGACCAGCCAAGGCTCAGCCATCGCATCTAAAGCGAGGCTCGAGCTATCTCCCAAATCACCGGCGATGACCACGGTAAGCACAGACAAAGATTTGAACTCTGCAACTGCGCGCACTGTGCCAACCGCACAGCACATACGACTGAGGCTGGAGCCTCGTCTAGCCACCGAGCAATTGTCCCGACCCCAAAACCAGATTAAGACGACCACCGCCCAGTGGTAGCGGCCAAGCTTTTTTTACGCAGTGGTCGGCGCTTGCCCATAGCCGACCATTGGATTTTTTATGGGCTTTTTTACTAACTGGAAATCATCATGACCAACTTCATCAAGACCTTCTGCAAAGATGAAAAAGGCGCTACTGCTATCGAATATGGACTGATTGCGGGTTTGGTTGCCGTCGGCATCATCTTTGCGCTGACTAGTTTAGGCACAGAGCTTTCGGCTCTTTTTGATCGTGTATCGGAAAAGCTCAAGGGAGCTACTGGTACCAAGCCCTAAACATCTTTCAAGATGACAAACCTCAGTCCCATCCTGTTGCTATGGCTTGTTGTCATAGTGGTAATGGATTTACGCATCCGCAAAGTGCGCAACTGGATGGTGCTGCTTGGCCTAATTGCAGGTCTGGCAGTGCTGTTCAGCAGCAAACAACCTTTTCAGGTTTCTGTCTGGAATGGACTGGTCGGTATGTGTTTGGCCTTTGTCGCCTTGATGCCGTTTTATGCACTGCGCTGGATGGGAGCCGGGGATGTCAAATTTGCCGCCGTCATCGGCCTGTGGTTTGGTTTTTCTCACCATCTACTGGTTATCTGGCTAGGAGGCAGTCTACTGGCAGGCCTGCATGGCCTGCTGGTACTAGCCTGGCATAGCGTGTGGCGCAGTCCTTATACCGACTGGATGCTGGCATGGTTGCCTAGTCGTCTGGCCACGGCGCTTGCATCTGCTGCATCTGCGCAGCCACTGGCCGGCCCTCCTATCACGAGCGGTGAACACCGCATACCACTCTGCATTCCCTATGCGGGCTATATGGCCATCGTCGCCATCTGGGTGGTGATACATACCGAGCCGCCATTGGCGACTTAGACCTTACCTCTAAACACAGGCACCACGATCACCAACGGGTGCTTTGCCATCGTCACGCTCACAGCCTCCAGGCTTGCGTGCCCGTTGCAAAGCGTCTGCTTCAAGCATTTTCACAATTAAAAATCAAGGGAATACAAGCAATGAACCTCACCAAGATTCTTGCCGGCCTGCTGGTTGTGCTCGCTATCGCCTTAGCCATCATGGCCTGGATCATGGGGCGCCAACCCCAGCGCGCCGTGGCTCCTGCACCCTCATCAATCAATGCTATTGACACAAATATCAGCGCCGAGGCATCCAAACCACGACCAGCCCCCATGCATGATGTAGTGGTAACAGCAAAGCCCGTTGCCGCAGGTCAGAAGCTCACTGCAGAAGATCTGAAGCTAGTGTCTAAGACTGCTGCCGTGGCTGACGGCGTGCTCTCCGCCGAGGCTGCCGTAGGCCGCACCACACTCACCGCACTGGCGGCTGATGCACCACTACTGGAACAGCAATTAATCAGTGGCCTATCCCTTCAAATCGAACCCGGCCAGCGCGCGCTCTCGATTGCCGTCAAGGAACCCATGGCCGCAGGTAACCATGTACGTCCCGGCGATTTTGTCGATGTGTACTTCACATTGGACAGCAAGAGTAATGCTGCCGATGACAAGCTCAATGTTGATACCCAGACCCGCCTGCTATTGGCTCGTAGTCGTGTGCTGGCTTATGGCGCCAGCAACGTGGAAGTACCTCCACCCACAGCGGCCCAGCGCCTCAAGGCGCAGCAGGAAGAAGAAGCCGGAAACAAAGGCCAGCGCCGAAATACCGGCAACGACCAACGCTCTCAGCAGTCCGCAAACACCGCCGTGCTGGCCGTGCCGCTGGACGATGTGGAGCGCCTTACGCTTGCCGAGAAATACGGCCAACTCACTCTGGCCCTGCGTCACCCCGATGACTTATCCGTGCCCGAGGCTGCGCTGTTTGCCACTCTACCCACCGCTTTGCTGCCCGTGGCCGGTCGACTGGCTAAGGGCGAGACCTTGAAGGGCGCAGATCGCTCATTTGCGGGTCTGCGCTTCAAGGATTTGGCCACCGGTGCTGCTGCCAGAAATACCTCCCAAAGTAGCGCGCCTGCAGCGCCGCGTAACCAGCTCCAAGCTCCACGACAACAGACCGTACAGGTCCATCAGGGTGCAGCCATGCAGACGCTGAGCTACTAAAACAGCCCTACGCATGAATAAGAAAGATAGCCAAATATTCATAAAAAGCCGAGCTTGCCGGCAAATGACGTCGCAATAAAAAGTTTTGACGTCGTTATCGATAAGCGAACAGAACAATTTCTAACCCTGAATGCAAAAGGCATTTTCCGCTCTGTGCGCTAAGGACACCGCTTGCAACGCCAAAGAGAGAGAAAGAACATGACCCGCCCCCCTTGCTTTACCGCACTCGGCCTTGCCAGCAGCGCTATTCTGTCCACCTTTGCAACATCAGCCATGGCACAGACCGCTGCGGCGGACAATGTCCGCGCTGGCGTGGTCTCTGTGGCTACACCCACTGGTGCAGCTTCCCCACTACCTCTGACTATGGGTAGCCAGCACGTGCTGCTGCCTGCCATGCCTTTGGCCCGCCTAGCCGTCGGTGATCCTAATGTGCTCGATGTCAAGGTGTTGCGCTCGACAGGCAACTCTTCTGCGCCAGAGTTGCTGCTAACGCCCAAGGCACCTGGCAGCACGACCTTATCCATCTGGTCCACACGCGGTCTGTCGCAAAGCTGGCAGGTAGAGGTCAGCAGTCCCAGTCTTCTCCTGAAAAAGAACCTTGACTCCGTTCATGACCATGCGCTGGAGCTCGCTAGTCTTCGCCTCAAAGCGGCAAAGGATACGGCGCTGCTCGACCGCTCACAGATCTCCGTGCGCAGCAACACTGTGCAGGTTGATGTGCAAGTAGTGGAGTTCAAAAAGACGGCGCTTAAGCGCGCAGGTATCAACTTGTTCAGCGGAGGCTCCAACAATCATGGTTTCAGCTTTGGGATGTATACACCCGGCGCCAGCAGTTCTTCAGGATCGGGGAGTAGCTCTGGAGGTTCAGGTGATGGAGGTGCCTCTGGAGGCTCCACTGCGCTTTCTAGCGCCATGAATCTAGTGCTGGGGTTTAGCAAGGCGTTTAGCGGTGCCGGCATCAGCGCCCAGTTGGGTTTTCTCGAAGGCAATGGTCTGGCCCGTGTACTGGCCAAGCCCACTTTGGTCGCGCATACCGGCCAGAGCGCCAGTTTTCTAGCTGGCGGCGAAATCCCCATTCCCGTCCCCAGCACTAGCAGCAACAATATTTCCATCCGCTACAAGGAGTTTGGCGTCAAGCTACAGCTGACCCCGACAGTTCTGTCCAACGAGCGAATTGCCCTCAAGGTCGCCCCCGAGGCCAGCGACCTGGATTACACCAGCGGCGTGACCATTGCTGGAGTGGCCGTGCCCGCCATCGCCACGCGCCGCGCCGACACCATGGTAGAGCTTGCCGATGGCGAAAGCTTTGTGATCGGCGGCTTGGTCAGCCGGTCCACCAGCTCCAGCGTCAATAAAGTACCTCTACTGGGCGACCTGCCTATTCTGGGTCCATTTTTCAAGAACCTGAACTATTCGCAGGACGAAAAAGAGCTGGTCATCATCGTCACTCCGCGGTTGGTGCAGCCTCTACCGGTTCAGACCGATCTGGAAGCCCTACTACCTGGCGGCCGCTCCGAACAGCGCAATGCCAACCAAGTCTGGGGACCCTACCTGAGTGGCGCCTTGCATACCAATGTCGCTCTGCCTGGTTTCTCCAATTAATTGGATCTGAGCATCAGCCCTACATGAATACTCAGCCCCCTATCCCGAACAGGCAGCCTGCAGCCTCGCATGAGAGAGTAGCAGGCCTGCCACCACTGGACACGCCTGCCACACTGGAAGCCTTGCTCTCACTGCGTCCGACAACATCCAGAGAAGTCCCTTTTCCCGTAGAACCGGTCGATATGCAGAGGCAAACTCGGACCGGGTTACTTCCTGATGTAGAGAGCACGAATCAAGTTACCTTGGATGATGTCATCCCAGCAGTTCTGCAGACTTTCACCGATGCACAAACTCACTTCCTGTTTATCCACGCAGGAACGACAGAGAGTGCCCTGGTCAACATTTGGCTACAGAGCGTTCTGGGTAGTGACAACCTACACGCGACAAGCTTTGTGGAAAACGCACTCGAGCAGCTGATGCAGCTGATGCCGCATATGGTGCTGGTAGATTTCGAGTCCACGTCCACAGAAGCAGCCTCAGAGTTGGTTGTGCAAATGCGCGGCCAACTACCGCAAGTGCTCATAGTGGCTGTTGGGCGAAGCCGCGATCCTCAATGCATGCTCGCGGCCTTGCGGGCCGGCGTACAAGATTTTCTCGATGTCGATGGCTCTATTCAGTCTGCTCAGCAAACGATGAAGGATTTGCTGCGGCGCAGTAGCTCCATACAGAGCAGTGTTTCCTGCGCCCCTTTGTCAGTCATTCTTTCCGCACGTGCCGGCCTAGGAGCCAGCCTCCTGGCATCACACCTAGCATGCTATCTACAGCAGTACCTGCGCATGCACTCTGCGGAAAGTTCTCCCTCAACTGCGACCTATGAGACTGCGAAACTGGATGGTCTTTTGATTGACCTGGGGCATCCCAGTGGCGATTGCTCCTTATACCTAAATACTCCTAGCGAGTTTGATTTCATGCAGGCTCTCGGCAATCTGCACCGCTTTGACCGTCGTCTCGCGTCCTCGGGGCTTAGTCGCCATATCAACGGACTTCGCTTGTTGTCGTTACCTCGCAAGACGGATATTCCAAGTGACACATCACGCTCCGACACGGAGGGACTGCTGCAACGCTTGCGTCAGTTTTTCCGCCATGTGGTGGTAGACCTGGGTGCCTCGTCACCAGCACTATGGACTAGTGATGTGATGCGCCATGCCAGCAATATATGGGTGTTGTGTGACCAGAGCGTGCCTAGCGTGGTCTCTACAACCGAAATGTTGCAACAACTAAGCGCACAGAAGATCGCCTCCGAGAAGTTGCAACTAATTGTCAGCCGCTATGACAGTCAGCTAGAGCTGAATGCTCAGCAGATCGCGCAACAACTGGATCTCCCCTTACTGGCCGTCATTCCCGAATGTCGCAGGGAGCTAGCTCATGCTGTTAATCAAGGTCAGCTTCTGAGCAGCGAACAACGACGAGACCCTTATGTGCAGGCTGTCACCAAGCTTAGTACCAGCTTGCTATCAGCTCACCATCCGGGAGTTGCAGTTGGACCCGAATCTGCAAGCTCCGCATCCATGTCAGCCAGACTGCTGACCCCTCTCATTCAACGCCTCAGAAGAAGCTGAACGCATCATGAAGACTTCAGTTTATGCCTCCTCGACAGAGAGCTCGAGCAGTGAATTCGAGCGCAGTGCGCTGTATGCAGAGCTAAAAAATAGCACTTATGAACATCTGCTCAATCGCATTGAAGAACTAGGTGCCGAGTTCGGCCGCTGGTCACAAGCCGCCATTGCACAGTTTGTGCTGATGGAGCTCGATAGTTTTATCCGCTTGCATTCTGTGCCAGTGAACGAGCAGGAAGCATTGCTCGTGGCCAGATCACTTACCAGAGAGCTCACAGGTCTGGGACCGCTACAGCCGCTGCTGGAAGATGCACATGTCGAAGATATCTTGATCAATGGCTACCGCAACATCTATGTCTCGCGCGGCGGCATGCTGCAGCGCGAAGACCTGCACTTCAAGGACGATGAACATGTGCTTCGCATTGTGCGGCGCATTCTTGCTCCACTTGGTCGACGACTGGACGAGTCCAGCCCCATGGTGGATGCCCGTCTGCCCGACGGGGGGCGTATTAATGTCATCATTGCTCCCCTGTCTATCGACGGACCTTCCGTCTCCATCCGCAAGTTCCGCAAGGATCCACTGACCCCCGCAGAACTAGTTTCGCTGGGGACCTTTAACAGTGACATCTGCCGCATCTTAGAGATGGCCGTGCAGGCACGCTGCAACATTCTTGTCAGCGGTGGGACCAGCTCGGGTAAAACTTCGCTACTTAATGCTCTGGCAAGCTTCATCCCCAGCAGCGAACGCATCGTATCGATCGAGGACACGGCCGAACTATCACTAAATCATAGTCATGTGGTCAGATTGGAAAGTCGGCCCGGCGGCTTTGAAAGCTTAGGACAGGTCAGCATTCGCGATCTGCTGCGCAACAGCCTGCGCATGCGTCCTGACCGCATCATCGTGGGCGAAGTACGCAGTGGTGAAGTCCTGGATCTACTCCAAGCCATGAACACCGGACACGATGGGTCGATGGGCACCATTCACGCCAGTTCACCACGCGAATGTCTGTATCGCGCTGAAATGCTGGCCGGATTTGCCGGCTTTCAGGGTAGCGAAATCAGCCTGCGCCGCCAGATTGCAAACGCAGTGGACTTTGTAGTTCAAATCGGTCGACTCTCGAATGGCCGCCGACGGCTGATCTCACTTACCGAAGTAACCGGCATGACAGACAACATGATTTCCATGCAGGAACTGTACCGCTACGAACCGCAGGTGACTGCTGACGGCCAAGAGATTGACAACTGGGTCTCAATGGGAATTTCTCCACACTCCCCCAAGCTGCTGAACTGGTGGCGTATGCAACAGCAAGCGGGCAATGGAGGTACAAGATGAGCCCGGCCACATTACTTCTGCTCGGCCTTGCCTGCCTACTGCTATCTTTTGCACTCTGGCTATGGGCACGTATGCAAAACAAAGCGCATACCCAATCAGTGCAAAGCCATCTGCAACGCAGCTTGGAAACACAGCGTCCACGCAATGCAGCATTCGATGGCCTGCCCGGAACACAGGCTACATACCAGCCTTTGTCCACTTCTGAACAACGCCCGCTAACTCAATGGCTGGAGCGTCACCTGAATCTGGATGCTTGGGACATAACACCCCGTACGCTGGCTCTGCTGACTGCTTTCGGCTTGTTGCTGGCCCTGCTCGCGGCTCTCAAAGGTGGCTTGCTGCTGGGCCTGATAGCAATGTCAATCTATGGCCTAGTGTGCAGCTTTGGCCTCTGGCGCCGCCTGAGCAAGCGCCGCGAACAGCTTCTACAACAGTTGCCCAGCTTTCTGGACAACATGGTGCGCCTCATAACTATCGGAAACTCGCCCCACGCAGCTTTTCAGCTAGCCGTGGTCAATGTACCAGCTCCGCTTGGAGACGCGCTGCAGCAAGCTTCAGCCTCATTGAGAGCATCACCAGACTTAGGACATGCAATGGGTCTGCTCGAGCGTAGCTGGCGTCTGTCCGAATTCGGTTTGCTTGCCGCCGTGTTTCGTATGAGCACCCGCTACGGCGGAAGGGCCGATCAGGTTTTGGAGCGTGTATCGGCCTATATCCGCGACCGACAGTCGGCCGAGCGTGAGCTTCACGCCCTGTCGGCTGAAGTTCGTCTCTCAGCCTGGATACTGGCTCTACTTCCCGTTGCCGTTGGCGGGCTAATCATGATACTTAACCAAGGCTATTTCATGACCATGTGGCAGGACGAAACTGGTCGCAAGATGGTATTGGGAGCTGCGGGCCTGGAAGCTCTGGGCTCTTTTTTTCTTTACCGCTTGGCACGGCTTAAATAAGAAACAAAAGAAGAGCCCATGAAGCCAGTCCCCCCTCATTCACCACATTAGGAAAGTAGCGCTGTATGACATCGCATTTGCTCTGGATTCTGAGCCTATGTCTTGGTGCACTTGGTGTAGGGATTTTTGCCTACATCATGATTGCACGCTTGCACCTTTCAACGAAAGCCGCGCAGCAGGTGATCAAGCTGCTGCGGTTGCATTCCACAACTACGGTACCGTCCACAACGACAACGTCGTTCCACACTTCTGCCAGCCTTCCCGGCTTTACAGCCGGTACGACAACAGAAATAGCCTTTGGCATGAGCAGCGATACAGCTCAGCAACTAGCTGCCAGTCTGCAGCCGCCTGCATGGCTTAACTCTGGTATTGCGAAGTCTTTGCTAGCCGATGAAGACCGCAAGCTGTTGGATCAGGCCGGCATAAGCCTACGTAATGGTGGGTCAGTCTTTGTGGCTAGTCGCATGATTCTGGCTGTCGCCATGCCATTGCTGGCGATTCTGGTTTTTCAACCTAGAGGTATCCACCTGCTGATGTACGGTTTCTTTGGATTTGGCGGAGGCTTGATGCTGCCCAAATGGCTCGTCAGCTACAAATCAAGCCAGCGACGCGAACAGGTGGTCGAGGAGCTTCCGTTGTTTGTGGACCTGCTGCGTCTACTGCAAGGCGTAGGCCTAAGCATTGACCAGAGTCTGCAGATTCTGTCTCAGGAGTTCGGCAGCGTGCTGCCTGTTCTGAGCAGCGAACTAGCCATGGCCAACCAGTTGTATGCCAGCGGCCGAAGCCGTGATCAATCACTGCAAAGGCTAACTCACTTGAGTGACGATCAGGACATGACTGCCGTAGTCAATCTACTGGTGCAGGTGGACCGGCATGGCGGCGCAGTACAGGGTCCACTGCAGGATTTCGGTATTCGTTTGCGCGAAAAGCGCCAGGCAAGGTTCAAGGAAAAAATCGGCGCTATCACCGTCAAGATGACAGGGGTCATGGTTCTCACCCTGCTGCCTGCCCTCATGGTGATCACCGCAGGTCCAGGGTTCATGGCAGTGATTCGCTCACTTTCAAGTATGGGAGGACGCTGAAATGTCCTTAGCCCTTCTAATACCTTCACGCTGGCAAACTGCTGCCACATTTACTGGACTAGCTTTTCTTGTCGGCTGTGCCAACACATCAGCACCACAAGGCTACGGCGTAAACCAAGAAAGCACAGTAGCAGAGGCCCAACGGCAAATGCGGCAGGCCGAGCAATCCACCAAGGTAGATACGGCTCAGACCTATCTAGGTTTGATCGCGCAAATGCAGCAAGCCGGCAAGTGGTACGCATCACTTGCACATACTGAAGCGTTTGAGCAGCAGTACAGTGGTACCAGTACATCTGTTTATCTACAGGTCAAACTGCTGCGCGCCGACGCCTTACGCAATACCAACCAAGACCAGCTGGCACGACAGGCATATGGAGAGCTGTTGACCGCTCATGACAACAGCACAGTGGCGCGCGCAAGGCGTGGCCTGGGTCTGCTGGACGCTAGCCAGGGACAATACACCCAGGCGGTTACACAGTTGGAGATGGCACGCAAACTTGACCCGACCGATTCCAGCGTGCTGAGCGATCTTGCCTATGCGCATATGCTGACCGGTCAACTTGATCTTGCCCAGCTCCCCGCACTGCAGGCTGCACAACTGGCGCCCACAAACGCCAGGGCGCAACTCAACCTTACCCTCTACTGGCTGGCAAGTGGCAACAAAGCCGAGGCCAATCGCCTGCTCGAAGAACTCACCCTGCCACGCGCTAACAACGAGCCGCCACTGATCGACCAAAAGTCGCTGCAGACACTGGAAGCCCAGTTGACTCGCGTCAGACAAGCCATACAGGCTCATGCGACAAATTCGCCGATTTCACATCGCGCCGTGCCTCAGGAAACATTGGCTTTGTCACAAGAGCAATCACCGAACATCAACACGTCATCAGTCTTAGCACAACCTGCAATTTCAGAAGCAGTATCGGAGAAAGTCCTTGCCGCTGAGCAACCCGAAAGCGTTAAGTCAGCCCGGGGCGAAGAATTAACACAAGTTCCGGCCCAAGCATCGCTGCGGATGGAAACCCAAATTATCAGTGTCACGCCCAACCTCATGGTCAGGCGTCAGATGTACTTGCCTGCCATACCTGGCAACACCACTGCCCCCTCCGTCACAAGATAAACCATCTTAAGGAACACTCGTGCCCCACTCTCTTTTTTCTTTTTTTCCTTCCCTTCTGCTCGCCATATTGCTTTACTGCGCTGCAGCTACGGCTATGGCTCAGAGTTTCACCGGCCAGCCAGAAACCGCCGCGTCACGTTCAGTCACTGCAGTTGAAGCGGGCCTACCTATGAGCCCCTCGACCTTTGAATATGTGGCGACAAAACCCGACTCCACCGCCATCCAAGCCAGTGTTGTAGCCCCAGTGCAGCCAGTGCAAGTCCCCCCCCAGCTGCGCGAACACACTGTTATTGGTAGCGCCACCGAACACTTGTTTTCCATGCAGAGAACACTGGCAGCTCAACGGCCCAGGCCTATTGACGGCGAGCAAGCCAGCCGTAGCTATCAGCGCTACCTCAAGAGCTTTGAAACCACCATTCCCGAGCAATTCGAAATGGGCTTAGATGTAAAGCGGTAACTCAAAGAAAGAAGACATCATGAATCCGCGACATCGGCCAGCGGCGTTAAGCACTTGTCCGCGCGGCCCCCAAAGCGGCGTATATGCGCTGGAGTGGGCAATTATTTTTCCAGTATTTTTTATATTGCTGTACGCCTGCATCAGTTATGGCTTCGCATTCTTAGTGCGTGAATCTATGCAGCTTGCTGCCGAAGATGGTGTGCGTGCGGCCTTGCAGTATCAAGCCAATCGTGACTCTCGCATGCAAAAGGCAAAAAAGACCGTCGAAGAAAAGCTAAGTTGGCTTCCTTCTTCGTTGCACCCCATCTCAAAATCCATCAATGTGGACGTCTGCCGTGTCGGCGCACCGAGTATTTGCTCGCCTGAACTGAAGTGCGGCGTCGCCATGACAGAGCGCTGCATGGTTCGGCTGAATTTCAGCATTCCCTATGGGTCATCGCCTTTGACTCCTAGCCTGAGCATGCTCGGCATGCACTTCTTCAACCCTTCAGAACTGTCTGCCAGTGCGACCATCCTTGTAGATCAAGGAGGAATCTAAGATGTACCACCGATTTTCTCTTTTCTACCCCTCTTTACGCAGGACGCAAACAGGCGTGGCTGCCGTGGAATTTGCTCTGCTCGTCAGCATATTGCTGACTATATTTTTCGGTATTTTTGTGTACTGGCATGCACTACAAGCACAGCAGTCCGTAGTTCGTGCGGCAGGTGATGGAGCGCGTTATGTCCATGAACTTTACTTTGGCAGCAAATTTAAAAATATCGATCTAGAGCATGAGGCCAAGACAGTGGTCGAACATAGTCTGATCCAAAGCGGGTTGAGCCTGTCTCATTTGGAGTCACAAGATCAGGAAAATCTGGTCACGCTGATTCAAACCCCTCAAGACATCACTCTTACCGTTTCATACCCGCTTCAATTACTACCTGGAGACAGCAGTCACGCGCTGAAAGGCCTGCTGGGCACCCCTCAAAAATTGCAGGCACAAAGCGTGCTCCTGCTGGCACATCAATGAGAAGGTGAGCCATGCATTCGAGCAAATCACTTCAGTTACATCGTTCACACGGGAGATTTCTTCCTAAAAGTAAGCGCCAGCAACGCGGGAGTCTTCTTGTGCAGTTTGCACTGGTTGCCGGCGTCATTTTCTCCATGCTTGGCGTTGTGGATCTTGGCTATATGTATTACGCAAAACGTAATCTTCAGCGCATTGCTGACTTGGCAGCTTTGGAAGCAGCGCAAAGCATCAATGCGGAGCAGGATAACTACTCAGAATGCCAAACAACTGGAGAAACCAGTCTGGATCGTCATTGGCCTGGCTTGGCCGAGCGCTCGGTGGTATGCGGGAACTGGAGTGCTCAATGGAGTGCCCCCAAGCACTTTACCAATGACATAACCCTACACCCTGTCAATGCAGCCTATGCAGTAGCAAAAGGACAATCCCCCACTCTCTCGCTTTTTCCCTGGGATCGCACTCTCTTTGCCGAAGCCATTGCCACTCGCAAGACTCCTGTTGCTGCATTCCAAGTCGGCTCTCAATTGCTAAGTCTCAATGAGGAAGCACCACTTGGCAGATTACTCAAATTAGTAGGCCTAGATGTCGATCAATTGACCGTGCTCGACTCCGAAGGTCTGGCCAATGCCAAGATAACCCCTTCTGGCCTTCTTAAAGCGTTGGGCATCGACTTGGGAGTTGGCGGCCTATCCGCGCTCTCTCCTGATCAGTTACTCCAGCTCAACAACCTGACCTTGCTGAACATAATAGATGCCTCAGTGGAGGCCGTTTCAGACAGCACAGCTAAGGCCAGTCTGAAGGCTATCATCGATATTCTTAATGAGGGGAAAATAGACTCTATAAAGCTCTTGGATCTGCAAACGCCGCTTATGAACGGCTCCAGCAACCCTGGCATCCTGGCCTTCCTCTCTACAGGCTCGGATAAATCACCCAACGACGCTGCACTAGATCTGCAACTGGGTGTGAGCGATCTGATTAAAACCGCCATCATGGTGGGTGCTAATGGACATGCAATCTCCATCCCTGAGCTTAATGTGCTGAACCTTGTAAAAGCCAAACTGACTGTGGTCGAACCCCCCAGTATTGGTGTTGGCCCCATTGGAACCAAAGCCAATAGCGCACAGGTTCGTCTCGATCTCGATATTGATTCCAAGCGCATGACTCTGCTCGGCCCTCTTCTCAGCATGATTGGCCTGCGAGTCAACTTACCAATTAAGGTTGAAGCTGTCCATGCAGAAGCCACACTGGATGCCGTGTACTGCTCTAACCCCAGTCGCAACAGCCAGCCTGCTATTGATCTAGGTGTCAATTCACGTCTGGCTCGAATCATCATCGGACATACCGATAAAAGTGCAACCGACGAAGAAAACATTCTGATTAAGACACCTCTGTCTTTGAATGTTCGTGGCCCAATTATCACCAATGTGCTCCAGGATCACGACGACATCAACAATCTGGTCGTGGATTTACCCCAATGGACCCGGGAAAACCGCCTATTCCTAGGTGATACGGTGGATGCACTGCTCAATACTGTATTCAATCTGCTAGGCGGCCTTTTTTCCCCTCCTATTCTTAGCTCCGACTGGGACGGCATGCATACCGATGGCAATCCTGAAGATGTTCGCAATGCACAGATTGAAATGCTGGCCAAGCTCTATTTGGAAGAAACCAAGGTCAACGGCTTCTATAACGTAAAAAATGCCACCGATCTGATTCTCAACGGCAAAGGCAAGCCTGGAACAGAAGGGGCTCTGGGAAAGCTGGTTGGAAGTGACTTTACTTTTGACAATGCGATTCCTCAGTCTTGCGCGCTTTTTGTCTGCCCTCCCAGTTCGTGGAAGCCCGGAACTTTCTCAGCAGCTTTTTATGCTTACACCAGCACCCCTTATAGCCTGCTGGACGTTGTTGGCATTCCCACCTTAGGCAATGGCTATATCAGTTGCTCGGGCTTGCTGACCTCTTTGCTAGCCTGGAATTCCTGCACATTAAGTAACCTGAACAATTTACTCAAACGTAACCAAAATCAAGTCGCACTGACGAATAGCAATGCGTTAGTTAACTCCCTCAAAGACAGGAGCTCCGACAGCGTCACTTGCGGTGGTGCTCTATGTGCACTCCTTCAACCTTTACTCAAGCCCATTAAATGGGTACTTAATCAATTGGGCAGTTCGTTGCTCTCTCCACTGCTTACCAAAGTTCTTGGACTGGACTTGGGAAAAAGTGAAGTTAAGGCTATTGAAGTCAACTGCAACTCAGCTCAATTGGTGTACTGATTTTGTTAGGCATTCATGATTCAACAACAAGGAACCCCACAGTGAATCTGGACGAGCTGGTCATCTATGTCTGGGAAGGACAGGCCGATATTGCAGAACGGGTAGAACGCTGCATGCTCAATCTAGGCGTAGAAGTAATCGTCGCCGACGGTTTGAGTCGGCCTGTCGTTACCGGAGAACTAGGCAATGCGATTGCAGTAGTCAGCGTCTCAACTCTTGAGGGGGCGCGTTTCACGCGCCAAGGTGTGGAAGGGACTTTCGGCATGCCAGTGCTGTGGGTCAGTGCGAACCAGCGCGAAGCCAACCCCGGCAGCTACGCAACCGAATACTCACATGTACTACCCTTTGACTTCACCGGTGCCGAGCTACGAGCTATGCTTGTGCGAATGCTTCGGCGCATGCAAAGTCATCAGCAACAAGTTGAACGCTCGGGTGACATCATTGCAGTATCCGATTGCATGCAGCAGCTGCTGCACGATGTAGATACCTTTGCCGACTGTGAGCACAGTGTGCTCATCATCGGTGAAACGGGCGTGGGTAAGGAGCGTATTGCCGAGCGACTCCATGAACACAACAGCCGTTATGGTCAAGGCCCGTTTATAGTCGTAAATTGTGGCGCCATTCCCGACGGACTATTCGAATCGCTGTTCTTCGGTCATGCCAAGGGCTCTTTTACCGGAGCTGTCTCCGCACACAAAGGCTTCCTTGAGCAAGCTAACGGCGGCACGCTCTTTCTAGACGAAATCGCCGACCTGCCGCTATATCAGCAGGTTAAACTCCTGCGTGTACTTGAGGAGCGTTCAGTAACGCGCCTTGGAGCGACTACTCCAGTCCGTCTGGATTTTCGTCTGGTTACGGCCACCAACAGGCCTCTACGCGGACTTGTACATGAAGGTAAATTCCGCGCCGACCTATTCTTTCGTCTAGCCGTGATCGAACTGAAGATCCCTAGCCTTGAAGAGCGTGGGGAGCAGGACAAGTTAGCGATTTTCCAAAGCATTTTGTCCAATGTAGTCGGCGAAACCATGATGACCGAACTGGGAACCCCGCCCTTCTTCATTATGGATGCAGTGGCTCAAATGTACTTTCCTGGCAATGTGCGTGAGTTACGCAATCTGGCAGAACGCATTGGTGTTGCTGCACGTCAGACACGCACTTGGGGAGAGGAAAGTGCCATTGAGCGCATTATCCAATACGCTCAAAGTCACTCTGCAAACACATTTCCACCAGAAACGGTTAATGAACCTGTTCTGGCCAATCGTAGTAACTGGGATATGGATGAGCGTAATCGCATTATCTCTGCACTCAGTGCACATGATTGGAAGCGGCAGAATACGGCTCAGCATCTGGGTATCAGTCGCAAAGTGCTTTGGGAAAAGATGCGTAAATACCAGATCAGCGACGGGGAGCCAGAAGTTCCTGTTTGAAATTCCTGTCTGAGATTTACTGAATTCAACGCCCTTAGTGCCACAACTTTAAACGGTCTCATCTGGCCGCCACTGCGCGGCCAAATTCAGGATCGTCAAGCTCAATTAAGACCGTCTATTCCATGCAGGAAAAACCCGTCATTATATTTATCGGTGCTGTATATCCTAGCCAATACACTTTACTATGCAGCCATTTACGTAATACCGGCATGGCAGATAGCTGGTTTATGACTACTCCCGGCCATAAGGCTCGTCATGAGCATGAGTGCGATCATCTACTCTCCTTCCAGCCTGACGGAAAAATTGTTGGTCCCCAAAGCTATTATTACTCCAGCAAGTTAGAGCGCTCTGCCCGTATTTGCCGGGGTGTACTTCAGGCATTGCAAACCTTCGAAAAGGAAAACTGCAAGCGCATTGATCTGGTGGTATGTCATTCACTATGGGGAGCCCCTAATTGGCTTTATGACGAGTTGAGTGCGGCAGTAGTCAGTTATATAGAATTTCCAAGCTATAGGCAGCATGGCTGGGATACTGCATATCCACCGGACCCTTCGCAACGAATGGCAGATCGCAATCAAGAAATGTTGCACTTCCATCAGGTCCTCCTTAGCGATCTAACCATCACACCCAGCCACCATGCTCGATCGATGTTTCCACCACAGTTGCAAGGAAGCATCGCTGTCCAATTTGAAGGGTTCGATATCCCCCCTCCACTGCGGGAGTCTCACGCAGCCATCCGGCACGAAAATGAACGATTCACTGTTGCATTTACTGCCCGTGATCTCTCCAGTGCCAAGGGTTTGGAGACATATATCCGCCTAGTTGATCGCCTTGTGCGTGAGGGAGACGGAGAGGATATGCGGTTTATCGCTATTGGTGATGCTAAAGCCATGACCTATGGATATGAACCGCAGTGGGTGCAGCGGCGTTATCAAGGCAAGGTGGGTAGTTTTCAAGAGCATCTGCTCAAAATTTATCCCGCCGCACAGGTTATTGAGTTTACCGGTTGTTTGCCATACCGAGATTTTTCGCGAATACTAGCCGAAGTAGACTTGTTTCTATATCCACTTCGCTATGGCGTTGCAAACTGGGGATTGATGGAAATTCTGGCTCGAGGTGGTTGCGTGATAGGCTCCAACTGGGGATTTGTTCCTGAACTTGTACAGCATGATGTTAACGGAATGCTGATGCCCGACAATGACGATGCTTGGATCTTCGCAATTCGCCAACTAAAGACAGACCCAAAACGACGCGAGCGCTACTCCAGTGCAGCACTAAAAACAGGTAAGAAATTCCACATCGCAAACGTAGCTCCTCGCTTCATGGAGTTGTTCAAGCTAGCTATGGCCCGTAAAAAAGTAAAGTCCTTGCAGGCATAGAGCTTGGAACGTTTGATTCATCTTCAGCTTATCCAAGCAGAGCATCAATAACGATTTCTATGCTCGGCACATCGCCTTGCGATTCACTGTCTGCCAAGCTATCAACCATCTTGGGGACTGCAGAGATCCGAGCAATTGTTGATGCTACAAGTTACAGCTCCTATCTAGCTGACTGGACATTGTCCGTCGGCTATGTGATCGGCATAGCTGGCTTTGCAGTGCTGTTCATCGACATGATGACGCGTACAGTGCTGAGCCATCTGGGTCAGTAGTTGCGCATTGACAGAGTCATATATGGGCTGCTGCTCGCCACCACGTTGTTGCGCATGCTGGCATTCCCGTCAGCGGGTGGCCTCAAGCCCACGCTGAATGCATCGACTCTGACACGGAGACCAGCCTTTGCTTTGTACCGGTGGCGCATTGCGCCATTGCTAATTTGACAAAACCGGCCACCTGCCGGCCCTCAGGACGCGTCGCGATCAAGTCCTGAAAATCTGTTTGAACGGAATCCGTCAATGCGTCTTACCTTAATGACTGACTATGCGCTGCGACTGCTTATGCACGTGGCCCAGCGACCCGAGCGGCTGTGTACGATTTCCGAGATCTCGCAGGCTTATGGTATTTCCGAGGCGCACATGATGAAAGTGACACACCAACTAGCCCAGCAGGGGTGGATAAAGACGGTTCGTGGCAAGGGCGGCGGCATGCGCCTTGCCCATGAGCCGCAGCAGATCAATCTCGGGGCCGTGGTACGTGGAATGGAGCCAGACTTTGCGCTGGTCGAATGCTTTACCAATGACAATCGCTGCATGCTAGCTGGTGACTGCCGCCTAACTGGTCTGCTTCAGGGTGCGCTACACAGCTTCATGGCACATCTGGACGGCTTCACTCTAGCGACTCTTCTGATCCCACAAGCATCGGCCAACGAATTGCCGCCGTTATCGGTTATACGACTGCGAAGAGAAGCGATGCAAACATGAGCTACAGACCGTTTATCACACTCATCTATTGGGCGGAGTTCAGGAACAGGTAATTGAAGTCCTGATCGAGCTGTGCCGGCACGCCGTCCACAACGCGCACGTCAGGAGGCGGAGAATGCGTTTTCTTGCATCCTTCCACGTGGTCGACTTTTCTGTGAGTCATCGGCTGAACCCATGCTTGGAGGCTCAACAAAAATCTATGCGTCTAAACCAATCTCAGTTGGGCCAAACGGCACAAGAAACGACAAAGGCACGAACAACTCACCGAGCGAGCGGACCGCATCAGTACCCGGCGCCAACTCGGAAGGCTCCGGTAACGCATGATTCCCAGGCAAATGGCGAAGGACATGCGCATTCATGAACCGAACAGTGAACGCCGTCCGCAAATGCATGTGGTATTGCTTGCTGATCCACCAAGCGATAGCGGCTGAACGGGATCGTCCCGCCCAGCAATGCACGAATACGTGAGCATACCTCCCACGCTCCAGCCAACGATCGCACCATGCCACCAGATCACTTGCCTGATCCGGCGTGAAGCATTCGGCGACGCGCGGCACTGCCTCCCGGGCTGGATCGACGTCCGAAAACCGCAGGCGTAGCACAGCCGCAAAGCCGGGCTCGACCTCGGCCTCATAAAAGCGGTCGGAAATCGAAATAACCAGCGCCTCAGGCCCTGGTCGTACCCACTGGAACTGCTCATACGAGAGAAACCACACTCCACCCATCATTCCCCCACATGCCCAGAAGCCGACATCGACTGCAACTGAGCGACCATGTGCTTGGCCTGATCAACGAGCGCATACCGCCCGGCGACGTAGCCAGTCCATCGATGTTTTTGAACGTGTTGAAGGCGCTCGACTGCTTCGGCGGACGTGCACACCAGGATGTCCGCCGGCCATGCACGTTCCGCGCCAGGATAGGTCAGCACCACGGCATCAAGGCCCATGGCCAGAGCCTCCCCGATCGCGTAGCCAAAGCTCTCGAACATCGAGGTAGACAGCAGGACGTCCTTGTCGGCAAGCCATTGGGGCATGTCGTCAACCACCCCGTCGAAGTGCACGACGTCCTGCAACCCGAGTTTTGCAACTAAATCGAGCAGGTGCAGGCGTACCCTAAGGCTTTTCCAGGCCCCGGCAAATGCCAGGCTTGCTTCGCCGCCCGCACGACGGAAATCGGCCAGGATCCGCAAGGCAAGCGCCGGGTCTTTTTTCGGCGCTAGGTCGCCTACCCAGGCAATCTTAGGAGCCTGCCTAGAGCCTGGCTGGTCGTAGTTGACCTTGAACCGGTGCAGATCGATACCGTTCTCGATTACGCACACATGACATCGCGCCATGCCTGCGCAACGTTCGTGCGCGATGCCGAGAATGGTCTCGCTGACCGCCACGCAGGTTGACACATTGGCCCAGTCGATGCGTTCGATGCAGTCGGTATCCAGCGCCTCATAGGAATGCAGCCGCACCAGCAGGGGCTTGCGTGCTAGGCGATTGAGCTTGGAGGCGAGCACAGCATGCTCTGTGGACCAGTCCACCCACAGGATGTCGGCTAAGGCCAGTGCCGGCGCGACCATTCCCAGCGGGGCATACTCGTGTAGCTCGACCCGGTAATACTGTTCCAGAGTTAGTAGCAGGGGCCGCACGAAGGACGTGCCTGGCGCCTTGACCGGATCGAGGATGATCAATAGAGGCTTGTACATCACCGCTGCCACATTCGCTGCAAAGCATCCAGCACTGCCGTCTCAGCCGCGGCATGTCTGTTGCAGGCTTGCCGCTGGAACTCGGCAATGCGGCGCGGCACATCATCCGAGCATAGTTGCCGTACCTGGTCCACGACATCGGCGACAGTCGCTACGCCGGCTTGCATGACAGGCCACCCCAGCCCTCCCAACACCGAGCGCACCTTCGCACCATCCCGGATCTGGTCGATGGCCAAGGTTGGCGTGCCCTTTGCTAGACTGAGCAAGCCGCCGTGCATGCGAGTCGTGATTACTAGGTCGACCGCTTCGAAAGCATGCTCAATCGCCTGCGCTTTTGCAATTTGGCCGTGCAAACGGGTATCGAGGACGACCACCGTTCCCCCAAGCATGTTTATGGCGGCGCGCACCAGCGCATCGGCGGCATCATGCAGTGAAGCATCGGCACCATATTCGCGTTGCGCGTGCCGAAGGCATAATCCGATCCGTTGCATCGCTTGCGGCGCGCGCGGCGGCTGCGGCCGAAAGCCAGCTAGGTCGCCCAAGCATGGCTCGATGCCGTCCCTTGCGATCGTGACGTCGAACGGATTCCAGGACTCTCCATCCTGCGCGGTCAGGACGCTGACGCCGGCAGCCATGCTTGGCACGCTGGCATAGCGGGCCATCAGTGCCGCAAAGGCCGCAGACTCACCGATCAGCGGTCCGCAGACGAACAGCAGCAAGTCCACCTCGCAGGGGGCGAGCGCATCCCACTGAACGCAATCGAACTCGCGCAGTTCCCGGTACATTACATTAGTGCCCACGCTGACTTTATATCCTGCCTGCTCCGCAAGTCGGCAGACGCGCACAACAGCATACAGGTCGCCGATCGTTTCACCGCCGCGCGCCAATGCACCCCACCACGCGATCAGGCACCGCTTCTTATTCATGGTTTTTCTCATCCAATAATGCCAAGTCTGGTGCTAAGGCCAACAGCCGGACCATTGCCTGCGCCGTGCCAGAAAATGCTTCGCTCGGGCCGCACACAGCAGCCAACGATGCGATGACGGTGGCCTGGCTCACGTACACCGCAAGCGCCGCCTGCTTGGCATGGCCCCAGCGAGACACGAAGCGCTGCCTCAGGGTACCGTCGTGTGCCTCCCTGGGCTGGTCAAACGGAGCGAACGCCAGAAACGGCACGTCATGCGTCCGTGTCCAACGAGCTACCAGCGCTGCGCATTGCGTATGGTGGCGATGCCGATGCAGTTCTCCATCCGCACCATGGCTCAGCACCAGCGACGGCCGCAAGACATGCAGCCAGTCAGCAAGCGTGCCATCGTCGAGGGACAATTCCGCGCGTTTGTTGTCAGCCAAGTCGAACATCGTGGGGCGAGCTCCCAGTGCCAAGCAGGCCCGCGCGAACTCATCCCGCCTGACTGGATTGCCGCCATTGGTCGCGGACACCACCTCGACCCGCTGCCCAGCCGCGGCGAGCGCGGCAATTGTTGCCCCGCACCAGATCGTTTCGTCGTCCGGATGAGCGACGACCACCAGTACGTCACATTGGTCCATGCGCCGCGACTTTCTCATCCTTGAGCCGTTGCAAGTGGGATTTGCGGTAGGCTTCGACGAATAGCGCATCGATCACGGGATGCTCCTTCACCTCTAGTGGCAGGAGAAAATCCGCATCCCTATCGTGCAGGGCAACGTCGTAGGCACTGGTGGCAAGCTTGTGAGTTCCGTCGCCGTCGAAGCCGATATTATTTACCAGCGAGACCGGCGGATACAGGAACAAGCCGTCGGCCAAGGCCACAGAGGCAAACCACATAGGCGACCAGGAATTGTCCTGGCCGAGCACGCCCTGGCGTAGCCTATTGGTCATCGACATCCCGCCCTCGGGGTCAAGGAATGCGGCTAAGCCAGTGGACGCGATCCGTTCCAACAAGCGCTCACGGGAGCGGTCCAGCCGGCGCCAAGATCGGGCCCACACGGCCCAACCCCAGCATGCCGCGCGGCGCGAAAATACAGCGCGTTCGCCGAGCGACCCGCGCAGGTCTTGCATGACATATCCCGATATGCCCATCACCTCCGCGTCGCCACCATATGCCTGCAGGCCTCGGTTCATGAAAGTCAGGAAGCCCGGAGCGACCAGCAGGTCATCCTCGACCACGATCGCGCATTCATACTTGGCAAGCATCGTATCGATCGCTGCCACCACCGCCTGTGCCATACCTGCGTTCCACTCGCGTTCGGCCACATGGACTGCTGCGAAGCCGCGCGCGGTGCGGCACAACGCTGCCACCTGCTGCGTCAGTAGCGCCTCGCCTTTGTCGCGAGGACCGTCGACGAACACGTGCAGTTCGCTGTCCCGGGCTTCCGGGCAATCCGCCAAGGCCGCCAAGCAGTACGCGGTCAGGGCCGGGCGCCGGTGTGCGACCAAGCAGATGGGCACCGGGTTCATGGCAGTTCCTGCGCGAGATAGCGTTTTTCGAGCAGTACATCGTCAAGCAACAACGCATCCAATGCCGAGTTCAGGAAGCAGCGCACAGCATCAGCCGGGCTTTCCACCAACGGTTCGCCGGCGATATTGAACGATGTATTCAACAGAACCGGGACGCCACTGAGTCGGCCGAACTCCGCTAGGAGCCGGCGAAGTTTCGGGTTCTGGTCGTGCGCCAGGGTCTGGGGCCGTGAGCTCCCGTCGATATGCGTGACGGCGGCGAGCCGCTCGCGCCAGCGCTCGCGTACTGGGCACACATACAGCATGTACGGGCTCGCGATGCCTAGGCTGAAGTATTCTTCCGCATCCTCGAGCCGCACCACCGGCGCGAACGGGCGAAACGGTTCACGGCGCTTGACGATGCGGTTGAGGTGCTCACGATTGGCGGCGGTGAAAGGGCTCATCAGAATCGAGCGGTGGCCCAGTGCACGCGGCCCCATCTCCGAGCGTCCCTGGAACAGCGCCACGCTACGCCCTTTCGCCAGCAAGGCTGTCGCCTTCTCGTCGGGGGCGTCGGTATGCACGAGCGCTGCACCGCTGTCCTGCGCCATGGCCACCGCTGCTTGGTAATGAGAGGCTCCGTATCTCGGACCGGTATAGGGCGAGACGTCCTCGTAGACTCGCTCCACGCCAAGTTCCACGTGCAGCCCCCATAAGGCAGCGCCTAGTGCGATGCCGGTATCCGAGCAAGCCGGGTTGATGAAGACTTGCTCGAAAATCCCGGAGCGCAGGATCCGGAAATTGGCGACGCCGTTCAAGGCAACCCCGCCACCCAGGCACAGATTGACTTCACCGGTCTCGCGGCGGGCCCATTCGGCGAGATGTAGCATGACTCGTTCGCACTCCTGCTGCACGGCCAAGGCTACGGTGGCGCGTTGGTTCTCGTCCCCTAGCGGCCCGAGATCGACATACAGTTCGTCGTCGCGGCCGCACAAAGAGCCGTAATCGGTCAAGATGCCATCGAAATCGGCCTTAAACGCCGTCGATAGCCGGAGGTCGTTGCAGCCAAATGGTGCCAATCCCATAGTCTTGCCGGCTTCAAGCGGACCGAAACCAATGCGACGGGTGACGGCTTCATACAGGAGGCCAATACCATTTGCGCTGGTACGCGCCACCAACTCGAGCGAGTGGCCGCGACCAACCCAGAGCGACTGCGTTTCGTATTCGGAGCCGCGGCCGTCGACGACGAGCACCGCGGCGCGCTCGAACGGCGAGGTGAAGAAACTGGCGGCCGCATGGCAGGCATGGTGCCGCACCATGCGCAAACGCTGGGCGTCGATCACATTCAGAAAGACGTCCGTGCGGCAGGAATTGCGCCGGAAATCGCGGCGCCAGTCTTGCCCATTCATGGTCCAGTCCAACACCACCAGGTCCGCCTCGCGCGGATCACTCATACCGAGTTCGGCTAGGCAGGCCGCAGTCGACAGCGCCGGGAATGCGCGGCTACTTTTTTCGCGGTCGAGCCGTTCTTCATTGCAGTGCGCGATTAGGCGTCTGCCATCCGCCCCCACGGTAACGACCGCAGCGCCGGTGTCATGCCAGCGATCCTTGTGCAGGCCTAATACGATTGGGGTATTCACATCATAATCCAGTTGTTTGACGGGCCAGTTCGCGATACACGCGCCAGCATGCGACCGAATCGTTGTCCGGCAGCGTCGTTGCCCACGGCTTGTCTTTTCCGACGAAGTGCAAGACCCTCACGCGGCCGAACGGGCCGACAAGTTTGGGTAGGCCACGCCGGTCCCATCCGGCGATGCGATTCGGTGCGAGGCCGGGAGCGCGACGATAGGAGTGCCGGGTGTTGTAGATATGGCCGGGGTCGATGTATGGGCGGCTACGGTTGGCAGCATATGCTGCAAAGTTCATGATGGCCATGTCGTTCCCCCAAAATAGCTCATGGTGCGGCAACAGGCGATCGACGAAGGGACGCATTCGCTCTTCGTAATATCGCGCATCGACTGCGAACACGCCACCGTTGAACGTCCGCGAGTCGAGGTCAGCGCCGGGCACAGCCCCATCCAAGGCATCGCGTGCGCCCGCCAGTTCACCAAGTTGATAGGCGAGCGTCAGCTCAGGGTAGTCCGGCACGCCGCAAATACCTGGATCTGCGACCGCCGCTGCAGCCAGATCGTCGAGCTTGCCCAGTACCACAGCATCGGCGTCGAGATGGATCGTGACCGGATACAGGTGGTCATGCACCGAAAAAAAACCATAGACGGCGCTCGTGTAGTAATGGCGCATTACTTCGGGGATGACGAAACCCCGGTCGACCGCGGCCACGAGTTTGACACCCTCATGCCGCAATATCGCTGCTCGCTGCGGTAGAGTTAGCCCGCAATCGACAACCGTTATCGGCCATGCCGGATGCCAGACCCGCAGGCTTGCCAGCAAGGCATTAATACCATCAAAAAATTGCGCATCGGCCTTGGTGACGACCCCCGTTTGAGCAGACGTGCTTTCCATCATGCCGCCTTGCGCGCTCCGAGCGCGAGAATCATTGGCGCGCCATCGGCCAGCTTGGGCCAGGCCCAGCGTCCGTCACTTTGCATTGTCATCGAACGATGGAAGCGGTAAGATGAGCTTGGACGCTCCTCCATCAAAACCAGCTCCAGACCTGCCAACAGCATTGCGGTGACGATGGCGTGCAGCGGATGCGCATAGGCTGTCAAGGCGCCGAACTCGGCGCCGGTCGCATAAGACGCACCTCTTTCGTGCGTCATGGTCTGAGCGCAATAAGCGGCGTTACTGTCAGTTTCACACCGCATCAGCCATTTTGCGACCGGGTGCACTTCGACCAGATACATCATGCCGCCGGGACGCAGCACGGCGCAGGCCTGCATGAAATAGTCATGCAGATCGGCAACCCAGTCCAGCACGCCGTAACTTGCGAATACGGTATCAAATTGCCTTTCGCCGACGCATTGTGCGAGATCGCCACCATTCGCATCCCACTCGACAAAGATGGCATCAGCTGCGCAGCGCTCCGCGAGGGCTCGGGCGGCGGCCAGCGCCGGGACGCAGTTGTCAGCGCCGACTGCGCGCGCGCCAAGGCGAGCCAGGCTGATCGTGTCCAGCCCAAAGTTGCATTGCAAGTGCAGTACGTCCTTGCCATCGAGAGGGCCAAGCGCGAGTAGGTCATCCTCGCCGATCGTCAGGCGGGCTAGATCGACCACGAAACCAGGCAGGTCGTAATACTCGCTAGCTAGGTGATCGTGTAGAGCGCGTTCCCACCAGCCGGCGTTGTCTATCGTTGCCGGAACGGGATTCGAGCTGTCTGTGACCCCGAAGAAGGCTTCGACCTCTTGAGAGTGGGTAGCGAAGGTCACGCAATGCAGCGTGTCGTTGCGCCGGAAGGCTAGATTACCTGCGCCGCTGACACGCAACCACTCTTTCCAGTGATTACCCAGGAAGAGCATGGGTCGGCGCGATCCGAAGCCACGATCCGTCGACCACAAGGCGGCCGCGATTTCAACGATACTGCCGATGCCGCCGGGCAGGATGATAAAGGCGTCCGCCACCTCAATCAGTATGCGCAGCCTTTCCCAATGATCGGTGGCGGGAAAGACCAGATCAAAATGTTCATAGGCGATGGCGTCTTCCAGATTCGCACATGGCACCCCGATCGCCGTACCGCCAGCGCGCCGCACCGCGCTTGCGCTGGCCGTCATGGTGCCCTGGTAACCGCCATTGACGATTGCCGTGCCAGGACGCACCAACGAGCGCATGCAAGTCTCCAGTAAGCAAGTTGTCGCAGTGTCACCAGCGCTCACGGAGCTACCGAATACGACATATAGGAACGTGGCGCTCCGCGCCGCCGCTTGCTGGCGAACTGCTTCAGCCTTGGGATGGACTTCCATTGGTGTGTTTCCTGCCCCTAGTATTCAATGAGATGAGTACTGCCAGCTTCTGCGCTTCGTGTTTCGCCCTCAACGCGAAATCGTCCGCGGTGTCCTTTTCGACTGCGCAAAGGACTTCACGCACACCGAGTTCGAATCCGACATATCGCATTGGCAGGTCGAAACAGGCTTGCAGAAGCAGATCGAGTGGAATGTGTTTACCGTACTCTGTGTAATCGTCGCGGTCGGCAGCGGCCGTTATCAAGGCGTGGACAGTCTTGCCAGCCATACCGCCGGTGCCGTATTCCATGGTACCGCCATACGCGAAACCGCGGGCCAATACCCTCTCGACCCAACCTTTTAACACCGCCGGCATGCCGAAGAACCAGATCGGAAAGATAAATACGACATGGTCTGCCCACATCAGATTGTCTTGCTCGATCCTGATATCCGTTGCAAAGCCATCGCACCGCACTGCCAGCTTTTGTGAGGCTCGATAGCTGGGTTGGAATGGCAGAGTCGGTAGGAAGTCTAAGGGGCCTGCGATTGGATTGAAGCGGCTAGCGGCAAGGTCGCTTAAACGATACGCAATGCCGACTCGCTCCAGTGCACCTGTTATCGCCTCCGCTAGCACGCCGCCTTTAGTGTGCGGCGTGGTGTGGCAACATATGATGAAGACGCGGATGGTCATATGATGGACAGGGTTCAATATGCTGCCAGTTTCAGCCCTTGAATGAGTGTTGTGATTTCTTTCTAGGAAAGCACTCCCTCTGCAATGAGTTGTTCGAGGAGAGTCCGCCACTCATCTGCTTTCCACTCTTCATCATTGAATTTGTTCTTTTCTGGCATTTATCTTCCCTGGGGCGAGCATGCTGACAAGCTTGGTTGCCTCAGAAGTGGGTCTTGCTAGGGATGCTATGTACAAATCGCTTTCCTAGAAGTCAAACAATGGCGAACAAGTGCCTGTAAGTCTCGAGATACATAGTTTACATTTTATCGAAACTGAATAGAACAACGCAAACGATCTCGCATCCCCCTGCCTGAATCGCCCCCAGACTCCATATATCCTTCCGAGCTCCAACTGCAATAGGTGTTCAACCAATTCGATGAAGTACAGGAAAGTTGATTGGGATTCACTCGGCATCCGCAAATATGAATGAGCTCCATTTCACCTGCGGCCAATGCCCTAGAGATTTCTTCTCGCTCAGACATGGTCAATGCTCAGCGAGACCGACGCCTCGCTGGTGGCCGGATGCCGCCCGTCGCACTCAAGATGGTGTGAATGAAGGTGTGTGGTCGATCAAACAGCTTGCCGATCTCGTGCAAGGTATCGCCAACTTTCCAGCAATCCCACATCAGGGCTTTCTGCACTTCGGTGTAGTAAATCCGCAGTCTTTGCTTCATGCCAACGCTCCTTGCGCCAGTGGCGGTCATTGTGTTGCATTGACCATTTGAATATATACCGGTGAGTAGCCTTTGCGTGACATTGAGCGCACTAACTTGGCATCCGCGATGTGTGACAACCATCCTGGCCAGCGATAGTGGGCGCCTCGGTCGGAGTGAACCACAGGTTGCACCTCGCTGTCATTCAGCTTGGCGATCGCGGCATCCAGCATCGTGTTGACCAGTTCAGCGTCAGGGCGTGTTCCGATAGACCCGCTCACCACCAATTCATCGAAGCAATCGATCATGGGCGAGAGATAGACTTTGCCGGCTGGCAGTTGGAACTCCGAGATGTCGGTCAGCCACTTCTGGTTAGGTGCAGTGGCATTGAAGTTACGGTTCAGCAAGTTCTCAGGGGCCGGGCTGATCTCTCCCAAGTAGGAGCCAGTTTGGGCGCAGCTGCCACCAGCCCTTCCTGCTTCATCAGGCGCCGAACCACCTTCTCCGAGATCCACACGCATTGCCTGACCAGTGAGGCCTGGATGCGACGGCAGCCATAGCGCTATGGTTGCGCTCGAAGGTGTCGGTGATCGTTCGGCGCACAGCGACATACTTCTCGCCAGCGTTGGACCGAGCTCGATGGTAGAAGTACGTGCTGCGAGCCAGGACTAGCGAGGCGAGCAACTCGGCAAGCGAGTACACATGGCGCAGGGCATCAACCAGAAGTGTCTGTTCCCGATTGCTAAGGAGATGAAGGATGATGCCCTGATTCTTTTTTAGGAGCTCATTCGCCTTCTTCAATAGCTCCTGCTCCAACTGCAACCGTCTCACTTCACGGCGTAGTGTCTGGAGTTGCTGCTCCAACTGAGGCAGCTCCGAACTCGTTGAAGAATCATTGAAGCGCTTCATCGATGCGAGAGCCTCTGGCCCCAATAGTTCATTGCGCCAGTTGTACAGCGTCTCTCGACACACACCAACATCGTCAGCAATGGCTTGGGCACTTCCTTACCGTGTGCACAGCGCAAGCACCGCAGCGTGCTTGTTCTCGTTCAACGATGCTCCGAGCATGCGTGGCCGAGCCCGGGGATTGAGCTCTTGAACCCAAGCGTGAAGTGAGGCCCTCCCGGGATAGCCAAGAGCCTTGATTGTGAAAGCCACGCAGCGCCCGTGCGTCAGATAGTGCTCGACGGCCCGAGCCTTTTGCTCCCGGGTGAACTTCGGCGGGCGAACAACCGCGGTCTTCAAGTCCCGATCCTGCTCGTACTCGCAGTGCCTGCCCTTGAGCGAATTCTTGCAGGGATAGCCCAACTGCTGAATGGTTGCCGCGACTCGTTTGCCTAGCTTGATGTAGAGCATCACCGAGCGGATTCGATCTTCGTATGAATACATGAACTACCTCTCAGTAGTCCAAGTTTTTGTCCGCATCCCCCAATACCATCTGTTTTTCGAACGCATGGGCTGGTTGGAAGGTCTCTAGGCAGATAGACAAACACTACCTATTCTTTCATTTACCGCAGCCGATTTATTCGCCGCAGTTCCACTGCATTGGCTTGCGACAAAGGCGCTTCGCCGCGCTCGAGACGGAATAGGCGCATTGAGTTGCTCACACTGTTTACTTGACCTCGCAGCGATTGCGCGGCTGCGGCCAGTTCCTCCACCATCGCAGCGTTTTGTTGGGTGATCGAGTCCATGTGCGCCACAGCAGCGTTGACCTGTGAGATACCGGTTTGCTGCTCTATGGCTGCGGTACTAATTTCACCCAGCACAGCACTTACGCGTTGCACCGCTGACAATGCTTCGGCCATGCGCTCGCGCGCTTCGCCTGTAGCGGTGGCGCCCGATGCCACGCGCTCGGCCGAGTCGCCGATGAGCTGCTTAATATCGCGCGCTGCCTGGGCGGTGCGTGCAGATAGCGTGCGCACCTCCGACGCCACCACAGCAAAGCCCCGCCCAGCCCCTCCCGCACGCGCAGCTTCTACGGCCGCGTTCAGCGCAAGAATATTCGTCTGGAAGGCCACGCCCTCGATGAGGTGCACGATGTCTTCAATGTGTCGTGACGATTCAGCGATGCCCAGCATGGTCTGGCCCACGGCCTGCACGGCATCGTTGCTGCGTTGTGTGATGCTCGAAGCTTCTTCTGCAAAACAGGCGCCACGGCTGGCGGCTAGGGCGCTGTTATGCACTGTGCCATTAATCTGCTCCATGGATGCGGCAGTCTGCTCCAGGCTGCTGGCTTGAGTTTCGGTGCGGGACGACAGGTTGTGGTTGCCGCTGGCGATTTCCTGCACGGCAATCTCCAGGTGCCCTACCTCCTGGCGCACGTCGCTCACCACAGTGCGCAAGTTCACACTCAGTTGAAACAGTGCGCGCTGAAGATTTCCGACACTGCCGCTGGCACCTGTACGCATTGCGTGCGACAGGTCTCCAGATGCCAGCTGATTGGCATCGTGCACAAGTTCTTGCAGCGGCGCGATAGCCAGCGAGTGAGTCAGAAAAGACGACACAGCCACGGCCAACAAGGCCGCACTGCCCGTGACTAGCCAGGGGACATTCAGCCACGTGAGCAGTAGCGGAAGCATTACAGCTAGCGTCAGTACCAGCAGCAGGCGCACAAACGTAGAAGGAGCCAGTAGCCGCGTCAAGCGTCCACTCAGATTTTGGCGCAGTACGGCTCCATGGTGTAGCGTATGGACGGCACATCCAGCTTCCGCCTCGGCACGCATGGTGGCATAGAGCCTTTCTGCGACAAGCACATGTTCGCGCACAGGAAACGTGCGCACCGACAGGAAGCCCGTGATCTGCTCGCCGTCACGCAAGGGTGTGATGTTGGCCTGTACCCAGTAAAAATCTCCATTCTTGCGGCGATTTTTCACGATGCCGGTCCAAGGAAGGCCTGCCGATATGGTTTGCCACAAATCGCGGAAAGCCTCGGCGGGCATTTCAGGGTGGCGGATCAGGTTGTGGGGCTGGCCCAGCAACTCCTCGTGTGCGAAGCCGCTCACGTGAACGAATGCGGGGTTGCAATAAGTGATACGGCCCTTGGTATCCGTGACCGAGACCAGAGTGTCTCGCTCCGGAAACGTGAACTCATTGGTAGTGACTGGCAAATTGATCCGCATAGAATATTCTTTTTTATGGTGTTTTTGAGGAGGGTCAGAGGGACAGCCAGTCGCGTGTCAACTCGGCTGCGGGAACAGCTTTCGAGAAAAAGTAGCCTTGTACTTCGTCGCAGTGCAGGTCGCGAAGTTTGTCGAGTTGGCTTTGTGTTTCCACGCCTTCGGCCACCGTCCGCAGTTGCAGCGCATGGGCCAGGCCAATGACTGCTGTCACGATGGCGAGACTGCCAGGCTCGCTGAACATGCCGCGTACGAAAGACATGTCGATCTTGAGCCGAGAAACGGGAAAGCTCTGTAGCCGCGCCAGCGAAGAGTAGCCAGTGCCAAAGTCGTCGATAGATAGCGTGAAGCCCTGTTTCACTAACTGGGAAGCAACGCGCTTAGCCTTGGCAGGGTCATGCATCAGCGCCGACTCGGTGATCTCCAATTCGATGCATCGTGGGCTCACGCCGTGCGCGCGCATGATCGCCAAGGCACGCTCGGAGAAGGAGTCACTCATCATCTGCGCAGCCGATACGTTGACGGCAATCACAGGCGGCTGCGCTATGCCGGCAGAACTCCAGGCCCGCCACTGACGAGCTGCTGCGTCCAAGCTCCAGTCGCCGAGCGCGATGATGAGGCCGCGCTCCTCAGCAACGGAGATAAACTCGGCGGGGCTCACCCAGCCCCACTCTTCGTCGTGCCAACGTGCGAGCGCTTCTACGCCGTATAACGCATACGAATCTAAAGCTATCTTGGGCTGGAAGTGCAATTCCAAGCGTGATTGCGCGAGAGCCTCCTCCAGTTTTACACCAAGTGCAATGCGCCGCTGGAGCCGGTGGCCCATTTGTGCATCGTAGAGCTGGCAATTGCCGCCGCCTTGCGTTTTGGCTTGGTACATTGCGATATCGGCGCGCTGGAGCAACTCGTCTACGCTGTGACCGTGCGTGGGGTAAAGAGCTACTCCGACGCTTGCCCCCACTTCGAAGCAAAGATCGTCCACCCTCATGGGACTTGCCAATGTTGAGCAGACCTCATGGGCCAAGGCCATAGTATCGTTGCCTTCGGCGAGTGTGCGCACGAACATAAATTCATCGCCACCCAGGCGAGCCACCACACCCTCTCCCCCGAGCGTGCGTTCGCACCGCCTTGCCACTTCAGCAAGCAAGTCGTCTCCCACTAAATGGCCCTGCGAGTCGTTGATCTCCTTGAAGCGGTCGAGATCAACGAACAGCACCGTGGCCTGCTGACCTCGTTGGCCTGCGATGTCGAGCAGGCGTTGAGCCAAATCTATGCCGTGAAAGCGATTAGGTAACCCTGTGAGCGCATCGAAGAACGCCAGCTTCTCCATGCGCCGTTCGGTCCGTTTGCGCTCCGTGATGTCGAGTAGCGTGCCGTAGCCCCGGACCGGCTTGCCAGTCACGTCATGCTCGATCGTGCCAAGCGCATCCACCCAGCGGACGCTGGTGCCGTCCTGGATGCGCATTTCGAACGCGTAATGGCCAGTGGCAAGCCCTTTTTTCCATTGTGCATCTGCGTATGCGCGGTCTTCTGCATGCACGCAGCCAAGTAAATCAGCATATTTGAAAGGCTGGCCTACTGGCCAACCAAGGATACGTGCCGCTTGAGGCGTGAGGGAAGGCTTGCCGTCAAAGTATGAGAGCCAGGTACCGATGTTGGCCACCTCCTGGGCATTGAGCAAGTCACGATTGAGTTGCTCCTGTTTGCGCAGATCTTCAACGGTGATCAGCAACCGTGGCTGAGCGTGGCCGTCGGGCTGTTGCAGAGAGTGGACAGTGATGGAAACCGGGATCGCCAATGCTTGAGCGTGGAAATGCAGTTGCGACCTTCCCCTGGCATGTTGATGCTGTAGCGCTTGCTTCACCAATGCAGGTAAGCTGCCTACATCCATAAAGGCCGGTAGCGGGTCTCCTTTCGCTAGCGCCATTGGTGTTTGGCCTGCGAGTTGTGCGAAGGCCTGGTTGGCAAACACCACATTCAGCTCATCCGTGACCACAAGCGTGCCGTGCGGTAGGTGCGCGAAAGCTGCGCCATAGTCTCGAAGTTCGGCTATCAGCGTATCGCGATGTGTGATGTAGCTATCGATGGCCAGCCCGATATCCAGCAGGACCACCTTGATCAATGCCTGGATTGCGTCGTTACGCTGCTCTGGCGTCAGTTCGGGCAGTCTAGTAATTCGCGGAAGGAGCTCAGTGAGGTAGTGACTGTAGGCACCCAGATACCAGCCGGGCGACAGTCCAATACGCGCATGAGCCAAACCCACATGTTGGCGCTCATCTCCATAGGCCTCGTCATAGGTGCCTTTTGTGAGCCTGAGAAAGTAACGCATTTGTAGCGTCTTGAGCCTGTGCAGTGCCTCGTCGTCCGGCAGCAATGCACGCATCTCAGGAAAGGAAAGCAGGTGACGGTAGAAGCCTTCCACGAAGCCGTGTGCCTGGGTGCCAAGGGCGTCGTGCAGACTCCGCATGGCATGCTCATCCTGAACGGTGAGGCAGAGAAAGTCTTTACGGCGTTTGAAAGTTTGGAAGGTTTCTGTCAAGGATTTTTCTTATTTTCTTTGAAGAAAAACAATGTTATTAGATGTAACTTTCGAAATTCTGACCGATGGATGCAAGCTCTTGATGTATATCAAGTTTTATGCGATCTGCTACCGCTCAATCGCCAATATTCAGATCTATTGCTGTTCCTCACTCGCTACACCTCATCCACTTTGCGGCTCTCGCGCACAAGCGGGAGCGTGAGGTCGTGAACCTGCATAGGCTTGGTCTGCTTAACGACCTCCAACTGACATAAGTGCTGTCTCGGAACACCTAGTAATGAGTCGACGCTAATTGAGGGCCGAATTGGGGTAGATCTGCAAATAGGTTCTGCTTCATCGTCTTACTGCTTCCAGACTTGATGTGTCACAAAGTTACGTCGGCGTGAAGGGGCGCTCATGAGTGGTAGTTTGAGTTCTCGGATGGGCCAAGAAACAGACATCCTGAGACGTGCGCACGAATGTGCGGATTCCGGCTGAGTTGACCACCTGTGCCGGTTGCGACTGACAAGGCTGCTGTTCGTGACCGACTGAGTTCGGCCATGAGCAGACTCCCATAGTGCACCTCCGAACTACAACTTCAGTCTGATCTGAGTCATTCATGGCCCAGTGCCTGAGCCACAACAAGGGCCAACACCAGTCGTTGAGCGCAGTCTGTCCTGAACGGCCGCTTCACCCTCGGGACCCGCCACTCGATTGCGCGGTTTGCTAAGTACTGGCTCGAAGGACCGCTTCTACGTGCCGCCACGGCCTGGGGGCAGCCAAGCGACCATAATGAGCCAACAAGACCGCATCAATGGCATCCGTCTTGCGGAGCATGCCCAGGCCTCGCGCTAGCGAACGAACCTGCGCAGGATTGACCACCGAGACAAGTAGGCCCGCGTCATACAGCCGCGTTGCGGCGATCCACGGCGATAGAGCGAGCCCAGGTGATCAAGTCCAGAACGCCCTGACCATCATTGACAAAGGTTCGCGGTCGCTTGACACGCTGACCCTGCTCGTCAAGAACCGCACAGTCCAATTTGTCGCGGGACACAACGAGGTCAACCAGCGCGTGATCGCCAATGCTGATGACAAGTTCCGCTTTGGAGACATCTACTCCGATAAAGGTCGCTTGCATAAAAGCACCTCCAACAAAGACAATGACTTCGTCGAGGCGCCTGCTCCACCCAAGTGCGTTGGCTTGCCTTCAGATCGGTAGTCATGCAGAGTCCAAAGATTGCATGCTGCTCAGTTTTATATCGACGCTATTAGGTGGGGTGGGAGGGGTCGTCTGCGCAAGCAGCCATCTATGCATAGCCTCTGCCAAATCCAAACACCCACCCAATGGCCGATTCGCTCACTGCGAGTGTATTTCCGTGAGCCCAGGCGATGGGCAAGAACCTTCGAAGGGTTGCAAGAGCGGATACTCATCGCCCTGTGACCACTGGACCAGCAGCGGTAAGCCCTCGTCCAATAACACTACCCCCTTGAGACGCAGCAGGTGCGCCCCCAACCGTGAACCAAGCCAGGCCTTCCATGCATCAAGCGCCATGGGCTGCGGCAAGGGAATGAAGCGGCTTTGGACGCCATGCACAGACTCGCCTATCGGCGCATAGCCCGAACGTCCGCCGAGACGGACCGCTGCGAATCCAGCTCCACGAGGCACGGCCGCGGATAAGCGGTTGCCGAGCGACCGACCCGGAGTGGCGGCGGCCATGTCATTCCAGTCGAGAGAAGCCATCGCCGACTGCAAAACTCGGGCCTGAGGCGCATATGCTTGGATCAAAGTGGACAGCGACGCGATGGCAGCGGGTTCGGCACGATCCACTTTGGTGAACACCACCGTATCCGCCGCTTGAAGTTGTTCACGGGCTTGCGTCTGGGCTTCGATGCCCTCGCACCCGGCCGTGGCACTCACGGTCGTCACAACGGCATGCAGCACATAGCGCTCCCGCAAAAGCGGCACCAGTTCGAAGAGTTGGCTGATCGGCCCCGGCGCGGCCAAGCCCGTCGTCTCGATCACTACAGTATCGAAGTGGGGCCGCTCGCGCCGCAGCCGTGCCCACCAAAGCTCGGTCAGCGTCCCCTCCAGGCCGGGCAGGCCGTTGCAGCAGATGCACTGGTTGGCCAAAAGCGTCGAGGCGCTATCGGCGCTGCGAGACAGGATGTGGTCATCGAGCCCAACTTCCCCAATTTCATTGATGATCAGCACCGCATGCGCCAGCCCGGCGTGGCGCAGCCATCGGTTCAGCAATGTGGTCTTGCCGCTGCCCAGATAGCCTGTGACGACCCAGACGGGAATGGGGGAGTTTTTCATAGCAGGGATCAGGACTCGTGGCCGAGCCGCTGCGAGATCGCGTGCGCCGTCTCGATCACCATGCTCGTGAATTGATTCGTTTTGGCTTTCGGAAAGCGCGAAGTCGGCACAGCCAGGCCCACCGCGGCCACCACGGCCCCGGATGCATCGAAGATCGGTGCAGCAGCGCCCCTCATCCCCTCTTCGCTTTCCTCGTCGTCCACGGCACATCCGGCGCCATGCACTTTTTCCAGCAAATGGGCCAGCTTTGCCTTGTCGGTCACGGTATTCGATGTCCGTGCCTCCAGGGGGCCACGCAATATCTTGGCCTGTACCGTGGGTGGGCTGAAGGCAAGCAGGGCTCGGCCTTCGCTGGTACAGAACGCCGGTTTGCGCACGCCCAGATAGGAACGCGGACGAATGGCATGCCGGCTTTCAATGTTGCGCAGATACAGGATTTCACTGCCGTGCAGCACCGCGAGATGCACGGTTTCACCGCTTTGCTCGCCCAGCGCATGCAGCAGCGGTGCAGCCTCCTCCGCAACATTCATGCGCCGCCGCACCAAGGTTCCCATCGCGAAAAGCAGCAGGCCCAGGCGGTAACCGCTGCCCGTCGGAATGCGCTCAAGAAATCCCTCGGCAACCAAGGTCGCCGCGAGCCGATGGGCCGTGCTTTTGGCGACACCAAGACGCCTAGCAAGCTCGGTGATGCCCAGTTCGGGCTCTTCGGCCGTGAATGTCTTCAGCAGGCGCAGTGCCGCGCCTACCGAAGACAGGTTGCGGCTTTCGTCAGTGTTGTCTTTCGTGCTCAACGTTCAGGATCAATGGTTGTATGGATCGCCCCTTCCACTCCGTCACCCACCAGAGACCTAAGGGCAAGATCGGTCTCCTCCAGGGAAAAGGTGTGCGTACACATCTTCGTGACGCCATGGCGATTACCTGCAATCAATTGCAGCGCCAGTTCGACCGACTCATAAGAGTGCCCGCGCATCCCTTTAACAGTGAGGAAGTTGGCAATGATACTGTCACTGTCAAACGCGGGAACAGGCTGCCTTTTCTGGCCCGCGAGGATGACCGTGCCTCGCTTGCGGGCGAGCTGGATGGCACTGGAAACCGAAGCCGGCCCGCCTGAGGCGCAATCGATCACGAGATCGGCCATGTGGCCACCCGTGATGTCTGCGACGGTCTCCAACAGATCCTCCTGCTCGATGTCAATCGTATGGTGCGCGCCAAGTTCCCTGGCCAGGGCAAGGCGCTGCCGGTCCGTTTCGTTCGACAGCCCTGTGACGATCACGCACTGTGCGCCAGCCTCCCGGGCAGCAACAGCACAGGCAAGTCCTTGCTGTCCCGGTCCCTGGATCACCACCGTCTGACCTGGACCTGCGCCCCCCTGGAGATAGGCCCACTCGATGCCGTTGGACAACGGCAACGCCAGCGCCGCATGCCGGGGCGTCACCCCCGTTGGAACACGATGAAACACGGTGTTGAGATGCAAGTGCTGAGCCTGTGCGAAGCCGCCCCACAACCCCGGTTCCTTGCTCAAGGCCGTCGCGCCATAGCGCATGCCGCCCAGCCTCCAATCGGTCGCATGACACAGGCGGAACTCGCCGGAGCGGCAGTACTCGCAGTGCCCGCACGGCAGGTACTCCTCCAGTGCGACTAGTTCGCCTTCCTTGACTTTCCACTGCTGAGCGGCAAGGGAGCCGATCCGCTCCACGTAGCCAACAGTTTCATGCCCTAGGATCAGCGGTCCGCGCGAGCGCGGCAGGTTCTGGTAGTAACCCCAATCGCTTCCGCAGACACCTGTAATGGCGACCCGCAAAAGCCCGGAGTCGGCGCCGGGCTCCGGCACCTTCAGTTCCTGAATCTCGGTGCGCCCAGGCTCGACAGCGACCGCTGCCCGGATGATGGAACGATCAGTCATACGGTAGCGTGCGGTTTGCCGGGTTCTGCGCGCAGCGCATCGCGCGCGGCTTCGTGGAAGACTGCGCCTTCGGGCAACACAATTGCCACGGAACGCACCTTCTGCTGGCTTGGCTCGGTGCCCGGAGGCGGTGTTCCCGATTCGGCCAGTGCCATGGCTGCCGCCATGAGGCGCCGCCGGGCCTGAACAATGCCGCGATCCGTGCCGGTGAGGTTTTCACGCGTGCGGTCCTGGATAGGCCCCATGCTTTCCTGCAGCGAGGAGTCCTGAATCGCGATGCTTTCAACCCCACTGTACAGCTCGCCGGTTCTCTGCTTTTCGCGATCCATCAGGTAATCGTTGGACTTGTTTGCCAATGGAATAAACGTTCCGGGAACGTACTTGCAGTGAATCCCGGCGCCGTTGTGCATGGCCTCCACCTCCTGCTCCGTAAGCGGCCGGGTGGGGTGATAGTCAAAGCTCCAGGCCCAGCAATTTTCATCGTCGATAGGCACCCAGAAGTGACCGTGTACGGGGTGGTCGCCGCGCGGAGGCACCATGGTGAAGCAGGGAAGAATCCACGGCGTGATGCGCCAATAGAGCGAACCGGGCTCGGCCTTGCGCCGCACGCCGATGAACAGGCCGCCGTCAGCCTCCGCCACCTCGAACTGCGGGCGCAAGTCGTTCATGTTGTATTCATTGCCCTTGGCGCCCTTGAACAAGGGGTCGTGCTGCAATCCGCCGCTGTGCAGAAAGGAGACGTGGCTCGAATCAATGCCGCCTTCAAGGGCCTGCAGCCAGTTGCACTCCTGCAGACGCTTGGACATGAAGCTCTGATTGGCGGGCACGGTGGCGAACTCCCACTCGGGTGCAGGAGGCTGTAGCTCGGGCGGTCCCATGTAGATCCATACCACGCCACCGCGTTCGATCAGCGGATAGGACTTGAGCTTGATGCGCTCGCAATACCGGCTGCCTTCCGGTTCCGAAGGAACTTCCACGCATCGGCCGGAGACGTCGTACTTCCAGCCGTGATAAGGGCAGCGAATGCCGTTGTCCTCATTGCGTCCGAACCAAAGTGACACGCCGCGATGGGCGCAGAACTCATCCATCACCCCCAGACGCCCCTGCGTGTCACGGATCGCGATCAGTGACTCGCCCAGCAGCTTGACCCGCACCGGAGGACAGTCCGGCGCGGGCAGTTCCTGCGACAGCAGCGCCGGCAGCCAATAGCGCCTGAACACCTCCCCCATCGGGGTTCCCGCATTCGTTCGAGTCACCAATTCATTCTGCTCTTGCTTCAACATTGCACATCTCCTTTTTGTTCCATATAGAAGAACTGTTTTCCTTATGAAAGAACGATGATACATTCCTTCCCAAGCCGGAGCAAGCGGCTGAACACAAGAAAAGGAGACTTTGATGATGGAAAGAATCACCCGCCGAGCCTTGCTTTGCGCCGGCGTTTTGGGCTCCCTGGCCCTAAATTCAAATGCACAGAGCCCGGAGGTGGCAACCTGGCCCAACAAGGCAGTACGCATCGTCGTGCCCTATGTTCCGGGCGGAACGGCGGACGCACTGGGCCGCGCAATCGCCCAGCATCTGCAAACGGTCTACAAGCAGCCTTTCGTCGTCGATAACCGCGCGGGCGGAGCCGGCACCATCGGTTCGGCGCAGGTGGCCAAGGCCGTACCGGACGGCTATACCCTGGTGCTCTCTGGTGTCGGCTCGCACGTCATCGCTCCCGTGGACATCAAGGCTTTTGATCCAGTAGCCGACTTCACGCACATAGCGATGCTGGGGGGACCGCCCACGGTGCTGGTAGTGCATCCGTCGCTTCCCGCAAAGACGCTCGCCGAGTTCGTGGCCTATGCACGCGGGCTGCAAGGCGGCCTGAGTTGGGGCTCTCCCGGCCTGGGCACACACGGTGATCTGATCGGTTCGGTCTTCGCGCACAACGCGAAGTACAAACAGACCAGAGTGGGCTACAAGGGCGCCAACCCAGCAGTGACGGATCTGCTGGGCGGCCAGATTCCAGCGGCGTTCGTAACCTACCGCACGGCAAGCGCCTATATCAAGGCCGGCAAGCTCAACGCGCTTGCCATCACCTCGCCGGCGCGCCTGCCCGACATGCCTTCACTGCCGACATTCGCGGAGCTGGGCTACCCCTCCCTGACAGCGACGACCTGGTTTGCCCTGTCCGGTCCTGCAGGCATGGCACCGGCCCTGGTAACCAAGATCAATGAGGAAGTGCGGCGGGGGCTCAAGTCCGATGCAATGCAGAAGCTGTATGCGTCAGAAGGCATCGAGCCACAGGACTGGAACGCCTCAACATTCACGCGCTACGTCCAGACCGAAATCTCCCGCTGGACACCCCTGGCGAAATCCACCAGCAAATCGGCCCCCTAATCTGACACAGGAAACACCATGAACAAACTCCGACTCTCGGTCGCCATGGGCGACTACGACCGCACGCGCCCCCTCTACGACGGGCGGGTGCAAATCGATGGCGTGGACCCGGTATTCATGCTTCTCAATCCAGAGGAAATGTTTTTCCGCGCCATGCGGAGCCAGGATTTCGACATCACGGAAATTTCCTTCTCCAGCTATCTGGTCAAGCATTCCCAAGACTCCTGCCCCTATATCGGGATTCCAGTCTTTGTCTCACGAGCCTTTCGCCACACGTCAATCTACGTTCGCAAGGATCGCATCCAACGGCCCGAGGATCTCAAGGGAAAGCGCATCGGCTTGCCGGAATACCAACTCACGGCTAATGTCTGGGCTCGCGCCATCCTGGAAGCAGATCATGGTGTTCGCCCCTGTGATGTGCATTGGGTCCGCGGAGGAATTGAGACGGCAGCACGGCCGGAAAAAATCAAACTGGCCCTGCCCAGCGACATCCATATCGAAAACGCTCCGGAGGGCGAAACCATCTCCGCCCTGCTGGACCGTGGCGACATCGACGGATTCATCGGTCCACGCCCACCAGCCAGCACTGCCTTGCGCAACCCCAACATCGGCTGGCTCTACGACGATCCGACAGCCGCGGCCAAGGACTATTACCGCCGCACGGGCATTTTTCCGATCATGCACATCGTGGGTATCCGCAAGGAACTCGCCGCTCAGCACCCATGGCTGCCCTCGGCCGTATTCAAGGCATTTTCGCAAGCCAAGCAGGCAGCGCTCGACTTGCTGGAGGACACCTCCGCGACCAAGGTCACTCTGCCGTTCGTTGAAGAGCAGATACGCGCCGCGAAATCCACTCTGGGCGACGACTACTGGCCCTACGGCGTGGCCGCTTCGCGCCGAACCCTGGAGGCCTTCGTCCGCCACCACCATGCCCAAGGCCTCTCGGCCCGCCTGATGGCTGTGGAAGAACTCTTCCACCCCTCCACCTACGAGACCTACAGCATCTGAAAGTACCCTCATGACTGCCGCCACTCTGAGGGTTAGGGTTGCCCGCAAGACCCAGGAAACACCGGACATCTGCAGCCTTGAACTGGTCCATGCCGACGGAGAACTTCTACCCTCTTTCTCCGCAGGCTCCCATATCGATGTCCATCTGCCCAACGGACTCATACGGCAGTACTCGCTGCTCAACGATCCCGCCGAGCAGCACCGCTACATGATCGCCATCCTCAGGGATCCTAGCTCGCGCGGAGGCTCCCAGGCCGTCCACGACCTAGTGCAGGAAGGTCAGGCGATCACCATCGGCATGCCCCGCAACCTGTTCCCGCTGGCGCCTGTCGCGGGCCACAGCCTGCTGCTGGCTGGCGGCATCGGCATCACGCCCATTGTCTGCATGGCTCACCACCTGTCGTCGCAGCAGGCCGACTTCACGCTGCACTACTGCACCCGCTCACGCGAGCGCACGGCCTTCCGAGACAGCATTGCGCAATCTGCCTTTGCACCCCAGACCCGCTTCCACCATGATGATGAGCATCCTGCCGGCCTGCCCGCACTGATCGGCGATCCGACCCCCGACCGGCACTTGTATGTCTGCGGACCCAGAGGGTTCATGGACGCGGTGCTGGAAACGGCCCGCCGCCAGGGCTGGGCGGAGCAGAACCTGCACTACGAATTCTTCAGCGCCAGCACTGTGTCTCACGACACCGATGCGGCCTTCGACATCAAGCTTGCCCATACCGGACGCGTGATTCCGGTGCTGAAGGACCAGTCCGTAACGCAGGCGCTGGCCGCTGCAGGAGTCGCACTTTCGACCTCCTGCGAGCAAGGGGTCTGCGGAACCTGCCTCACCCGCGTATTGGAGGGAGAGCCGGACCATCGGGACATGTTTCTCTCCCCGGTTGAACAAAAGCGCAACGACAGCTTTCTGCCGTGCTGCTCGCGCTCGCGCACCCCCATGCTCGTGCTGGATATGTAGCCCCAGACCGGAATCGAATTCAACCGCCAAGGATGCTGACTTCAACCCAGAAGTAACACACTAGCCCCGGCGGGTCAGTTTTGCGTGGAAATTAACACCCTTCGCATCAGTAACTCACAAAATGCCGTTCACCCGCTTAAGTGAACGGCATTATCTCGTTGAGCGCTACCTTATGGCTATCCTGAATAGATCAGGGCATCAAGCCCCAATCACTGTTTGAACAAGCGTTCGTGTATCCAACCGTTATTGGTAAGGATAAGCGCAGCCTTGCTTTTAATGTCACCTTTCGACTGCTCCGCAATGTTTTTGTAACTGGTACGCAGTGCTTCAGACTTCGCCCAATCGGCGATCCCATCGACCTTGTAGCGGTAGTTCACCCGAGACACCTTCATACCCATCATGTCGCTTGGCTCGGTGAAGTTGTCCACGTCAACCATCACATACTTGCCAGAACAGAAGGCGTCTTGCCGCCCCAAGGTATCAGCCGCCTTGGGAGTGAGATGTGTTTTCCCAAAATCGGAAACTTGGTACTCGGTGGCGGGCTCCATCCTGTTGCCAAACATGGCCTTGATTTCGGTATCCCGCTTTGTCAGCAATCCTGCGTCTACCAGAGCGTCTGCGCGCTTTTTGGCATCCGCATTGAACCCACCTTTATTCTCCAGGGTGAACGGCACTTCCATCGCAGGGAGGGCAGCACATAGCCCGTGCTGCGTATCTAGGTAGGCCTGGATGGACTTGCTGAAATTGCTCTTGGTCGCATCCTTCGGATTGCCGCACGCTGCGAGGATCAAGGCCAAGCCTCCCATGACGGCGATTTTTCCTGTCTTCATCTTCTCTTTCTGTACCAGTGCAAGCCGCACTGCAAAGCCCAGAGAGCTTTACGCTGAAGCCTGTGCTGGGGAGAGACATATTGCAGCCGCCAGTTACTCATAAGACGGTAAGTTGCGGAGCACATCTCGACAATGAAACCTGCCTGCATACGGGTTCCAAGTTGGTCTGTGACTCTCCAAGTCACTGACTTCCCGGTAAGTTAACACATGAATTTGAGGCCATCCGGTGTTTTGCCTATCCTGCAATAGTGAACAATCCTAGCGGCAGTTCAGAATCACAGAGGCTCCATGATTTTCAAACATGGAGTCAATGACGAAATAATCCCCCCGAAGTAGCAAGCAAGCAGTGCGCCTAGTGTTGAAGCATCGTGACGAACACACCTCGTCACAGGACTCGATCTCTCAAACTACACCAACAGTCATTTTCCAGGAAAGTACAGCCACATCTTGAAAATACCGAAACCAGACCGAAACCAGACCGAAACCAGACCGAAACCAGACCGAAACCAGACCGAAACCAGACCGAAACCAGACCGAAACCAGGAATATAAACAAAAAAGCTCGCCACAAAAATTAGCAGGCTTTTAAATACCAGAAATGGCTATCTGGTAGGGCGTGGCGGACTTGAACCGACGACCAAAGGATTATGAGTTCGGCAAAAAAGGACTGCCAATCCTTTTGTCTCGTCCATCAAACCTTGTACCGCAAGGCCTCCACAACTCGTCTGGTCCGTCGTCGGTCCACGATTGCTGCACTAGACAAGTACCAGACACCCAGCTATGGACCGGAAAACGACCGGCAGCTAATGCAGATTCCGGTCTTAGTTGAGCACCCATTCCAGTGCTCCGTAGACAGGCCGCTGAAATTACATGGACCGTGAACCACAATTTGGTGGCCATATAGACCGTAACTTTAACGGCTGCTTCGACCGAGGCTGTGTAAAAACTCGTTCAACTAAGAAATTCAGGGGTCTTCTAACCATTCCCTAGGGCAAGAAAAACGCATACAGAGCGATCTGAGAAGTCAGTTTTTGCCGAGCTCAGTGCTTGATCCGTTTTCACACAGCCTCGATCCTTAGCAGTCACTCAGCTAGTGGCAACGTTGCATTACCGGGAGTAAAAAGCACCTCAAAAGGCGCTTTTTTTAATGAAGTTTAGCCTACCCGTTTGAGGCGGTAGCCCTCGCCTTCAATACAGAGTTTTTTGAACCAGGCTTACTCACCTGGTGGCATTTTTTTATTGGACTTTATTTAGTACTCGCACTTGGCATCAGTGCTTGTTGCGACTATTAAATCGGTCCTCTTGCTGACGGCAAAGATCAGAGAGGGTTGTGGCAAACGCCGTCACGAACTCACGGTTAGGAGTTCCTCCTGAAAAATAAAGATCGTTGGCGAGATAGCCGAAGCCGTTCGTGAATGGGCCTACACAGACAAGAGAAACGGCCTCTGTGGGCTTGAGCCGACCAACCTTGCGGGAAACCTCTCGATGAAGCATGTCCGTCGCCGGTATCGACCGAACGGGTTTTTTGGCCGCATTGATGTCCAGAATGTCGATTCGGATGCTTTTGGTTTTGTATTCTGATGCCTCGCCTGCCATGCGGCGGATGTCGATCGTGCGAATCGCTCTAAGTTGTCTGCTTCTTTCTCCCAAAACAGTGTCATATGGAAGATCAGGCGATTTTGGAAGCGCAGTAGGTTCACTGGATACCTCATAACCTTGGTTATTGAGTTTTATGCCCGCGGCGAGAGCGACTTCTTTCGTTTGCCACATTTGATTGAACATCGCGAAGAACTCAATTCGATACTTTCCGTCTGGAAAAGAATATGCATCCAGACTGCCATATCGCTTAATAGTTGCTTTAAACGAACGATCGTTAGCAACAAAAATGTTCTCTACGGTCTTCATTGTGTGGCGATCTCGGTCCAGCGGCTTACCGTCGATGCTTATCACTGTTGCCCACATTTTTGTACCCGGAGGAATGATGTTGGCGACCCCTTCCACTACGATCGATGAACTCGTTCGTTCGTACTTCTGAACCACGATGACTGGAGAGCCTTGCGCACATGCAAGGGTGGAGGCGATAAGAAATACAGAGAGCAGTGGCAGTTGGGTGAATTTCATGGTCAATTCTGTGACTTTGAGTCAGTAGGCTCGGCACGGTGGAGTATGGGGTTCGGTAACCCCCCGAATTCCGTCGCTCCGAGAAGTAGAGCTATGCGGCCATGACCAGTAGCTGTTTCGGGGTGATACCGCCCAAGGCCATGTTTGGACGTTCATGCTTGCAGCTCCACATCTACTGCGTAGCGAACTCCCACACCTCGTCAATGTCGCTCCAATCATACTGGGACAGCCATTCATAGCGGACCGTTCTGTTGAAGCGCTCCACGTAGGCGTTTTGTTGCGGTTTGCCTGGTTGGATGTGTTCAATACGAATGCCCTGGCTGCAGGCAATGTGGCACTGATGTATTCCGGCCCGTTTTCACAACGAATCACTTCAGGTTTGCCACTCCAGGCCATGATCTGCGTCAGCACCCGGATCACACGATACGATGGCAGTGAGAAGTCCACCTCCATGCCTAGCGCCTCGCGGTTGAAGTCATCGATGACATTGAGCAACCTGATGCTACGGCCATCCTCAAGCATGCTCATACCAGACCGCATTGCAGTTTTCGGGCACCGTCAGAGGCTCGGGCTTTTCCCGCAACAATCGTTTGCTGGGCTTGATACGCAGGTTCAGTTCTAGCTCCCGGTAGACACGATAGAAGAGCGTGCCAAGGACAGGCACTTCCGGACCAACGGAGAACACGCCACGTGCACCGGATTGGATTCGTAGCGAAGGCAAGGAGAGCACCTTGTATCGGATATCCATTTCCAACATAGAGAACACCGCATCGAGCGCCGTGTTTTTAAGCTGGATGAAGTTGTCCAGGCTGCCCGCCACTGTGCCGATACTAATGTTCAGTTTGCCGCCCAGCAGGTTTGCCAGGAATCCGAAGACTGAGCCTGTTTTGTCACCACGGGCAACCTCATACACGATGCCACGCACAGGCACTTCACCGGTGGCCACATCGACTTGCGGCAGCAGCTCTTGCAGCTTGTCAATTTCACGCTAAAAGCCGGAGAACAGCAACGCATCGGCATCCTGGTCGATAAGCGCCGCAGCAGAGCCGCTACAAAGCGCCACGGTACATTGCAGGCCGGCCTTCAATCATTGCTCCGAACCATCTGCAGCGGCCGTTCACGGTGGATGCCCCAGACAAGGCCTGGGTCACTGACATAACCTTGTATCTTGCTGTGTGACGATTCGCTATCGTCACACGAGGCGGGGTCAGCACGGACATCACGTAAGGCACCGAGCCTGGAATGTAGATGTAGCGCCCCGCCTCACCTTTGCGCCATTCAGAGATCGGACGGTAGCAGAGGCCCCGCTCGGCGCGGTGAGCCTGCATTGACAAGGTAGATCGGCCCAGAGGGCATGGCGCAATAACCAGGAGTGTTGTCATGCTTAATTTCGGTATCGATGTGTCCCGCGACAAATTGGACTGTGCGGTTCTTGACGAGCAGGGTCAGCCTGTCAAGCGACCGCGAACCTTTGTCAATGATGCTCAGGGCGTTCTGGACTTGATCACCTGGGCTCGCTCTATTGCCGTGGATCAACTGCGGCGCTTTGTCATGGAGGCAACAGCCGCCTATCACGAAATCGCCGCAACGCGGCTGTATGACGCGGGCCTGCTTGTCTCGGTGGTCAATCCTGCGCAGGTTCGTTCGCTAGCGCGAGGCCTGGGCATGCTCAGCAAGACGGATGCCATTGATGCGGTCTTGTTGGCTCACTATGGCCGCTTGGCTGCCCCCAGGCCGTGGCGACCGGTACGACAAGACTTGGCACAGTTCAATGCCATGCTAATGCGCCTTGACTGCGTTGAGGCAGATCTGCGGCGCGAGCAGAATCGGCGGGAGCAAGCCTCAGTTCGCCGCTCAGCGGCTTGCGTTCTGCTCTCAATTGACCAGAGCATCGAGTTCCTTCGAGGTCAGCGCAAATCTCTGCGCAAGCTGATCGACAGCCTCATTGAATCCAGCCCTACTCTGAGCGAGAACGTGGCGCGCCTTCGGACCATTCCCGCTGTCGGCGAGAAGACAGCCAATCGAATGGCCGCTGTTCTTGGCGCAAACACCTTCGTCAGTGCCAAGGAGGCCGCAGCCTTTCTTGGCCTAGTTCCGGTCAAGGTGGAATCGGGTGTAAGCGTCAAAGGACGCGCTCGCCTGTCGAAGGCTGGGAATCCCCGCGTGCGTGCCTCGCTATACATGGCAGCTGTTGTTGCCAAGAAAGTAAACCCGGAAATCAAGGCACTGTACGAGCGGCTATGCGCGCAGGGAAAGTCCAAGATGTCAGCACTCGGCGCCTGCATGCGAAAGTTGGTTCATCTGTGTTTCGGTGTACTTAAGTCTGGCAAGGACTATGCGCCACCCGAGCAGTGAAACATTGCAAGCACTTGACTTTCAAGACGGTATCTACATTCGCACTGAGCAAGGTTGGTTGTACCTGGCTGCCGTGGTGGACCTGTACTCACGCAAGGTGGTGGGATGGTCCATGAAGGCCACCCTCAACCGTAAGCATCGTGCTCGATGCGTTGCTGGCTGCAGCTTGGTGGCACAGGCCAGCAGTCGAGGTCTTGGTCCATTCCGATCAGGGCAGCCAAGGCGGATTCAAACGTTTCTGCCAAGCCCAGGGTCTGGTGCCCAGCATGAGTCGCAGAGGCAACTGCTGGGACAATGCCGTCATGGAGTTGTTCTTCAGCAGCCTGATGAAGGAACGCATTCGCAAGCGGATCTACAAGACCCGGGACATGGCCCGGGCCGATGTGTTTGACTACATCGAGGTGTTCTACAACCGCTCACGCAGTCACAGTCATCTGGGTGGCATCAGCCCCGAGGCGTTTGCGCGCGCCCGGGCTTGAGGCTGGGAATTGTCTACTGGAGTGGGGGCAGACCAGTCCCTGTAATGCAACAACGCCCCTCCGAGCGACAGCTGAATCTGCCGCGCAAAGCCGTCGTCGGCTGTAGGCCAAAAGCGGACTCTCAAGAGATTGGCTAGCGACGAAGCTGGACTGGCAGTGCTCTCTTTTTTTCGCTGCCCGCCGGCCAACAACACCAAAGACTCGCTTGCTTGCTAAAGGTCCAGCACCAAGCATTTGCTCTTGGCGCGAGAAACGCAAGCAGTCATGCAGTGCGTGCGCTCCTCGTCCGTCAGGATGTAGTCTTGATGGTCTACTTCACCCTCCAGGACCTCTACCTTGCAGGCGCCACACAGGCCAGAAAGGCAAGATGTGGCAACCCGATGGCCCGCAAGTTCCAGCGCGCGAACGATGGTTTGGTCGGGTAACACCTGAACCGTTTCGCCGGACTTGGCAAGCTTGACCTCGAAACTCCCAGCCGGGGTGTCGTCCGACTTTGGACGCTCTGGTGCCTTAAAGTGTTCACAGTGCACCGTACCCGATGGCCAATGCTTTGCGGCTTCCGTACATGCGTCCATGAAGCCGCTAGGTCCGCAGTAGTAGACGTGCGTCCCCGGTGCTGCGGACTTCAGCAGTTTGATCAGGTCGAGTGCTTTGGCACGGTCCCCACCGTCGTGATGCATGTGAAGGCGCTCGGCAGACACCAAAGAGCGCAATTCATCCATGAATGCCGCGTGTTTCGGCGTTCGAGAGCAGTAGTGCAGTTCGAAAGACTCGCCCCTGCTTGCAAGCGTATGGGCCATCGCTTTCAGTGGCGTGATGCCGATGCCGCCTGCCACGAGGATGCTATGAGCAGCCCCGGTAGCCAGCTTGAAAGCATTTCGAGGCCAGCCAATTTTCACGGTGTCGCCGACCCGAAGCGACTCGTGCATCGCCTTGGAGCCTCCGCGCCCCTTTAACTCTCGGAGCACACCAAGAGTCCAGTGTGTCCGGTGAGCTGGGTCTCCGGCCAACGAATAGGAGCGCACAACTCCGCCAGGCAGATGAACATCCACATGGGCTCCGGCTTCTACAGCCGGTAGCTCAAGGCCGTCCGACTGCACTAGCTCGAAGGAGTGAATGCCCTCGGCCTGCATCCGGATTGCGCGCACGACCATCTCGATGGGCTCGCCCTCCTTGTAGGGGGCAAGCGCTTCAAATACCACTGGGGCATTCATGCCATTCTCCGTGCTAGCACTTCCTGCTGCAGGTCTTCAAGTTTGCCCTTGATGAATGTGGTGCGCTCTGCACCCCGAAGAGAGTCGGACTCAGTGATGATGTTCACCACTTGCTTGGCAAGGTAGCGGCGAAGAGTGACCTCTTCGTCCTTGGTGCGGCCGACGGGCAAGTCGAAAACGTTACCCGAGCAGTAGCTGTTGGGTTCGCCATCGAAGTCGCGGAGCCATTCAGCGAACGCTTCCGGACTGGCCTTCGGATTGTTACCGCGAATTGCATCGCGGAGCAGCTTACGGAACATGTAGAGCCCCGCGTCGAACTTGATTGGGTTCTCCAGAGCATGCACGGCGATGGGGCGCTGCGAGATGATGGCCTCGTAGTCGCCAGGTGCGTATTGGCACTCCTTGTAGTTCTCGCGGGCGCGGTGGTCTGCGGGAATCGGAGGGATGTCTTCGAGCTTGTACTTGCCGAAACGCTCCGGCCGGCGCATGGCCACCTGGCCCTCCAGGAAGTCGATGGTCTCGTAACCGACCATGCTCTTGTCGCCGATGCCACGGGTGTCGATACCAGGGCCCATGACGCGCCAGCCAATCATCTTGCTATTCACGTCGTCGACCGGCACCGTCCATCGAATCATGTGGAAGCGGCCGAAAAGCTTCTTGGCATGACCGTCTTCCGAGGTGTAGGCGTGCAGGCTGAAGTTGGGCAGCACCTGGTGCTGCACGCGGATGTACATGTGGTCGTCGTCCGACCGACGGGCGCCCGTACATGCCAGTCCCCGGCCGCCATGGATGGGCACGAACTGCATGTCCGGCGGAACCTCCATGGACGCGGCACCCACCTCGTCGAACGTGGTGCCCTGGTAGTTCTCGCCCGTCACTTGACGCTTCGCGTGCAGCGCCATCGTGTGATAGTTGTCAGCCGAGTTGTCCTGCACCTGCAGCCAGTTTGCATGCTGGAAGTTGCTGTAGGGCACCAGTTCATCGCCCTCAGCGCAGGTGAAGTTGCCTTCCCATGCCGGGAACGGTGGCTCCTGTTCCGGTGGGCCCATGTAGGCGAACACCAGGCCGTGGCGTTCGACGGTCTTGTAGGCGCCCTGGCGAATGGAACAGCGATACCTCTCGCCTTCCTCCTCTTCGCCCTCAGGGAAGGGCACTTCCAGGCAGGTGCCATCGACGTCGAACTTCATGCCGTGATAGCAGCACGAGATGCCGTGCTCTTCAATCTTGCCGTATTCGAGCGACGCCTTTACGCATCGCAATGCGGCAATAGCTGCATGCAGGCTGTTTGGGAGAAAGATATGGAAAGTCTGGAGCGGCTACCACCGAAGAAGTTTGGTGGGGACCAAGATGAACTGCATCAAGCGACTGGGTGAGCGAGCAATGTCTCGAACCTTTGAGCGCCAAGTCAATGAACTGCACATCCGGGCAGCTATCTTGAATCGATTTACTGAACTGGGCCGTCCTCAGACGGTGGCCGTGGCCTAGCCACGGCTGGGGTTGGGACGGTTCGCCTCAAGCAAGATACTTTCTGTTAGGCCCATCAAAGCATTGAAGGGATGCCAAGTTGCGCCGCGATCAGCTTTCAGAAGTTGTGCCGAACTCCCATGTAGATATTTCGCGAGGCTCCGTTCGCCGAGCCTACTAGCATTGCAGGGCCTTGAGCAGTTCCGGTACCCAGTACGTACTGCGATCCGTTCTTGTTGGTAATCCTCGCGACGCCGAAGTAGAGACGCGTCCGCTTAGACAGGTCATAGTCACCACCAAGGGCAATCCAATTGGCATCACGATTGCCAGTCGAGGCCGTGTAGTCGGAGCGGTCATTCACTCGGGTGAACTGGGCAATGGTGGTGAATGGCCCGAATGGCACGCGCATGCCGACGTTGGTCAACCTGAACTCGCTCATGAAAGTTCCTGGCAGTCGGGCAATGGCGCCGGTGCAGGTGCTGCAAGAGTTCTTCTCAACCGTCGTACCGAGGAAAAATTTGGCGAAGCGGGCATCGTAGGATCCGCCAAGCACCATTGCCGAGATCTTGCCCGAGGCAGTGTTGTCCGCACCCTCCTGCCGCTGGAAGCCCGCATTGAGGTCGAAGCCGCCAACTTGGTAGCGCGCAGATACGCCATAACCGCGCCCGATCGTCGCAGACTTCTCACCAAAGGAATACTGCCCACGCAACTCAAGGCCACCCCAGCGCGGAGACACATAACTGATGGCGTTGTCCTGACGCGCCGCTACACCCATCGGCAACACCTGACGCTGCGTGGTTGCGTTGATGTTCCGGGTGAGCGAAAGCAGCCCTCCAGCCCCCTCCCAGATGAAGGCATCTACATTACTCTGGACGGAATAGTAGGGTGTAGGAACACGCCCCATCTGCACGGTACCGAGCCTTGTATCGCTGAGGCCCACCGATGCTTCGCGCCCGAAAGCACGCCCGCCTTGGGCCAAGGTACCTTCATCGAGGTTGAGGCCTTGCTCTAGGCGAAAAACGGCTGAGAGCCCTCCCCCCAAGTTCTCTACACCTCGGAAACCGAGGCTACTACCAGCACTTCCGCCCGAATACACGCGATTGATGCTGGAGCCGCCAGAGCGAGGTGAGTCCACGCCAGAGTCCATGCGTCCGTAAATGGTGACACCTCCTTGCGCGTTCGCTGCTGGGCAAATGTTGAGCAACACAGCGCATGCCACAGCATGCTTGGCCAGTCCGATCATTGATGTCTCCTTCATTTTGTTTAGGGCCTTTTACCCCAGGTCCTCTTCTTCACAATGCGCTTGATTCTTCATGGGCAGCCCCAAGCACAGTCTTACAGCGTCCACATCCTCAGATGAATCTCAATTTCATCGTGGCTCCTCTGGTTCACGAAGTATAGGTAGCCATCTAACAATTTTGATAGCCCTCTAAGTAAATATCCCAGATTCAGAATGCCCAACTGTGGCGAAGGTGCCACGCTTTATCTGCAAGGGGGCTAGTGGTTCACTTATGGGTGGAAATCAACAGCTTGCTATTGGAGACCTCATGAAAGCCTCCAGCCTCACCAGATGCTCGCTGTGCGCGACATCAGCTTTGGTCATCGCATTCCTTGGCCATACGGCCATTGCACAAGAATACTATCCGGCTAAACCGGTCACACTTGTCGTGTCCTTCACACCTGCAAGTCGCAACGACGTGATCGCCTGAGTAATCGGCATGCGACATAGTCCCAGCAGCTTCCTCTGCGACTCATGCTGGGTACTCGGCCATGGGCTCGGTACAAGCGTTTGAAGTCATCGCTACTGTATTGGGCGGATTCAACCGGTCGTCGCAACGCCTTCAATCATGGAGGTGATGATCTCCAATCGACCTGCAGAGGCAGAAGATCGTGCCGTGCCGGGGCACTGGGAAGGAGATTTAATCATCGGGTTGGACAGGTTCGCCATCGGAACATTGGTGGAGCGGTCAAGCCGCTTCACCATGCTCGTGTATTTGCCTCGCGAGGTGGGCTATGGACTGATTCCACGGACGAAGAACGGTCCTGTGCTCGCAGGCTACGGAGCCGTCACCATGGCTAATGCGCTCAAGAGAGTGGTGACCACGTTGCCAGCCCAGTTGTGGCAATCATTGACATGGGATCGTGGCAAGGAAGTGTCCGACCATGCCCGATTCACGATCGAGTCCGGGGTGAAGGTCTTCTTTGCCGACCCTCACAGCCCTTGGCAACTTGGCAACTTGGCAACTTGGCAACTTGGCAACTTGGCAACTTGGCAACTTGGCAACTTGGCAACTTGGCACCAACGAGAACACAAACGGGCGCTGCGCCAATACTTCCCCAAAGGCACTGACCTGTCTCGCTGGAGCGAGCAAGAGATTCAAGCCGGGGCTCGGGCTTTGAACAACAGGCCGCGCAAAACGCTGGGCGGGAAGACACCCGCTGAGACTTTGAATGAGTGTCTAAAATCCGCGCAGCGACCCGGTGTTGCGACGACCGATTGAATCTGCCCCTGCACTTTGCGATATCCATAGCAACGGTAGCTGTTTTCGAAGATAGCCTATGTGTCAAGATTCTCAACAGCGCCCTGCTCTACACAAGCCAACTGAAGACAGTTAGACATGAGGGTTGGGATAGCACTGGTTAAGGCTTCTGGGAACCCTGAGCAGCCGCTCGCTTCGCGTCATCTTGAAGGCACTCGTCAGTTGCCAAGTTCTCGATAATCTTCAGTAGCGAACGCCGCACGATGACGATATGCGCATCCGACAGAGACTTGACGGCCAGTGCGTTAACCTCCTCGGCCATAGGCACCAGCTTCGCCTTGAGGCGCTTGCCTGCAGGCGTGAGGAACACGTACATACTCTTACGATTGTCGGGCCGGTGCCTTCGCACGACATATCCCAGCTCCTCCATCGCTTTCAATGCAATGGCCGTCGTGGGCGCCATTACCCCTGCTTCAGCGCTCAACTCCGCCTGGGTGAGCCCATCCCTTTCCCAGAGAATCCGCAGAAATGTCCAATGGCCGAGCTGGACATCGTAGCGTGCCAGACGGTTCTGCAGTGACCGTAGAAATGCGCGCGTCGCGTCTTTAACCAGATGAGCCAGGCGATCGTCAGGAACGCCCTCCTGCCAGTGCTGCAGGATTCGGCTCGCCATCTCTGCTGATTCTGCCTTTGCTTTCTTAGCCAATGTCAACCCCTCAATGCATGCCAACAGACGCTTTGCCTAGTCTATTCCCCGCAACACAGGCAACGAGCGACTACGCCTCAACGAGTCGACAATCACAAACAAGTGAGAGAAGTATGAAGATGTACGGAACCAAGCCAAGCGAGCCTAGCAAATATAGCACTCCACATTCCGCTGCTCCGCACTCCACCACTGCAGAAACAGATCGCGCTGCGATACGGCTCCACTGGCAGAATTGAAAGCGCACCCGAGCGGCAGCCGTGCAAGCTGTCCGCTTTGGACTTCCCCCTCAAAGGGCATCACCAAAGCCGATTCGGTGCCTCAGGGGTAAAGCGCCACTGCACCAATTCCGGTGCAACTGTGGCGACTGTCGGTGGTGACCACGAACTGGCGCTTGGTCTTGGCCCGAATGCCGTGCTGCTGCATGAGCTTGCGAACCCGGTCTTTGCCAACACGAATGCCCCTGGCTGCCACTGCCTTGTGCATGCGGAGCCAGCCATATTCGCCTTTGACCTCGGCATGGGTCGATCGGATGTGGGCCAGCAGGGCTTTGTCGCTGTAGCGTGCGCCAAGCCCTGGTCGAACTGAATCCCGGCGGCGCAGCCAGCTGAAATATCCGCTGGCACTCACATCCACCACCTCGTATGCCAAGCTCACCGGGTAGCGTGCTCTCATTTGGTGAATCCAGGCGTACCTCGCAGCATGTCCTAGGCTAAGTACGCCCTAGCCTTTTTTGATATCTCGAGCTCCATCCGAAGTCAGGCATTCTCGGCTCGCAGACGAGCTACTTCCATTTTCTCCTACGTGATCTTGGCCGTACTCCCGCTGCCAGCACCGTCCAATTCCCCTTTGGCCGACTGCCGCGCCCAGTTGTCCAAACTCGCCCTCGGGATATCCAGCACCTTCGCTATCACCGCAATCGATTGGCCCGCTCGCAGCTGCCGAACAGCCTCCAGCTTTAACTCTTGCGTGTACTGCGCACTTGCATGTCTGTCATTTCTTGATTCCTTGCCGATATTTTTCAACAAGACCAAGAACTCCACGTCTCAGGCGCAACCTCAGTAAGGCAGGACACATCGTATGGGGACCGGGCCAAAGGAGGCGCTCAGAGCACCGACGTCTTGCTCGTCCGCAGCCATCGCAGAAGAGACAGCTCATAGGGCGGAACATCCAACCGATCCGCCCGTGACTTCTACTGTGCAAGCACTTCAGCGCGGCAGTTCCACGTCTTTACCCGAACCGGCCGAGTCGAGCAACGCTAGACATACCTCAAGCGTGGCGCGCGCCCATACGCCGTCATGCAGCGGCTTGATCTCGTTCACCACAGCGTGGTACAGCTCATCGATAACCTCGAAACGGGGCACCACCGGCCGCTGCAACGACCGCCGCTCCTTGGCGAGGTCTGCGTACACGCAGACACTGTCCGGTAACGGGCGTATGTCTCCGCGCTCGCACGACACCACTATCGGGCCAAAATGTTGGTGCCAGATAGGCTGCGCATCCGTTGCGGCAGCCACATATCCAGGACCTCCATAGGTAGCAGCAGCCTTGAGGTTCGCCTCCTCCTGTGCTGAGCCCACGGTAGCCAGCTTGCGGCGGGCGGCGCCATATGCCTCAGGAGACTTGTCACCGCCCATCTCGCCAATCCAGTCGCACCACTCGTCGGAGTCGAAGTGCCCGTAGCCGTTATAGGAGATGCTGGCGAACGCGCCACCCTCGAACCACAGCAGCGCCGAATAGGCACCCTGGGTAGGACGCATAGGATCCCAGTCACCCGTGATGGCTCGCACCCTCCTGACCCGAGTGCCAACCAGCAAGCGCACAATGTCGACTTGGTGAGCAGCCTGACTGAACACCACGCCACCGCCCTCTTCAGTGCGCAGCTCCTCGGGACGACGCGGTCGGTAGAGAAAGTCGGTGTAATTCAACGCGTGGACCATACGCACGGGCCCCAGTTCCCCGCTCTGCACGATCTCTCGAGCGCTCAGGTAGGGTGTGTCAAAGCTGTGACAATGACCCACGATCAGGTGTACCCCTGCATCACGGCAGTGCTGGATCATCTCGTCGCAGTCGCCAAGGGACAGCGCCATCGGTTTTTCCACAAGAACATGCTTGCCGTGACGTGCTGCAATGCGTGCCTGCTGCGCATGAAATTGGTGTGGGCTGGCGATATAGATAGCCTCTACATCCGGATTAGATGCCAGGCCTTCAATGTCCGGGTACACCGGAGCACGGAAGTCGCTCGCAAATTGAGCCCGCGCCGATCCGCGCGGATCACAAGCAGCCACCAGCTTTATCCGCGGGTCCTGCTGGAGTGTCGGCAGCATAAGCGTGAAGGCGCGCCCGAGTCCGGCGACACCCAGTCGAAGTTGGTGGCCGGCGTTCACAGGTCGATCACCAATTCGTCTGACTTAGCCCGAGAGACGCAGATCATGATTTGCTTGTCCATCTCCTCGGGCAGCAATACCATGTCTCGATGATCTGCCTCGCCACTAAGTAGATTCGTGCGGCAGGTGCCGCAAGTACCGCTCTCGCAAGACGCCGCTGCATTACAGCCATGCTCACGAAGCACAGACAGAATCGACTTGCCGACTGGTACCTCAAACGCCGCGCCGGAGTTGGCCAGTTTTACCATGAAAGGCTTGTCGTCTGGCCGCACGCCTCCGCCTTCGTTAAAGCTCTCGAAATGTACGTTGGCCGGCGACCAGTGCCCAGTCATGTCGCGCACAGCTTCCATCAGCGGGCGGGGGCCGCAGCAGTATACGTGGGCGGAATTAGGCTTTTCAAGCTCGGGCCACAGGTCGAAGACGCGCTCAGCGTCCCCGTGACTGTGGTGGATCCGCACTCGCCCCTTGAGTTCGGGGGCTCCAAGCTCTTCACGGAAGGCTGTGTTTTCGGGAAAACGCGTCAGATAGATTAGCTTCCACGGCGCAGGCGGCAACTCACCGAACGAACGGATCATGGAAAGGATCGGCGTGATGCCAATACCCCCTGCGATAAAAAGGTAGCGCTTGGCGTTATCCACCAGCGGAAATGCGTTGGAAGGAAGCGATGTAGGCAGCGTGTCGCCTTCCTGCAGTTGCTCATGCATTGAAAGTGAACCGCCCTGCCCTTCGGGGTCGCGCTTGACGGCAATAACATAGCGCTTTCGCTCTGTCGGGTCATTGCAGAGCGAATATTTTCGCAGCATGCCGTTAGGGGTTTGAACCTTTACATGCGAGCCGGGAGTGAAGGGGGGTAGATCGCTGCCATCGTCATGCACCAACTCAAAGCTGCGGATGTCGAGCGCCAAGTCGATGATGCGAGACACCCTCAACGGCATCTGCGTATCGGAGTGAGTATGCGTAGAAGACATTGTGAAATCTCTATTATTCAGCCTTGAGTTGGGCCCGCTTAGCCGCGTCTGTGACCTGCGTCTTCTCGGCGCGTAGTGCCTGCACCAATTGGTCCACTGAGCCACCTACTGGGTCAACACCGGCAGTGCGTAACTGTTCAATGACATCGGGCATCTTCACGATCTTGTCAATCTCAGCATTAATGCGACTAACCACTGCTTCTGGTGTGCCCTTCTTTCCCAACACTGCAACCGTAAAGGCAAAGTCAAAGCCAGGAATTTTTTCGGCCAGCGAAGGCATTTGTGGCACTAGAAGGGAGCGGGCTGAGGAATTAGTGGCCAAAAGCCGAGCTTGTCCCGATTTGACAAACCCCATGAGAGATGGTGGCGAAGCGAAAACCATGTCGACCTGCCCCCCGATCATCGCAGGCACCGAGTTGGCGCTCCCCTTAAACGGGACGTGTGTCATCGTGAGGCCCAAGCTAGCATTCATGGCCTCTGCCGTGAGGTGGTGGATGCTGCCTGTGCCAGCTGAGCCATAGTTAAGCTCTCCCGGCTTGGCCTTCGCCAGCGCGATGAGCTCCTCCAGCGTCTTCGCCTTAACCTTCGCATTGACAGCAAGGAACAGCGGAGCCTTGCCGACGAGCGAAACCGGGACGAAGTCTCGACCAGCGTCGTAGCTAATCTTCTTTGTAAGCAGCGGGGTGATCGACAACATCGGTCCATCGGTCACAAGCAGCGTGTAGCCATCTGCAGGCACCTGCAGTATCGCTGATGCTGCCACCGCGCCACCGGCGCCGGGCCGATTATCGACGTAGACCGACTGCCCCAATACATCGCCCAACGGACGAGAGAGGATACGAGCCACTGTGTCAGGAAGGCCACCTGCAGAGTAGGGAACGACCAACTTGATGGCGCGGGTCGGGTAGTTTTGAGCGTACGCGCTGGAGCTAAATGCAAAGGGAGCCAGAAAGGCGATCCCAAGCAACTTGATTAGGGTTTTGCGTCTCATGAGGTTTGTCTCCACTTATGTTTTTTTGGATTTAGATGCTGTAGCTCTCATAGGTTGCGGGATGGAACAGCTCACTAACTGAAACCAGTCTGGATGACAGACCTTGCTCGTAATGACTACGAACGAAGGTCTCCAGGGTCCTACTTGCCGGCGCCACACCATAGGACCAGAAATCCTCACCCATAGCCACGCGTGCAGCGTGCAGTTGCTCTTCAACGAATGGAAGCGTGACCTTGGTGGCTGAGGTATCGGAAAGAAGCTCCAAAGCCACAGCCTTGGACTGGGTGAAAGCCTTCACAATCGCAGCTGCCAGCCAAGGGTGCTTGGCCGCCAGATCTTTTTTAATTGCCGCCACATGCATGATCGGAAAGACGCCAGTACGACGGTAATAGTCCTTGGCTACCGCAGTCGGATCGTCGAAGAGCCAGCCAATATTTGGGTTGGCCAGCGCTGCCCGACTGGGTGGACGGGGGGCCATAAAAGCGTCGATCTCTCCTGAATCGAGCATTTGCGAAATCGTTGCCCCCTCGGGAGCCTGTTCAATACGGATATCAGCTGGAAGCTGCAGTTTGACTTTCTCAGGGCGACCGGGCGTCTCAATGCCTCCGCGTACCCAGGTCACATCGGAGGGACTGACTCCGAAATCGTCTTGCAAGACCGCTCGTGCCCATACATTAGCGGTAAGTTGATACTCAGGTACACCAATGCGCTTGCCCTTCAGGTCAGAAGGCTCCCTAATACGGTCCTTGCGGACGTAGATTGATGTGTGCCGAAAAGCCCGCGACAGAAAGACCGGCAGCGCGATATAGGGACACTCACCGCGCGAGTGTTTCACCAAGTAGCTGGAGAAAGAAAGCTCGGTGACGTCGAAGTCAATGCTACGCATCGCTCGGAAGAACATCTCCTCGGGATTGAGGAGCATATACACTGGGTCGACGCCATCTATTTGCACACGGCCATCGAACAATGCTCGAGTACGGTCGTAGTCGCCCATAGCGACGGAAAGTTGGAGTTTACTCATGGGATCAGGACTTCACGGAATAGGAGGGTTCGAACTCGGGGCGATCCTGGCCATCCAGCCAGACATAGTGAGCGTCATATGTGCGCCAGTCGGTCGTCTTTGGGACGATGGCTTGGAAGGAACAGACCGTTGGCGTCGCCGCCTCGACCCCCGTCCCGATGGCAGGTGCCCCTTGCTCGAAGGCCTTCACCGCGTCGAGCATCTGCTTGCGAAATTCCACGATAGCCAGATCGCTTGCGCCCAGGCGGTCATGGGTACGGTCGGCGATGGGCCCCATAGTCAGCCACATCGCGACATCTTGGTTAGGGAAACCAGTGATGCCAGTGAAGTTACCGGCCTTCATAGCGTTACGGTCCTGCCAGAATTTGTTTGCTTCATTGCGCAAGGGACGGTAGTTTTGATCCAGGTCGACCCCCACCGTCTGACGCAAAAACTTGCGCCAGGTTTCAGTCTCCGGCGTTTGCGACGGATGGCCCCACGCGATGAAATAGAACGCCGTGTTTGTGTCATCCATCGGCACGTTAATGTTGGCCACGTTATAGAGGTTGTTTGGCGGGATCAGCGCAGTAGCCGGGGCCACGAAAACCGTGGAGCGCACGTAATCGTTCTCCGCAGCATTCGAGAGCGGCCGGCGCAACGCGGCATAGCGAAAACCGTAACCGGTACGCTGCACCTGCATGCGCGGAGCCTTGTCGGTCGAGGGACGCAGCCAAGTCTTGTCGGTGGCCTTCGCGCCATCGACCCGAGCCGGCACCATATCTGAGGAATGGAGACTGGAGCTATGGGCTGAGTCGATAGCGCCTTCGAGAATCTGCGCCCAGTTGCACGGCAGTAGCACCTTCGCGATGCTCACCCGCGTGTCGGCCGTTGGCGCCCATGCCGGCGGCAGGAATTCAGGCATGGTTTCCTTCGGCCCCATGTAAGCCCACACCATACCGGCCCACTCTTGGGTCGGATACGCGGTGTGCTTAACCTTGTCAACCATGCCGCTGGCTGCTGGCTCGGACGCCATCTCCAGCACGTTGCCATCGACATCCATCTTCCAGCCGTGGTAGAGGCAGCGCAGACCTCCCTCCTCGTTGCGACCGTACACCAGCGAGGCTCGGCGGTGAGGGCAATACTCGTCCATGACACCGACGCGGCCCTCACTGTCGCGAAAGACCACCAGATCCTCGCCGAACGCACGCGCTTTCACTGGCGTACCGTCGGGCTCACCCACCTCCTCCACTAGGCAGATGGGCGTCCAATGGCGACGCATGAGACGCCCCATCGGGGCGTCGCCTTCAACGCGACAAAGCAGCTCGTTTTCTTCGTGGGTCATCATGATGAATTCTCTACAGGGGTGATTAAAAAAGGGGTTGAATTAGGTCGCCAAGGCAGCCGCAGATTTGCGCACCTTGCGCAGCACTATCGGTTTAGCGCCGTGCTGCAGCTTGCAAAGCCAATGGGAAAGGGCCGAATCGAGGTGCTGGACATGGGCAGGGAACCAGGCAGCCAACTCATCCGCCAACCTGTATGCGACGCTGATTTCGTCGCTGCAATCCAGACGCCGGAGCACACCCCGAAGCGTCGAAAGCACGGCATCGTGCTCACGAATGTGACAGTCGCGCGGAGGAAATTGCGTACCAACCATCAGCTCGTTCTCAGCTGCGAAGTGCGATGCAGCATGCGCGATTACCGCTTCGAGCGCTTGCGCCATATCGGAAGCACTGGCGCGCTGCATGCGCTCGATTAGCCAAGCGAGCCGCTCGTGCTCATCATCGATTGGCACTTGCCCCAGCAACAGCGCCTCTGACCAGAGCGGCGGCTGCTCAGTTGACTTCGGAATAATCAAAGCAGACATCGACATACACAGTTGATCCGTATTTTTTATTAGATACCTAACAATTATATTGATGCACATTCATATCAACAATGGATTCCATCCCCGTGGTTTCCCTAGAATAGTTTTACAACTAACAATTACCCAAACCACATTCACACACGACCTTGGGCCACAATCGGTGGTCCACAAGCGCCTCTAACGGGTCATGGCGCGGCATCAATTGCTGCTGCCAAAGACGCCCAGTCGGCGGTATTCGAGCCTCATTCACGATGGCCAGGTCAGTGTGCCGATGAGCAACATGCGCTGGTGCTCTGACGGCTTTGAGATCAAGTGCGCTTCGGGCGAGACGGTCACAGCCACCTTCGCCAAGGACTGCTGCGACCGGGAGATCCTGGCCTGGCGCGCTTGGGAGGGCAAGGGACTTGCGGGAGAGCCTGTGCACGACATGCTGGCGGAAGCCGTGGAGCGGCGCCTTGGCACAGTTGAAGCTGTGCTCCAATGGGAGTGGACGGCCCCTACTCCAGTAGACAAATTCCCAGCCTCAAGACCGGATACGCTCAAACGCTTCGGGACTAATGCCACCCAGATGACTGTGGCGGCGTGAGCGGTTGTAGAACACCTCGATGTAGTCAAACACATCGGCCCGGGCCATGTCCCGGGTCTTGTAGATCCGCTTGCGAATGCGCTCCTTCTTCAGACTGCTGAAGAGCGATTCCATGACGACATTGTCCCAGCAGCTTCCTCTGCGACTCATGCTGGGTACTCGGCCATGGGCTCGGTACAAGCGTTTGGAGTCAACGCTGCTGTATTGGACGGATTCAACCGGTCGTCGCAACATCTTCAATCATGGAGGTGTTACGGGAAGACTTACAGGGCAGATGCAGAAGTCAACGGGGCGCTCAACAATGCCCACAGATCTACGCCTTCAAGAAGCTGCTCTACACCTTGAAGATCATGCCGTTGGACTGGCAACAAAACAAATCGCATCAAGTTCCCGAGGGCATCTGTCAGCGCCAAGATCTTGGTGGACAAACCACCTCGACTGCGACCTGTGGCCTGGCCCGCAGACCCCCTTTTGCACCCTGACCATGCCGGTGCACTCGCACAATCGTTGCATCCACCATCACGTATTCCATGTCCGGTTGATCGCTGACTGCATCAAACAGCTTTTGAAAACCATCAGCTTTGACCCAGTCGCGAAACCGCTGGAAGACGGTGTTCCACTTGCCAAACTCAGGCGGCAAATCTCGCCAAGGGCTACCTGTTCGTGTAATCCAAAGCACTGCTTCCAAGAAGAGTCGATTGTTGGAGCCACTGCGTCCTCGGTCTCCAACTGTTTGATCCCAGGTTTTGATGGTGCAATCTTTTCCCATGAATGGAAGGAAGCGCTATGGCCTAAGTTCTGCACGGGAGCGCCACCACGAAAGAGGCGATCCGTCGAGCGGTGCAACATAGTCAAGAGAGCCTGAGAGCGCTTTCTGCGCGCTATGACATCGGTCAGAAGACGGTGGCGAAGTGGAAGAAACGGACCTCAATCACGGATCTGCTAACAGCGCCTAGGCAGTCGTACTCCAGCGCTTTGTCCGCTGAGGATGAAGCCGCGATCGTCGCCTTTCGCAGGTATACCCTGCTGCCGCTGGACGACTGCCTCTACGCGCTGCAGCCGACTATCTCACATCTGACACGCTCGTCGTTGCACCGCTGCTTGCAGCGGCACGGTATCTCGCGGCTGCCCTAGGTGCAGGGCGACAAACCAGCCAAGAAGCGGTTCAAGAGCTACCTCATCGGCTACGTCCATATCGACATCGCCGAAGTGCTGACAGCCGAAGGTAAGCTCTATCTCTTCATGACCATCGACAGGACGTCCAAGTTCGCACTCACCGAACTCCATCCCTCGGCCGACAAGATGACTGCTGCGCAGTTCCTCCGCAATATGATCGCGGTGGTGCCATATGCCCTGCATACGGTGCTTATCAATAACGGCATCCAGTTTGCCAACCGCAGATCAAACCGGTACGCTTTCCAGCACATCTTTGGTCGGGCCTGCGAGGAGCATGGTATCGAAAACCGCCTGACCAAAGTCAAGCATCCGTGGACCAATGGGCATGTTGAGCGGATGCACAGGACCATCAAGGAAGCCACCGTCAAGCGCTTCCACTATGACGATCATGCGCAGTTGCGGCAGCACCTCGCCAACTTTATCGTCGCCTACAACTTCGGCCTCAGGCTCAAGACCCTTAAGAGACTGACGCCCTACGAATTCATCTGCAAACAGCGGACATCCGAGCCCGAGCGTTTCAGGATGGACCCGATCCATCTAATGCTGGGACTAAACACCTAGTCAAAAGTTACTGATCAGCGCTCGCGTTGATGGGAAGTCTCTGTAATGCAACAACGCCGGATTTATGCAGAGATTCCTTAATGGTGGCAAGATCGCGCTCTGTTGAAGGCCGAGTACATGCGCAAAATCCCCAACTTCGTGCTTCTTCGTGCGTTCGAGGCTGCTGCCAGAAAAGGCAGCTTCGCATCAGCAGCGGCCGAGCTGAACTTGACGCCCTCCGCCATCAGCCATCAGGTCAAAGAACTTGAGGAGGTGTTTGGCAAACCGCTGTTCCATCGCCTTCACCGCCGTGTGGACCTCACAGCCGAGGGGGCTCGTTTAGCCGATGGTCTGACGCGCGTCATGGACGCACTGGAAGCAAGCTGTTCGGAAGTCCGCCTGGCTCCGTCAGGCCAGGTCCTGTCGCTTTACTGCGCACCGAGCTTTGCTGCGAAGTGGCTTAGTCCGAGGCTTGCTGACTTCGCCCTGAACCATCCGGGAATCGCTATTCGGCTCACCAGTGCGGCAGAGCCGCTTGACCTCATACGAGCTCGAGAAATAGACGTTGCGATTTCGTACGGCTCCGCAGTTCAAAGGCCAGGTATCGATGTGACTGCGCTTGGGAAAGAGGCCATCGTTCCTCTGTGCTCTCCTACCCTCATCTCGAGGAAGCGCACTGCTCGCGAACTCATCAGCGAATGCAACCTCATAGATTCGCAGCTGAGCCGGGTCACCTGGCGTGATTGGTTCGCCATGAACGGACTGACTACAGCCCCGAAGGTGAATCAGTCATTCGACCGTGCTGCCTTGGCCATCTCCGCCGCTGTTGATGGACTTGGCATCACCTTGGAATCAACCCGTTTTGCCGAGAAGGAACTGGCACGCGGAGACCTCGTGGAGCTTGGCACGAAAGAGTTTCCTCGGGTCTCGCGCGAGACGCACTTTTTCTCTGTTCGCACAGAAGAACAAGAGTTGCAGAAGATTCAAGTCTTCCGGACCTGGCTGATGAAGTCCCTCGGGAAAAAGCCTGCTAAGGGCAGAAAGGCAATAACATCGGCGTTGTTGCATTACAGAGACTTCTCATAAAAGCAAGCGCTGATGGGTTTTCTTTTGATAGACCTGTATGCCGTGATGATCAAGGCGCGTAAAACGAGGAACAGACTGCACATCTACAGACGGGGTTGTGCACCTAGTGTGCACCCCAAGAAACAAACCATCCCCCTTCAAATCTCGTGATGTCTTGCGGCCCACAATGCCACAAGCAAGCTTGTCTGCTGCTGGTCTGACCTGTCTATTGCATCTTTGATCTCACGTCAGGGGGATGTGGACAAAAACTTGGACTACCATGAGATAGTTCATGTACTCATACGCAGACAGGATTCGTGCAATTGGGCTTTACATCAAGCTTGGCTTGCGTGTCAGAGCCACGATTCACTAGTTGGGGTACCCAACCAAGAACGCATTGAAAGGTTAGTTGTTGATTTGGGGATGCGGCTTGAAGTGAAGCGATTCAGCCTCAGCACCGTGCACTCACGCCTTCGTCAAACTCGTCGTGAGGATTCCAAGGGGAGCGCGATCTTCACGGCATCCACCCGGTCAGCTCTCCATCCTCAAACTTGATTAACCGCCCATGCCCGACCGTGATGTCAAAGTAGGCAATGTGCGTCGTCGAGCTTGCGATAATGAATCCGGTCCCTACCACCTTTCCGTCGCGCGTGAGCTCCGTACAGATGCTGTGCTTGCCTTCGCGCTGGCAACCCTTTTGGATATCCCCCTCCTTATTCTCTGCCCATTTCCCGGCTGCATGCTCACCGATGATGGGAGCCATAGCGAGCGCGATGAAGGCAGCGAAGAATAGGTAGTACAGAAGGACCGCGATAAGCCCTGATATGCCAAAGGACTCGAAAAGGCTCTTGAGCGACCGAGGCAAGCGATCGGCGTTACGCTTTAGCCATTTGCCCACCCTGGTGTCTCCAGGCGGATTCTTTTCAATCAGCGAGGTGGCCCAGATCTGGATACCACCCATGATGAAGATCCCCAACAGGAGCAACGCACCCACTTGTCCATTCAGCAGCGTGTGGATGTTCTCGAAGACGGCCATATAGCCGTAATGCACACGGTTGCTGGTGTCCAGCGGCAGCATGCCGTCGTCGAATCCCCAGTGACCAAGATAGCGTGCATAGGCTTCTTGGCCAATGAAGTTGAAAGCCGTTGCAGTTGCACCGACAGCAGCGGCCCCCACCTTGGCCAGCGACGACCAAGAGATGGACTTCGTCGTCGGAGCCGACTGACCAGAGGATGGCTCTGTCGACTTGGTTGGCACCAGCGCTGTATCTGCTTCGTTCATGTGTGCCTGATCCCTGAGTTGAGAGCTACGGCGGCTACTACCCGAGCGAGAACTACCAACCGGCACTTTGGCCCCTGACGAGCTCATAAGGTGACTCCCGATTCCTCGATGTCTTTCGGAAGCGCTTTTCTCATCTCGTCGGCCAGAGATAGGGCAGCGTTCGCAAAACTCTCCAGTCGATCGATTCGATCAAGGACAGCCTGTTGCTTGACTGCGTCCAGGTTCTTCAACAGGCACTCTTCGGTAAACCTCGCAATCTGCAATTCAACTGCGGCTTCCAGGTTGCCTCTAAAAGCCTCTTCCAGCCACGGCTTTACCAGATCGACCGACCGCTCGGAGGCAACGCTGAGCGCGTAACGAATGAGCTCCCTAGCTACGTGATCGATGCCGATTGCGAACTCGAAGAGCTCCTTCTCGTCTTCGGTTGCACCTTCAAGCTCTTCGCTGCTAGGTGGACGAGAGAAGAACCGGAGCTCAATTGCATCATTCACACCCAAGGAGTTGAGGGTGCGCAGCAGGGGGTCTAGTTCTCTCAGCGGTCGCATATAGGGGGGCAATGTGTAGCGGTGTGCCCAGAGTTTCAGGATGAAATTCACGCACTCTGATACTGCTATATCTCGGAGTGGGTCGGACGCTTCCTCAGCAAGGGAGATTTTCTCGGCGACCAAATGTGCCATCCATTGGGCAGTGACATCATCGCCGAGCTTCAAGCCGGCAACGATCCGCTTGCCGAGCTCGATGACTGCCTTAGAGCGATCTAATGGTTCCATCTTGTTCGATCAGGTAATAACGGCTGTAGGGATAGTTGTAATAGGAGAGTTCATCGTTGTCGGTCCTGTCCTTCGGTGGCTTGCGACGGACTTTGACGCAGACGATCAGAGATGTGTCTGGGTGCCCATCCAATAGTGCGCGAATGAACTTTTCGTCGGCGCTGAGCCGAGTGCCTGTTAGGAGGTCGCGCTCCTCACCGTAGCCAGCGCTGCGCGACCACGATTCACTTCTCAGCCTCCCGCCAGTTGGCAGCGTCCATGATCGTGTGTCGGGATCAGTCATCGGATTCAAGACATCGAGGATTTCCTGGCAAGGGCGCAGCCCCGGGCTGCTGATCTTGCCAGCCCATGGGTCATATTCATCAAGGCTCAACGAGTCGCTACCCGACTTTACCCAACCAAGCACCCTCAGCTCTGGATCTTCGATCTCCTCCCGATAGTCGATGTGATCCGCATCTGGAAGGTAGACATCTCCTGGGCAAGGGCTAGTCTGCATAGCGGTCAGCAAGGCGGCCGCGTGACGAGAAGGAACAAGCACGGAACCCACTGACACCGTTTCACCGTCAACCGCATCGGTAGTCGTCCAATGGCCCCAGAGAGCCGTCATGCCATCGTCCGTTGTCAGTTGGTCATCAAGGTACTGTCTATCGACTTGCCAACACCATGTGGCATCAGATCGAGCGCCTCTCACTGGGCCTGCCTTCAGTATCTCGGGGTCGCGGCGATCCGCAAGCCACCAGCCATCACCGCGAGTGAGCAACCGCCCTTTCAACCAGCTGTCGAACAGATTCTCCTTCTCATCAGCGCGACGGCGCACCGGTTTGGTCTCCAAGAGCAATCCAGCGACGAACATCATGGCGTGATAAGACTGATAGACGGCAATGTCCTCCACCTCCGGCATGTTGCTGTGTCTGTATGTTGTCTTTCGTCCTCGAAAAAGTTCGCGCTTATAGCGCTGATCATCGGCACGGTGATATAGCCCTAACGACATGCGGCCACCTAAGACTGCGCGTGCTCGCCATTCAATCGACTGCTCCTTCAGTCCAAAGACACGGCCCAACGGAGCGAACCAATACGGGCCGATGTCGATGCCGAAGAAGTACCTCTCGTCATCGTCTGCCGCCTCTTCATCCTCAACACCGTCATCAATGCTCATGTATTCACCAGAGCCATAGACCTCCGGGGCTAGCGCAGGGCGGTTTGCGCCATTTGCGATTTCGAGTAACGCCGTAGGCAGTGCACTGACTTCGTTAAAGCGAATCAATGCATCAGAGGCAAAGTGCCGGATGACGACATGCTTTTCCCTCGCGGAGGCCTCAAGAAACACGAGAAAAGGTGCGATGGCAAGGGGCGTATCCATCGCACCGCGTGCTAATGCAATACAAAGCCACTGGCGCGCATGCCACTCATAGAAAACCAGGCCACAGTCAACGAACGGGTGCGGGTCAACGCTGGATGAGCGCATAGCCAGTGCGGACAGCAGGGATTGCCAGTCAAGCTCAAGGCCGTTCCGGACGCAGTGGGCATGCTCCCAGCGATCTGCAGCGGACGGACGTGCCAAACCCGCCCACAAGTAGCCGGCCAATGCCTCAACGCAAGACAGTGACGGAGCAAGCGAATCGTTCCAAGGGCCATCGCCGTCTTCACTCCCTAGAGCTTCTTCGAGCAAGTCGAAGCCGAAATTCAACACTTCATCGGCCTCATTACTAGTCAAGCATCGCGAGAGCGGATTCACCAGCCCAAACAAGTCGTTCGCACCAAGTATGTCAAGATGTGACAAATAACCCTTAATCTGAGCTAGCGCGACATCCCTCTCCAAGACGATACCCTCTGTATAGAGTTCATCAAAGGGGCCTTCATGACCCCAGCCGCGGCGCCCCACACGATTAGGTTCGCGCGTAGCCAACGAAAGCGCTGTTTTCCTGAGTTCGCTGCGGACGGATAAGAGCTTCTTACTCGCTTTGGGGAGGTGACTGATGACATCTCTGAAGCTGAACACGTTGAACCTGTTGTCTGAATGGATCGCACGGAGGTATCCGTCGACCTCCGACAGTGTCGCGCGCCGACAGCCTTGCACATAGAACTCGCGAACGTAAGAGCGATGGTCAATCTTCTTGAGCGATCGCCTCGCCGTTAGCACCGCAGTGGCATCGCGGAGATCGACCCCGTGGAAAACGGCATCCCAGTCGGGCTCCTGGATCTCTTTGTGTGGTGCCGAGAAAGGAGCGGGGGAGACAATCACAGAATCACTGATTCCTTTGGCTTTAGATGCCTGAAGCAGCCTATCCAAATCTGGAAGTGAGATAGCCAGTGAGTCGGCCAGGATCTTGAGTTTGTGCCAAGTGGATGCTTCATGAGCTTGGATGCGGAGGAATCGGTAGGCGATCCGCAGAATCGATCTTTTTCGATTGTGGTCAACCTCTGCTTCGATAGCCGCTGTGACGTCGTTTACGCGCCTCCATCCCGTCCCGGTGCCACTTAGGACGACTGCAGCCATTTTGGGAAGGAGCCCACGGTCAATCAGACTGTAGATTGCGACCGGGAATAACTCGCTTGCAAAGCCAAACTCGCGATCCCGCCAGCGGCTCAGAATTGCAAGGCTGGATGAGGGGCAGAGGCCGACCAGGCCCTCGACCAACCGGTCCCAGTCCATGTACTTGTCCCTGGCCATGTGTTCATAGCTAAGCTCGGCAATCCTTGCCAGCCGATAGGCGGTCCGAGGTCTTGTCTCTCCAGGACGATGTACGGCGTCCGCCAGCTCCAGGAACGTTGTCCATCGAGAGAGGTGTTCCTCTCCGATCTTGCTGGCGATGTCGATTGCCTTGTCAAAATAGGCTGCCGCTTCCGACTTGCTTACGCAAAAAATGGCACGTGCCAGCACCTGAAGCTCGTCTACACGTGTCTCCGCATCGCTGCGAGACACCGCGATCTGATCGAACACTTTGGAGCTGAGTTGTAGAGAGAGGTCCTCCAGACCTTCTGTCCGCGCGCTCACGCGGCACATCCTCGTGAGAGTGCTAGAGTAGATCCGGTCGTTCTTGTCGACCCACTTCAACAGCGCGTCGACCTGAGCTGGCTGAATAGGACCTGCATCGCGCAGGATTTGCACCCACTCGATGGCAGCTGCCTTCTCCAAATTAAAGTTCCGCTGATAGTCGCGCGAAGAAGCAGATTTCGTGTGTTCTAGTGCAAGCTCAATTTCGCGCTCAAGATTGGCTGGAACACGGCCACAGGCGATCTCAGCGGCCAAGATGAACCAGGGCAGGACGCCTCCTGTCACATGCTCTAGCCGGGAGGCTTGTTGGCTTTTGAATGAAGACCTCTTTGCCTCGAGTTCAGCACGAACCTCCTTTGGTGCAAGATCAATCAACTTAATCCGCTTGCCACGCAGCGCGGCTTCCAAAGCATAGGCTTGGACAAACGTCGCGCGCTCGGCGTCGAAGTCATGGAACTGGTGAGGCGGATCTAACGGCAAATACCGGCGCAACGTCTCTGCCCAAGTCGCATAGTCGCGCGGCAGGCATTTGAGTGCTAGCGTGATTGCAGACCGGACTCCATTCAATACGCCGCTTTCAGAGTTCCATGAGACATTTACCTCGGTCAACTTGACCTTAGGGTCGACCAAGATGCCCATCAGATGGCGCACCGGCTCCATCGGTAAAAGATGTGCGACACGGGCTGCCTCTGTAGCCAGGCCCAGCATCATCCATACATCCCCCTTGGCATGCTCTGCGAGTTCATCGAGCCGCTTGAAGTCGCCAACGTCCACAAGTCGGGAGGCCACGAGCATTGTGGTTCTCAGTACAGTGGGCTTGGGGCGCCATGCTTTCAGGAATGTCGCGGCCTCGACAGGACCTCGCAATCTCAGTGTACCGAGAGCGAACTCAGCGATATCAGCGTCTTCAATCTTCTCGTCCCGACTATGCTTGGATGACTGCTTACTCCAAGCGATCAACGACTCTCGGGCCATGCGCAATCTGCTTCTCGCTTCAGGGATGAGGTCATCATTTCCGGCGAGCAGCACTGCCTCGTACGAGTGATGCGAGCCATGGAATCCGCCTCCAAATGTGCGCCGAGAGACCATTTCTTCGATGCGATCGGCCGCAAGCAGAACGCCAGAAATGTCAGTGTTCTGCTGGATTAGCGTGTTCTGGCGTGCTTCACCAGCCACCTCGCCACCGACCTTGAGCGCAAGCTTGGCTGCTGCAACGTGACGCCCCTGCTGTAAACATGCCCTAAGCGCGAACATCAGTCGTTGTAGCTCGACATCTCGTCGCTCCAGAGGATTGAGTTCCGGTAAGCTTTCATTCGATAGTGCCAGCGCGATCAATTCGTCCATCCGGCCGGCTGACAGCAGCAACTGCGGCAGCGCAGCAGCTACGTAAGAGCTGGTCGTTGCGAGCGGCTTCAACTTCGCAAGAAACGCATCGAGCGAGGCCGCATCGGGCTTGAATGTCTCGTTGAACCAAGTCTCTGCTGGTTCGTCCATGAAATGTAGACCTGAGTCCTTGACAAACAGCGGCCGCCCGAACTCTGTGGCAAACGTTCGGACGGCGCTCTCAGGAACTTCGGCGATCTGGGCCAAGATGAATATCGGCACCATCGGCCGGAGCACCGCGAGGCCATTACAGATGAGGTCAATCTGATTCGCCTCTGTCGGGCCCCACTCGGCCTTCAGCTTGTCGATGGCCTTGGTCAGCAGGCCTCCTATCGCACGCTGGACCGTTGTGGGTGTTGGCCCCAGGGCCCTCAGCATGTCGCCAATTGGTGGGGCTCCCTCCATCGCCAGTGCTTGAACGCGCGGGTTATCGCTACTTAGAAAAGCGAATTCTGCGACCTCTGCGTCCGTTGCCTCGGGATAGCTCAGTCGTAGGTGCGTGGCAGTCTCAGCCTTGGAGAACGGCTCCAGCTTGATCACCGTGGCGTCCAGCGGAGCTCTCAGGTGACCCTGGCGGTGTGATCGGCATGTGAATGCCAGCCGCACCCCGTCGGGCATATCCGTGTTGATCAAGTCATGGACAAAGGCACGCTCACCGATCTCTTGCGCAGCCATATATGCGTTGTCGGCCGCGTCGATAATGATGCAAAGGCTCGCCTGAGGCGTACGGGCTCTAAGGAGATCAATAGCTTGTTTGAGCCGAGAGACGAAGGCCCGCATGAACTGTTTGGGATCCGTTCCACCGGAAGGAATCAATGGCAGGCAAAGTTGTTGTCCCGCGAGCTCGTTCGCAATCTGAACGAGGGCATCACGGTATCGATGGCGATACTTCAACGCTTGGCGATAAGTCCCGTCACCGAAGCAGTCATACAGTACCGCCACCGACCCAGCAGGAATGGCACGAGCTAGGTGAGCAGAAAGAGTTGACTTTCCTACACCACCATCAGCGTGGATGACCACCGGACGTTGTGTGGTGAGAAGCGTGGAAAGGATGTCTGCCTGTTGTGCTCGGGGCAGCACCTGTTTCGGTTCCGAGATCAATGAGGGCGCCGGTAGGAGATCGATTTCGGTCACCCGCAGTGCGCGGAGTACGTTATAGAGCCGGATTGAGCGGTCTTTCTCTCCCTCCTCGCTTGCTCGGCGGGTGACCAGTTCCTTCAGTTGGAGCGTAGCCTCAGTATCCGGCTCGGACAGATATGCTTTCAGATCCTGGTTGAGAAGGTTACGCTGCTCCCATAGATCTGGCTCACCAGCCTCAGCCAAGAAGGTGGTAAAGAAGCTCGATACATTGCAGCCGGTTGACGCCGCGTAGCGTTTCAGCAATTCGTCAATTTCACGGTGCCTCGGTACTGTCGATTTCGCACCGATATCGGCAATCGCTTCAAGAACAGCCCCATCTATGGGTCTATTCGTTAAAAAAGTGAATTGGACTTTCTTCGTCAGGACATCCAAGCCAAGCGTTGCCTCCAACTCCTTGAAACGCCCTGCGAAGCCCTCAATAGTCCCTTTGAGGCCGCTTACTGTCCAAGGGGTATGAGCTTTCTTGGTGGAGTGTTTGAGCTGCATATAGCGGATGGACCTTGCCGCCATGATGTCCTCGCTTCCGTAGTAAAGGGCGACATCAATTACCTCTTCACCGACGCTCGTAGATGCATCCCCCTCGTCCAACGACGCTCCTTCAATCGCCACTGCCACTAGGCCATCTGCCCCGGCAAGCAGCCCCAGACATTGTCGAGCAGCCCATTGGTAATGGAACTGGTCGCCGCTCCTGGAGGGGCCTACAGATCCCTGCTTCGCCATATTTTTAGCACTCCCTGCATCCTTCTTTCAAAGCAGTTTACAAGCGCAGGATTTTCTTGGCGGGCCTGTCTGCGATCAGTTCCATGATCAAAACTTTGTAGGTCGGCTTTCGGGCATCGAGTTTGGTTAAGTGCAAGACAGCAATCGCTGCACAGGAGACATCTGCTGGTAATGATTGCACGGCAGCAATGAGTCGTCGCCACCAGTTCGCAGCTTACGAAATACCGTAAGCAGCCCAAGAAGCTCATTGTGAGATGGGGATCAAGAGAGCCAGCCCCGCATCCAGCGCTCGACGGGAAGTTCTTCGCCCCCCTGTGAACACCTGCCTATGTGAAAGAGAAACGATGGACTGTGTCCGGGGACTCAGGGGACGATCTCGAGAAGATGCAGCCCCGTTTTACCCATCAAGAAAGTACGCAATCCTCCGGGTCCACCTCTGCGTAATTAGGGTCGACTCACTGGGCTTAGGCCGAAAGCTTCACCGCATTTAATCTCACGGTATATGATTTCCATTCAAACTTAATAGCGGCCATGGGGCTGAACCCTCTTCCCTGGTTTCATCTGCTTGACTTTTCGGCAATCGATAGCGGAGACACGAACACAGGCAAGGTTGTGGGTTCCAGGTTGGCTCCCAGTTCATTGACCATCTATCGCCCTTTTCTTTCTAACATCTGCATCATGAGCGTTTGGAACGTAGCTCCTGTTGATAGCCAACCAGAATTCACATTGATCCGCTGGCAAATGATCGAAGTTCAAATGGCTGACGTCAACAGCACGATCTAGTCGGCTATTGCCTCCAAAACAATGAAGGCCGGGTGACCTCTGCCGTTTCCCATTTCAACCCGACGTCTTTGACAGCGGTGACTCACTCAGGTTGTACCTACCAACTCTCAGTGCCTCCAGGTAATGATCGTGATGCATGCCATGTATGGGAGCGTTTAGCCGCCAATTCGGGCATTACCGAGTGGACTGATACGGCAGAACAGATTTGGCTAGCGTATGAACGGACTCAAATGACTTCAGCAGCCTGAACATTGCGAGCAAAAAGAGCGGTGCAATCCTGTGGCGTAAGAAGCCACACATGCATGGCCTCCAAGAGCCTGACGAACGCGGCTGAAATATCGATTGAACGGCATTGAAAGCGATTCTTTATCTTGACTATGACGGCGTCCTGCACCCGGAGCCCGTCTACCGTTCCCCTCGAGGCGGAATGCACTTTAGTGTTGACCAAGCTGGACATAGCTTGTTCGAAAACTCAGGCATCCTAGTTGAAGCACTCGCGCCGTACCCTGAAGTCGCCATCGTTCTGTCTACTTCTTGGGTACGTGTATTAAGCTATTCCCAGGCGAAGGCCTACCTTCCCGACGCTCTGCGCTCACGAGTGATTGGTGCAACCTTTCACAGCGCCATGAACAAGTTTGAGTTCGATGCCATGACCCGAGGCGCACAAGTGTTGGCCGACGCCACACGCCGTGAAGTGACTGGCTGGGTTGCGCTGGATGATGACGACGAAGGATGGATTGGCCCAGCCTCTAAGCATCTTGTGCTGACCAACGGGCACAAAGGACTCTCTGAGCCGGAGACTGTTGCCGAGCTCTCGGATAAGTTGAGAGAGCAATGCAAGCCACGATAGCTGCCTATTCAGAAATCATGTGCGGTCAGCATGCTGCCCAGACAGGCCCTGCTGCATAAGACCATCTGGGAACGAACCCTCAAACCCTCAGGTACAGCTATGCCACGGCCCCCTTGGGCGGTTTCCCAGTTTTGTGAATCGGTTGAGGGTGGATGCACGGATATTGAGGCCGCTCACACGAGCCTGGCCATCACTTTCTCAGAAACAATTTATCCCCGTCTCCACGAGTGCCCTCAGCGGTAGCCGCTCCAGTGTTTCCAGATAGCACGGTCAAGCTGCTAGCACGCCTTGACAGCCTCGTTGCGATGCGCATGCGCGAATGCTGCCCTTTCCTCTGCCGTGCAACCTTGAGGAAGGGATGATGGTGATGGCTCCTCGCCTATGACAGGCCTCGTGCACATATTGCGTTTTGTACGCTGCATCGCCCGTGAAGCTGGCAACCGTTTCATGGCTCGGCTTTTGGGCGAGTAGCTCGGCAGCTACTGGTGAATCGCCCACTACGTGGTGGTCACGGGCTCGAATCTGCAAAGTATCAGCATCACAGCCCAGATGCACTTTTGCGCCATTGACGGCGCCGCTCAGCACCGCGCTTCTTGGTTTTCCACGCACCGTCACCAGAAACTGAATGCCTGCGCGTGTTGATTTCTGGTGCTCACGGTCAGGAGCAGACTGCTCTGAAGTACCTATCAGGGCTTGGATTTGCTTTTACGTTCGGCTAAAGCAGCAGGAGTCGGACCATCTAGTGCTTCAAAAAACTCCGACGGCTGCAGATTCAAGGTCGCAATGATCTTGAGGATGTTGATCAAGGCCAAATTGTGCTCACCTCTTTCTATCCCCCCGATGTAGCTGCGATCAATGCCGCATGCATCGCCAAATGCCTCCTGTGAGTAGCCACACGCTTTTCTTCTAGCTCTTACGGCCTCTCCAAAACGCACGAGTTCTGGGACCTTGTTCTTCAGTGATTCTTTCGCTCTAACCATCTCTTGATGGTGTTGCTCTGCGTGAAAAGAATCCACGGGATTTAGTTTCACGGTATATGATTACCAAAAACACATTCCAAAACACCTCAAGAGCAACCGGGAGAAGACATGCCGAACGTCAGTCAAAGAGCATTGAGATCAACAACGGTTGGCCTTGATCTGCCCTCTTCCAAGCAACTGACAAGAGTGCCGCTCTCTGCACGCTGTGGTGATCGCCATCCACGAACAAAGGCGATCTCAGCTGCAGCTTGAGCAGTCCTATTTCGCTTCTCTGCAAAGCGAATTTTTTTCATGGTTTGAATCTCTGCGCACCGGCAATAGCTTTGCCGGTTTCTCAAGCTGCGCCTTGTTGGCGCTTATTTTTCAGGAAGTACGTGATGAAGCCTTTGCATGCTCTGACAGCTCTCGTTTTGACCGCCAGCTCGATTACCGCTATCGCAGCAACAGCCTCTGAAGTTGCATCCGTCGCCTCGACGAATTCCAGCCCGAACCCCGGCCAACATATTCAGTGCGCCGCCCCAGCCGAGCCCGCACAGCTGGATGAACTACTGTCACTGACAGACGGGCGGCTGGCCTTCAAGGTTTCAACGTTCTCCCAAGCTTATGCAGGGATAGCGGATATCACCGATCCCAAACATTCCATGGAAAAGCAGGTTCTGGCGCTACAAGGACAGAAGTATTTCTGCCTGCAGGACTGAAACATCGGAAATACAAGCAATACACGCCTTGATTTGAATTCGTGGCCTCTTCAGAACTCCCCCATGGATGATCACACCCAAACCATGAATGTTCAGCGCATGACGGCACTCAATGCCGTCATGCTGACCGGATGCACACTGGTCGGAATCTTTTCCAATATCTTCGGGCACCTGTTCGCCAGCAAAGCCAGCGTTCTGATCGCCTTGCTGGCCTGGTTGATTGCCATCGGATTGGCTCTCTATTTTTCCGGCAGAGCGGCTCTTGGCAAGCAAGCCACCAGTATGTTTGGCAGCGTGCGCCAAGGAATCAGAACTGCCCGCCATGACAAGGTGTTCTCGATCATCTTGTTCGTGCTGAGCGTAGGAGCTATCTACTCTGCATACAGCGCAAATAAAGCAGTCAACCTGCAGCAGCTTCATGACGTGGGTCTGCAAACCAAAGAGGACACCAGCCGCATCATTCAGAAACTGGAGCAAGCAGTGCCTCCTGTCGAAGCCTTGGCCAAGCTGGCCTATTCCATGTCCCAAGCCGATATTTGTCGGACTATCTCAGATGGCAACAGGAAAGCCATGGCAATCGTGACCCAAATTTCCGACACACCCATCAAGCTCAGTAAGGCAGAAGGTGAAGGCCAGTATTCGTTCTGCTTAGAAGAGCTGCTGATCTCCGGCAATGCGCATGCAGCCATGTTGAACAAGAGCGAAGGTCTTGTGTTTGATGGCAAGGATTTGAGCCGGCTCTATGCCGCTGAAGGCGTAGGTCCCGAATCGCCAGGCAAGATCGATATCAACGTCATTGCCAAGCAGGCAGGGGCAGCAGGCAACAGCGCTCAGCTCCTGGAAGTACATGCCACGCCCATGATGTTTGCGGTATGGGGGGCTAATTCAGCCGCTGTCAAAGCCCTGATCTCCCAAAGTGCAGATGTCAATGCTGCCTCAAGACTGATGACGGTGACCAAATCAAACGCCAGCCCCATGCCTGCGCTGTACGACATTTTGATCACTCCACTGGCTGAGGCCAAGCGTCTGCAGCTCACCGACATCACGGATGCACTGACCCAGGCGGGCGCCCAAGCGTCCAGTCAAGCCAGGCCCAAAACGCTGTAAACGCAGCCATGCCTGGGCGCCTTGGTACGCAAGCCCAGGCACATCGATTCTTCCCGAGCACCTTATTCAGACGGGTCTAAGGATGCCTCCTGCCCGCAGGCATCCCCTCAAGCCCATCGCATGTGAAATAAACAGAGAGGAAATATGGAAACCATTGAGTTCAGAGGCAAGCATATTGATTTTCAGCACTTCCGCGGCACCGTGATTGATCAACGCAAGCATGAAACAGTGACGGTCAGCAGTGAAGTCGATCCAATGCGTGGCGTCAACGTAGGTGGATCGTATCTCCCAGGTGAAAAGATCACGTCGGAAGTAAATTCTCATCACGATATTTGGATGATGCTGGATTCTGGAATAGAAAAATCCATCTCTCTCACAAATATTGATCTCAAACTGCGCACGGGTCAAAGTGCTACGTTTATCACAGCGACCAACCGTGAAACACAGAAAACCGTCAACTGCGGCGTTTTCAATCACAACGCTGATGAATATACAAGAATACGATATCCGGCAAGAATTAATGATGACCTCAAGGTTCATCATGTCAGATTTTTGGGAATCATACTGACCATCGTCATTTGGCTGGCTACTTTAATCATTACATCCAGCATTTGGATCGCAGCGATTGTTACTTTGATATATATATTCACTCTCTGTATTCCGAAAATACAGAGAGTTCGGAGACTCAACAAGCAGATCGAGGAAACTCTTGACACCTACATCTCCAACGTCCGTGCTCTGAAAGCGTAGATTACTTCTTAAACATCCATCCATTAGAATCAAAAAAACATCTCATGAAAACTCTACTGATCGCATTTGCGTATTTAGCCTCTGCAAACGTCGCATTGGCAGCCAATCCAGCGCACTACAGAATTCCGACCAGCCTGCCAAAAGACAAAGCGATGACCGCTAAAGGCATGAGTGAAACTGAGTTTGAAGATTTTAAATGCGCTAATAAAAATGATGGGCCCGTTATCATTACGCACAAGACCACGGATCAAAAAGGTATCGTGAAATACACTTTTTTAGCGCCAAAGAATTTCAACCCGATTGAAAAAGGCGAGTTCAAGGCCGGCAAACCTTCCAAAACCTCAAAGTCACAGAAGTTTGTTGATGAATACTCAGGGGAAATTCCCGGATTCATTTGTGCTCAGCCCGATCAATGAACGCCAGCGCAACAACTATCTCAGACAGTTCACAATCTATCAAATTTCATAGGTTAGTTTGAAATTACCAAGGTAACCTACAAATTTTCATAGCTTATGCAGCTCTTCAAAACGCCCGATGAACTTGAGATAGCGCTGGGTGAACAGCTTCGAGCCGAGCGCCTTCGTCAAAATCTGACCATGCACGATATCGCTCTCAGAGCCGGAATTTCAGAGCAAACAATTCGTTCATTAGAGAGCGGCTCTGGCGGACGATTGAACTCGTTCATTCGAGTGATAAAAGCCCTGGGTAAAGAAGAGTGGCTAGGAACATTTCGCCCGGCGGTGCGCATCAGCCCTATGGATATTGCCAAACGTGCGGGCAAGCAGCGCCTGCGAGCCACACGCAGTTTGATTGGTCACCCCTTCTCAAAGAAGGACCATTCATAGAAAGCCGGTTATCCTGCATGCTGTGCGCGCACATTTCAGTACGTTGGCTCCCACAACAGTAGTTGCACTAATCAACCCGATGCTCGCTCTGACGACACCTGAGTGCCGGAAGCCGAGACGGAAACAAGCACAACGCAGCTGTGTTTCAAGTTCAATCTTCATGCTTCAAGCCACCACAACAGAGCCTGTCACACAACGCACCTATTTCGGCCTTCAAGTCATAGATGGAAGATATGTTTTGCAATCTAAGATTGCCCAACTTCCGTTTTTTGATTTCTGGCGACAGTCATCCAGAGGCAGTACCTGTTTAGGGACACCGAACGGGGATGTATTGGTTTTTCTGTACGACTGGGAGGCCTTTGCCCGCCTATTCATCGAGACAGGAAGGCATCGCTATCAAAAACTAAGCTCTGAGACCTTCCAGTATTTGACTGATCGACGCCCCCCGAATTTGAGTAGCGTCTGACTCTGGAGTCCAATCCCGAAGACAGGAGATTGGACGTGAAAAAGAGATTTACAGAAGAACAGATCATTGGCTTCCTGCGAGAAGCGGAGTCTGGGCTGCCAGTGACAGAGCTGTGCCGTCGGCACGGTTTCTCTGAGTCCAGCTACTACCTCTGGCGTAACAAGTTCGGCGGCATGAGCGCCTCAGACGCAAAAACGGCTCAGGGAGCTAGAGCTTGAAAACGCCCGTCTCAAGCGGCAGCTGGCCGAGTTCATGTTGGAGAACGAGGTGACGAAAAAAGCGTTGAGGAAAGGTGGCGAGCGCACCTGCACGGCGCGAGCTGGTGCGCCCCATGATGGGCTGTGGACTCAGCGAACGCCGCTCACTGCTCGTCATCCGCAGAGCGCCAGCGCTTACCGTTACAAGCCCGTTGGAAACCGAAATGGAGCACTCCGTGCTCCGCACATAGAAAAAAGTGACCTCTTGGGTCGCTTGCCTTTCATTGGCTAGGGCTTCGCTTACTGCACTGGAAACGGGTTGGACTCATCGCGCGGGCCGCTGAAGTCATACCTTGGAGTGGTATCGATTTCGAACTGAGTACGGTCTTTGTCAGTGATCCAGCTTGGAGGCTTGCCTCGGCCGCTCCATGACTTGCCCGTGCTGGGGTCGTAGTATTTGGCGGGGGCTTTTTTGGGCATCGTTGGTAGCGGGAAAACCTCCTGAAGAGTAAATCCAAAAGTCTCAACCAGGCTTCGGATCTGGGTCAGCGCTGCTGTTCTTTCTGTGGAAAGGGCCTCAGCAATGCGCCGATCCAGCTCTGCTTTTTTAGCCAGAAGTTCGCTGTAGGTTGTCATGGGTAGATCCGTTGTCGTCGACGCAATCTCGATGCGAGAGCATCTAATGTGAACGAGGTTGAGTAGAACCGCTTTCGCAGGTGCTTCTTAGATTGTACTGACGATCTCTAATCCACCAGTCTGGAAAGTTCGTAGTGGTGAGCCGCTAAGTACATCATTACGATGGTTGTGTTAGTACGACATCAGCATGTATCACGATTTTTGATTTCAACAAAATCCAGCTGTTGTGCTTGCACCAACTGCAAGCAGATAGTGGATTTTGAAAAAAATCTTAAAGCGTAAACACTCTCTGCATGACACACAACATTAGCATCAAAAACTACAGCCATCCCGATGAGTACCGCCCATCGGAGTTCATTATTGATGGTGTGCTGCATGCCATTAAAGCAGCTGAAGTGCACGGACTGCGCGTACGGGTTACTCACGCACAGTCATTGACTGATGGCGCGACGAACAATCATGGAACGTTTTACAAACGCACTGATGTCCAGCTGAGCGCAAGCACATTAAATCGCATAGAGCGAATTTTGTATGTCTGTGCTGCAAAATTGGCATTTTGTATGTTGTATAGCCAATTACGAAACGGTGCGAGCGCGAACACGGCGGCTGTGCCTCGACACATTACAGACAGAGCGATTCGGATGAATTTCAATCATCTCGACATAGCGACAGCAAATTCTGTCGCTATGCGTATATACACAGCTATTGCGATCGAACGCTTCAGAGTGAAAGATGAAGCCCTGGCTATTTTTGGTGAAGATTTACTATACGTAAAAATAAATCCAGCATCCGTAAATATAAAAGAAGTACGCTTTGAACTGACAGACGTGCTTGTAAAGCGACTAGAAGAAGAATCAGGCCTTCTAGAGAAAGTGATGCAGCTCAGAAATTTCCCAGAACGAAACTGCATCATTTCTAAAATGAAAGCGCTAGAGCCGGCAATCCAGGCCAAGCGCCAAGCATGCAACACACTGAAAGATATTTTAGGGACCTGACAATGCCATTCAACTTCCAGATCATGAACATCGAAGATGATGCAAGGGTCGCACGCGTAAAGTTCACTTACGAAGAGTCTGGGTATGTCTTCGAGCACTGTGCTGACGTGCTTTTTGTCGTCAACGGAATTGCAGTTCGTGTACTGTGCGTCGAGTTCGACATCTTCGATAACGACAGCATCATGGAGCTTTTCGATCGCGCACCTGGGCAGTCCAGAGTCCAGTTACAGGAGCAACTTGGCATGCTTATCACTTCACGACAAGGAGTTTTGCATTGAAGAAAATTAGCGTACGCGCCCACCTTGCAAGGCAGGCGAAGTAGTTGTGCAACAAATATTTTTGGTGAATGAGAGCTTGTATGGCTAGCTTAGAAACGGCACGGCGTACCGTACTTGCGCTGTACCCCAAAGATCATTTCGAGGATGAAGCGGCTCTCGATCTCGAAGTCAAAATCGTGCGCGCAAGACTGACTATTCGCGAAGTTTTTGCACCACTTTTGGATAACCCGGATCCTCTTTTAAATCTCGAATTCGAAACTTCCGTGTGCAGCACCGATGATTTTGAATGGACATCGTACTTTGATGATTGGGGCTGCGCAATAATGCTGCGACGTTTGCAAAACGCTAAGCTTCGGAGTGACATCATCGACGTTGAATACGATACGCCCAGTAGTACACTAATGCTTTTGAAAAATGAGCTGTCGATGGTCAGAGACGGCGCACACTACGCTCGCGCAATAGCAGCAGAAGAAGCGAACAAGGATGTGCTGCAGGAAGTTCTAAAGTTCCATCAATAAACCCAGTTCAGCAAGGGGATACCGTTCCTTGGAACCTATCCTCCATCGTTGCCGTCCAAGCACAAGCATTCAAGCCGTACCTTTGATAGCAGGTGCCAGCGTCTTGGCGAGCAATATTAGTTGAAGCTCACGCATTTACGCTTTTCGTAAAAACAAAAACAGGACCGTAAATTTCACAAAGCTGTGATTTCTGGCTTAGATGCTTGGTTTTCACCTTTAAGGATTCATATTTACGGTTTTACACATATCTTTCCTCGTCATGTAAGAGAAATATTTAATTAATAGACTTCTAGTATTTTATTCAAAGAGGTTGGGCCAACGTAAAACCGTAAGAATCCAAGAAATATTGGCTGTACCGGCTAAATTTAACCTTGATAGACTTATTTACGATCTCTGGTGGAACCGTAATACCGAAAATTTTCACGCACAACGCATCTCTACCCTTTCGAGTATTTCGACTCCGTTTGGATGTCTGCAAAAAATTAGGTTTAAAAATCCACTGTTTTCGCACAAGCAGAAAAATTGTGTTCAAAATAGTCACATAGATCGATTAACGCTGCTGCACACAGACATCGATCATTACTGCATTAAACGGAGTACAACCATGCTGACTAATGAACATGCCAAGTCGCTGGCAGATAGAGCCATTGACACTAAAGCCGCTAACCAAAATCAACTCGAAACAGTCGCAGCGGCATCAGCCGCGTCTGCGTTGGGTATGACGGGTGGAGTGTACGGTGATGCTATCCGCATTCCTTATATGAATATTGATGGGTCCCCGTATATGAATGAAGATGGGACTCAGCATGTTCGGTTCAGGGTATTTGACACTCGAACAGACGCAGAACTGATTGGAAAAAAGCGCCAGCGTTACATCGGACGCACAGGAGCCGGTGCAATACCCTACATCCCCCATGGGGCCGCTGAGCTGAGTGCTCTTGGAGCAGAGTTCATCGTCATCACTGAAGGTGAATTCAAAGCGATCTCAGCAACGTCCATTGGAGTGCCAACTATCGCCATCCCAGGCGTCACGATGTGGTCCGATGGATCTGGCTCACTCGGAGCTGACAGCACTATCGCAAATGAAATCATTGAGACGATTCATAGTATGTGCGCCACGGGCGTGATTGTTTTGGCTGATAGTGATGCGAGCGAAAACGTACTGGTATCAAATGCAATGAACGCCTTTACGGGTGCTCTCAAATGCAGCATCGCCATTCCCGTAATGTATGCACATGTACCCGCAAAAACCACGCGAGATGGCCGCAGAAAGCTCTCAGAAAAACAAGGTCTCGATGACTGGATCGTCAATGCGGGCGCGGAGAGCGTACGCGGTATGCTACGCCACCTTTGGAATTCAGAATTGCGCCGCATCCAAGCGAGGAGTGGCGGCGGGTACGATGCTCTTGGATACAAAGATGAGTCAAATTTTGTGTGGTCTAGAGCTAAAAGTAGAGTTTTCTCTCTGACCGCCAACGCGATTACATCGGCCTCGTCATTGATGAATATCGTAGGTGGCTATAAATATTGTGAAGCGGAATACGGGGAGGTGAACCCGAAAAATGGCGCCATCACAGTCAACTTCACTCGCATGGGGGGTGATCTTGTTGAGAGGTGCTGGAATGCCGGCGTGTTCAATCCCGACTCATTGTGCGGCTCCGGTGTCTGGATGAATGCGAACGGCGGTATCTCCATCAATAGTGCTGAACATTTTTGGAACGCCGACGGCACTTCAGCAGACCGCATCCAGAACGAGGACGATCGCATTTATCAGGCGTCAATACCTCTAGGTATCACACCTGAATCTGAGGTTGGCACGACTGAAGATGCACAGTTTATTTTCGATGGCATGGGCACATGGAATTTTCGCAGCCTGTCAGACAGGACGCTGATGTATGGCTGGCTCATGCTCAGCTACCTTGCCGCAGCGGCTCCGTGGCGCCCACATGCATCTCTTACAGCGCCTCCCGGCTCCGGAAAATCTACTCTGCAACTCGCCTTCAAAAACCTGCTAGGTAAAGCGTGCTGTTACCTTGAGGGCGCCCAGAGCTCCGCTGCAGGCATCATGCAGGGGTTGAATCAGGATGCGATCGCCGTGATCGTGGGCGAATCCGAGTCCAACACTGAAAAGGCTGCGGAGAAAGTTAAGGATCTCCTGACTTTCTTACGTAGTTGCTCAGACGGAACTGTAGGCATCAAAGGGACAGCCACGCACAACGCAAAAAGGTTTTTGCTGCGCTCAATGGGCATGGTTGCCGGTGTCACCTCACCCTCGATGACAGCCGCTGATGAGTCTCGTTTTCTTTGCATAGAAATCAACCCTCGTCATGACAGTGACGCGGAGGTGCATTTGCTGGCAAGCAAGGAGCCTCTGGATCAACGAGAAGTTCAAAGACTTGGTCGCAGGATGTTCATGCGAATGATTAACTCTTGGCCACGACTCGTCGCAGCAGAGAAGGAACTGCGAAAGTCTATGCGTGGATCTAGTCGCTTCCTCGATACTTTTACTCCACTGATCGCTGCCTCTTGGGTCGCAATGAATGACGGTTCATTGAGCGAGCAAGCGGCAGCAGATCTGCTTAAATCCATCGAACTGGATGACCAGCGCGATCGTATTGATGATGCGATGTCGAGCAACGACATTATCGATACTCTCATGACCTCACATATCTATGCTGAAGGGGCTGCATACACCGTCGCGACGGTAGTTGAAGAGGCTCGGAATGAGGCACAGACGGGCCGTCTGGGTAAATATCAGAATGCGCTTGGCTTGTATGGCATGCGCGTTTTCATTCCCATCGTTAACAGAAATGGGAAATTCGTAAAACTGTCCAGCAATCCGATGCTGTACATTCATCCCGCCTCAGCACTGAAATTGATCAACAACAATTTCGATAATGAAAGCACGTTCAAAAAACAGCTCAAGAAGAGCCCTTATATTGCAACCACAAGAACGCCACAATCAATCGGCGGGGTTACGCGACGGGTGCTTGAATTGAATATCAAGAGTAACGCCGCAAAACGTAGGCCCGTGACCTCGCTCGCGGCAAACGATCGCGAATACAACAGATATTCAAGCGTTGCGGCCATTTCATCGAAATGAACCACATGCATCAACGCCAGCAAGATAAAATCTTGCTTGGCGATTTCACCATTCAAATGTGCCGAAAAAACAAAACCCCGGCAACTGCATATTACCGGGGTTAAACAGTGCTGATCCACTGCGGAGTAAATAACCTAGTTAAATACAAATCATCTTTGTATGATTCGGTTAATTATATTACCTCCTGCCAATATCTGCAAAATTTTTTCTAAAAATGAAATGAGAAAAGATCAGATTAATGCCAACGAAATGTCAAGTGTCGATATCGAACGCATCAGGCGTCAACGAGACAATATTACGTCATCGAAAAACGCTTCTCCACTGCGAATAATATCGGCAACGAAAGATGTTATCGATATCGAAGAACGTCGCAGACGAATACTTTTCGCGAGCGAGAAGGATTTCGTTTTTGAAAACACAGGATTCCTTGTCGCATACACAGATGAGATGCGAAAAAAAATCAGTGAAGCAGATTTTTTGAGCTTGTCTTTCAGGGCTACGGCAGAAGCACCTAGCGCACGAACGCTGGCTGTTGGAAAGAGCACGGAGATCGGCCCTGGATGCAATTGGGATCGTTATAGAAAGCTCGCTAATGCTGCTGGATACATACCAGGCGTGATCAGCACTACCAGAATGAGGGCATGGGTTGTTGGGCTGCCAGGCGGTGATGTGATGGTGTGGGATCTTGATGTGCTAGACGCATCAGCCGTCACCTCATTGATATCAGACAGCATCAATTCCAAAAACCTTTATTGCTACAACGCAGCTGAGCTCCTCACATGGGCTATGAGTACTGCAAGGGCCGCAAACATGGCGCCAGCAGCGGTCTACGACCCTCTCTGGCATGTCAGGTACGTAGATCCGGATCGGATCTACGACATTTCAAGGCGCGCGGTCATCGAACAAGCCGCCGCAGCGCTTGTGAAAGCGCATAAAAAGTCATCCCCACCCACATCGCTGGAAGCCATCATGCATGGGGCTGGCATGAATGCTCGCGCAGTTAAAGCTGCCCACGACAGAGCATGGTCCGTCGCGCCGCTAAGCACATGGCACTACAGAAATGCAGTGTTGGGCCATGCGGATCCACACAGAGTCATGATGAACCGTGGCTGGGAAGTTTGCGCGACGAACCTGCCGACACAGTTGGTACAGATCAGCTGCAATGGGATGCCAGTTGATATTGACCGCCTGGAATCGATTAGATGTGATGCGGCGGCGGTAGTTGCCAAGGCTGCAAGTACTGTAGTTGAGCACATCCCGTCGTTGTACGAAATCCAGGCACGTCTATCCGCTATGTCCGGAGGAGCTACTGATGAGATCCGCTTAGCAGTCGGAGAGTACGCCAGATCAACGGGTGTTGAGCTTGATGCCAGTGACAATGGCCTTCCATCCATCAGCCTAAAGTCACTATCAAACAAGGGGGCTATAGCGCTACCCGGCATCGCCGCATGGCGTGACCTGTGTGATGCAAGACGTACCTTGGCGTCATGTGATGATTTGATTGCATCAGTGTCACCGAATGGACGGCTCCACCCCCTATTCGGATACGACACCGTAACAGGCCGGCTAACAGCAAAACGGCCCGCTTCTATGGCGATGGATCAGCGCCTCAGGAGTGCTGTGACGGCTCCTGAAGGGTCTGTGATCATTAGTGCCGATTACAGTCAAATCGAACTGCGCATCGCCGCATGTTTCGCAGAAAAAATGCGGGCAGGCACTGGACTCCCTGGAATGCTGGCAACTGCCTTCAGGACTGGCGTTGACCCCCATCTCACCACAGCATTGCAGTCTGTCCGGCAGCGTGGAGATATCGATTTCACCGGCAATGCCGCTGCGTACATTGCTGGACTATGCGACGAGGAACGCTGTGAACTGAAGTCCAGACTCTTCGTTGAACGAGACACTGCCAAAGCTCAGAATTTCGGACTGCTCTACGGTATGAAAGATTCATCGTTCTGGGAATACGGGCGGCTAGCTTATGGGCTCACATGGACATTTGAAGAGGCACAAGCGGCAAGGGATGCGTGGTTCAAGATGTACCCGGAAATTGCTCTGTTACACGACTCGTACCAGAGCACGTTCAGCGCAGCGGCAAAGGAAACACTGTTTCTGAAAGCGCATGACGGTGTCTTTCAGACCACCACCTCTCGGGTTGTCAGCGGTGCCACATTGAGCGGCAGGAAGGTTACTGCAACCTCTCCTTTTCTGCTACTGAGCTACGCGTGTCAAGGCACAGGCGCAGACATCATCATTAGCGCCATTGCATCGATGGATCACGGCACCAGGCGGCACCTCGTGAATGTGGTTCACGATGAGCTTGTCCTGTGTGTACCAGAGTCATGTTCGCAACGAGAGGCCGCAGAGGTTCGAAGAGCGATGCTCAGCGCTGAAGATGCTGTTTTTGCACAGTACAACATCCCTGCTTCTGTCGACATCACAGTGGGCAACTCCTGGTCCTGAGCTGATAGCAGCTGATACCGTAAAGTACCACCCGACACTCATAAAAGGTACTGACTCATGGCTACAAAGAAAAAATCCGGTGCGGGAGCTGATGAACAAGGCCTACGTTTGGTCGTCGTTGGACGCGGAGAGACGCGTGGCCGTCGGCCTCATCTGCTCAGACTGCGTGAATCGCTATACCAAGAATTGAAAACGGTTGCGGATGGGCAGACGTACTTGCTCATTGAGATTGCTATGCGCCGCTTAATCAATGAGCTCAAGGCACGTCCGGTCAATCCCGTTGAGATAGTGCAAGCACAGGATCTCGACGCAACGCAGCTCGATGAACACTTGCTTGAGCAGTTTTCATCTCCAGCTGCAGCAGCTTCCCGCAGAGCGCCCTCAAGAGTTGCAAAGAAAGATCCACAGTAGAAGGGCTTGAGCTTCCTGGCACCTTCACCGCCCTGCCCATCTTTTCGTCACCGACACATCAAAGCGTTGAAGTCATGAAACCCACAAAAAAATCCACTCCTCTGGCGGCAATCCCTGAATTGCAGGTCCTCGTCACGGTCCGCGCGGCAGCAGCGCAGACAGGACTGACTGAAAAAGCAATTCGACGCAAGATCGAATCTGGAGTCTGGCTTGCAACTGTCGAGTTCAGCCGTGCGCCAAATGGTCAAATTTTCATTGATCTGCAAGCTGTTGCGCGCTGGCAGCGCGGCCTGCGTCGCTTTTGAGATTTTCTCGATTTTTTAGACAATCTGATATCAACAAATATCATTAGATTTCAGGAGTGCAAAGCATGGCGACAGCAGTGAAAAAAGTGAAGGCAATCCCAGGCGTCGAAGTACGCGACGCATCGATACGCATCCGTATAAACATGCGAGGCACAAGCGTCATCCAACGACTGAATGCGCCGGACGGCAGCGCTCTACTCCCCACTCTGCAGAACGTGATGTACGCAACCCAGCTTGTCACAAAAATCAAGGCCGACATCAGACTTGGAACGTACGAACACGAGAACTATTTCGCAACCGAAAATTTGACTTCGGAAACGAAGCCTATACCGACTCTCATCGAGCAAATTGATCATTGGTTCAACACGCTAGATCTCGCAAAGTCGACAATGCGCGGCTACGCTGTTTGCTGCAATTTCTGGCGCCGTACAACAATTGAAGTCACAGTCGGTAGAGGGAAGAAAGCTCGCGTCGAAGAAGTGAAGATCGCAGACATTCCGCTCGACAAGTTGACGCTGTCACATCTGCAACTGGCGCGCAAAAAAGCTTCAGCGCTAAGCGGCAAAACGTTCAACAACTACCTGAGTGCTGTCAGCTCGGCGCTCGCGCTGGCAGTGCAGGATGGAATTCTCACTGAAGCCGTTTCTACAGCTCGTGCGCATAAAAAGTGGCAGAAAAAGCAAGCCGATCCGTTCTCTCTGAATGAGATCAACAGTATCGTTTCGTACATGCGCGAACGATACGACGAACGCATTGCGAATCTCGTTGAATTTTGGTCCCTCACAGGCCTGCGCTCTTCTGAGTTGTACGGACTGCGCTGGGGCTCAGTGGATTTCAATAGAGCTGAAATCAAGGTCCACGAAGCGCTGGTTTTTGGTGAGCACAAAGCGAGCACAAAAACGGACTCATCGAGAATGGTGCTGCTGACCAAGCGAGCCATCGAGCTACTGAGGCTCCAAAAGAAGTTCACGTTTATGGGAGGCAACGATGCGTTCGTTTTCACGAACCCTTACGACGATCTTCCATGGCACTCAGAAAAGTCGATAAGAAACAAATACTGGATACCGACACTTCGCGCATTAGGTATCCGCTACCGCCGACCATACAACATGCGTCACACAAACGCGACGATGCGCCTAATGGCAGGTCAAAAAATTGGCTACGCTGCAGGACAGATGGGGCACAGCATTGAGATGTTCACGCGCACGTATGCGCGCTGGCTTAACGGTGAGCAAGATCGAGTAGAACTCGAAAAGTTTGAGTTGCTAACAGAAGCGCAGCATGGTCAGCAGCAAGCTGCAGCGTACGTTCGACATGTACGCGGTATAGCAGGGCAGCAATCGCCGCGCACCTGACACGCATCGCAGAGACAAAAAAGCCGCTCATCGAGCGGCTTTTTCCATGAGGTTCTGAGCGGCCGTGATAGGCATCAGTTGTAAGCGTAGAAAATGTGTCGTGACACGCTCTTCTGCGCACGCCCCCTAATCATAGCGCTCAACTTTAAATCAGACAAATTTGCCCAAAATTTTGCCCAGCGAACCACTCAGCACAGATAACCATTTGATTAAATTGAGAAAGTCTGGAGCGGGTGATGGGAATCGAACCCACGTTATTTGCTTGGGAAGCAAGAGTCCTACCATTGAACGACGCCCGCGTCTGCGACGAAGCCACGACTGCAGCTGTCTTTGACAGGCTCACAGTTCCAGGCTGTGAGCTTGGGCTATCGTACATCAAGGCTGTGCAGCCTCCGTTCAAAATCGGAGCATTTTGGCAATTTTTTGCCTCGGAGTTTTCCCGAAAGCCGGGTTTTGAGGGCAAGCCTTTCTTCCTCTTTGTTAGGGACACTCAGGTCACGACTGCCTAGCCTCAAATCACATGGGTAAAATTGTGCGGGATCAAAGAGCCTGCATTCAACTGCTGCTCCAAGCGTCGAGCAGAGTCCCGGCCCTGGAGCGCTCAAGGCTCGATACGAGCAAGCAGGTTTTTCTCTCGTTTTGCGCTTGACCAAGATCTTCAATAATTTCTGTAAATACTGGCCAAGTACTGACCGTCCCAGCCAAACCATGCCACTTTGCCTTTGCGATTTTGCCCTGACCGTTGACCGCGCCGACCTGTCTGAATTGCAGGCGGCCAAGCAATGGAAGATGGCCCATGGAGCAGTGGCATGACAGAGCAACAGCTATACGACCTGGCTCCTGCACTGGAGCTGATGGCTTTTGGTCTGGCGCTGGCCCTGGGACCTTTATGCTGGGTCTGGTGGCGCAATCGCGGCACAGGTTCCGGCAGGCGCCTTCAGGCGCTATGCGTGCTGACATTGTTCTTGACCTTCGATCTGGTTCTATTCGGCGCCTTCACACGTCTGACAGACTCGGGCCTGGGCTGCCCTGACTGGCCTGGCTGCTATGGCACGGCCAGCCCTATCGCAGCGCATGCCCAAATCTCCGAAGCGCAAGCTGCCATGCCGACCGGCCCGGTCACCCATGGCAAGGCCTGGGTGGAAATGATTCACCGCTATCTGGCGACCACGGTCGGCGTGCTCATCATTGCAATGACAGTCATGAGCTGGAAGCAGGCACGTGCAGCCAGGCTAACGGGCCAACACGCCTGTTTCAGAGGCGCTGCCAACCCCTGCTGGCCGACTCTGGCTCTGGTATGGGTCTGCATACAAGGCGCTTTCGGAGCGCTGACAGTCACCATGAAATTGTTTCCAGCCATCGTCACGCTGCACCTGCTGGGCGGTACCGGCTTGCTGGCATTGCTGGCCATTCCTGCAGCGGGCCTGAGCCAGCAGCAAGCTGGCCGCTCTCCGGCCCTGATCGCCAGACGCTTGCGCATCGTGCTGTGGCTTTGCCTGGCGCTGCTCATCGTCCAGGTCAGCCTGGGCGGCTGGGTCAGCACCAATTACGCCGTGCTGGCCTGCACGACCTTCCCTGGCTGTCAGGGTAGCTGGTGGCCTGCCATGAATTTTGCCGAAGCGCTGCAGATCTGGCGCCCTCTGGGCATGCTCAAGGACGGCAGCCACATCAGCTTCGAAGCGCTGACCGCCATTCACTACACCCACCGTCTGGCGGCCTATGTGGTGGTTCTGGCACTGGCTGGTCTGTGGTGGGCATTGCGCCATGCTCCTGCACTGGCCAAGCAGCGCCGGCTGCTGGGATTTTTTGCGGTGCTGCAAGTTCTGACGGGTCTGTCCAACGTGGTCTTGGACTGGCCCCTGGTTGCGGCCGTGCTTCACACCGGTGGAGCCGCGGCCCTGGTAACGATTGTGGTCTGGAGTCTGGCCGTGACGCGCGCAAATGCCGTCGCCGCCCCCGGGCCCGAAATGGCGCGCCGCCCAGCCTGAGGCATAGCGTAAAAGAGTGATTGCATGAGTCAAAGTGAAGCCTTGTTGAATAACACCTCGCGAATCAGCCAGTTCTATGCACTGACCAAGCCGCGCGTGGTGCAGCTCATCGTGTTCTGCGCCCTGATCGGCATGGTGCTGGCCGTTCCCGGCTGGCCCACGGCCAATCAGTGGGTGCATATGGGCGTTGCCTGCGTCGGCATCTGGCTGGTAGCGGCTGCAGCAGCGGCCTTCAACTGCCTGGTGGAGCGTCATATCGACGCCAAGATGAAGCGCACATCCTGGCGCCCCACGGCGCGCGGCGAACTCTCCAGTCAGCAGGCTCTGGCCTTCTCGGCCATTCTCTGCATGATTGGCGCCACGATCTTGCTGGTCTGGACCAATGCGCTGACGATGTGGCTGACACTCGCCACCTTTGTCGGCTATGCGGTGATCTACACCGTGGTTCTCAAGCCCGCCACGCCACAGAACATCGTCATCGGCGGAGCCTCTGGCGCCATGCCGCCCGTGCTGGGCTGGGCCGCCATGACAGGCAATGTTGGCCCCGAGGCGCTGATTCTGTTCCTCATCATCTTCCTCTGGACTCCGCCCCACTTCTGGGCCTTAGCCCTGTACCGCGTGGAGGACTACCGCCAATCCGGCCTGCCCATGCTGCCCGTGACCCATGGCAGCGAATACACGCGCCTGCAGATTCTGCTCTACACCGTTGTGCTGTTTGCGGCCGGTCTGCTGCCCTTCATGTACGGCATGAGCAGCTGGCTGTATCTGTTCGCAGCTGTCGTTCTGGGTGCAGGCTTCATCGCCTATGCCGTGGCCCTGTACCGTAATTACTCGGACGAGCTGTCGCGCCGCACCTTCCGTTTTTCACTGCTTCACCTGAGCCTGCTGTTTCTCGCCCTGCTCGTGGATCACTACCTGTTCATGGCCTGATCTTTCAAGCCCTGCCATTGCAAAAGCCCGGCTCGCCGGGCTTTTCTACGTCCGTCGGGAAGTGATCTTCCCGCGCTTTCCGAGTCTAGGTTTGAGTGCGGATTCAATGGGCCTTGTGCAGCCCTGCCAAACCCTGAGCTCCGAGTCCAGGGCGCAACGTACCGCCGACGGCTCAACGGCGGCTTGGCCGGACACCCACTCTGATCACCCCGATCACCAAAAAAGGCCAACCCCGATTACAGGGCTGGCCTTGAGCCTGCATCCGGCAGACCTAATCAAGCGCCCATTTACAGACCCTTGAGCAGCTTGCCGTTCACTTCCTTGCCGTACATGGAGTATTTGCCATGGTGCTTTTCAGCCGTGGCCTGCAGATTGCCGTTGAAGCGCGGATCCTGGCCACGCTCCTGGCTGTTGATGAAGGTTGCCACATCCCAGGCTTCCTGATCGCTCAGCGTTGCATTGCCGTAGGGCATGTTGTTCTTGATGAAGTTGGCCGCCTTGTCGATGTCATGCATGCCGGCACCCCAGTTATAGGAGTCCTTGCCCCACAGCGGCGGGAACACGGCCACATCGCCGACAAACTGGCCCTTGCCGTCTGCAGCGTGGCATAGCGCGCACTTGGCTTCATAAACCTTGGCACCGGCTTCATAGGTGGGAGTCTCTTCGGGCTTGCCCGCCTTCTTGAAACCTGCACCGGGCAGCTTCTCGCCCGTGGGGGCCTTCTGTGCCATCCAGTAGGCATAGGACTCCAGCGCCACCAGAATGTCATGACCGTCGTCCGGTGCCTTGCCGTTCATGGAGTACATGAAGCAGCCGCGCACGCGCTCGGCAAAAGTGTCCACATGGTCGGTCTTCTTGCGATAGGCCGGGTACATGGGGTAGGCCCCCCACATGGGGGCTGCGCCCTTCAAACGACCAGCGTCGAGGTGGCAATTGGTGCAGCTCAGCGGATTGCCCGAGAAGCCTACGGCATTGACCGGCGTGCGTGTGAAGATCGCTTCGCCACGGCGCACCCAATCGCCCATGGGGCCTTCCGGGTAGTCGCTGACGCCGGGAGGTGTGAATTCGCCGGGCTTGACAGCCACAGTCACGGCCTTGGCGTCTGCGGCAGGCGCAGCCACCTTGGCCGGTTCTGCGGCCTTCTTGGGGCTGCTGATGCTCATGCCATACCAGAGCGCGCCGCCCAGACCTGCGAACAGGCAGGCCACCACGGCGTATTCAGCGAGATTGGAGCTTTTGGAAGCAGTTTGTTGTTTGTCCGACATTGTCAACTCCCGAACTCTTAAGGCTTGGCGGTTGCTGCTGCAGCAGCGGGGTTGTGCAGGCGCTGGTAGTACGCTGCAACGGCCTTGACGTCATCGGCCGTGAGCTTCTTGGCCACAGCCCCCATCAGACCCAGTGGGCCGGCCTCGCGCTGCCCCTTGTTCCAGGCATCGATCTGACTTTGCATATAGTCGGCTGTCAGATGGCCGATGGCTGGAAAGTCCTTGCCCACGCCTACTCCGCCTGGGCCATGGCACTGCGCACAGGCAGGAATGCCGTCGGCCCAGCGGCCGCGCTCGACCAGCCAGGCACCGCCATCGTCGCTCTTGCCGGGCAAGGCACCGCGCACGCTCTTGATAGGCAGTTGCAGGCTGGCGTAATAGACGGCCACATCGGCGCGCTCCTGCTCGCTCAAGGCCTTGGCCATGGGAGCCATGACAGCGGACTGACGGGCACCAGCCGCCAGCTGGCTCAACTGACGCTCCAGGTAACCGGCGTGCTGGCCCGCCAGTGCGGGGAAGCCAGGCTGGCCCTCGCCCTTGGCACCATGGCAGGTGACGCAGGCAGCCGCACCGCCGGCCGAGCCGGACTGAGCGATCTTTGCACCGGCAGCGGCATTGCCGTTCAATGCAGCCTTGGCGGCAGCAGGTTCTTGTGCCCAGGCGCTGGTCGCCATCAGCATGGAAATGCCGACAGCCACCCACGACCGGGGCAGAGTCTTTGTGTTCAAGCGATTCATCTTGGGAATGGAGGTTTAAGCGGCTCAGATCTGCCGCACATCAGGCGTGTGCTGAACGCCGACGTCTGACCTGGAATGTCACGAGCCAAAGCAGCCCAATGACAGCAAGCACATTGCCCGAAGATACTTATAGAAGATTAAGAGCCAATTAATGCTGCAAACAATCGGCTCCCCAGAGGCGACTAATCAGGCTGCGCAGCACAGGACTTCACCGGCAGGCATAAGCGCACCACCAGCCCTGTCGCCGCTTCTGGCGCCAGGCCGTTGTGCACCTGCTCGAATGCGTGGCCCTTATGCTGCTGCCACCGGGCCAAGGGCAGCAGCTCCAGCTCACCGTCGCTGCACTGTGCAATGCGCTGCACAATCGCCAGCCCCAGACCGCTGCCATGGGCCTGATGCTGTTTGCGCCAGAAGCGCTGGGTCGCAACGGCACAGTCCTCGCTGCTCAGCCCGGGCCCATGGTCAATCACCGTGAACTCCACATAACCGGCAGGATTGACAGGCATCGCCTGCGGCTTGTCGCCGCCGACCTGCGCCAGCTGCGGAATGTGGCGCAGGCCGAGCTGCACCGCAGAGTCGCCCGGCTCGCCACTTGCCTGCTGCCCATAGCGCAAGGCGTTTTCCATCAGATTGCGCAATGCCGACACCAGCAGGGGCTGAGGCACTGCTACACGCAAGTCCTGCAGCCTGGCGTCATTCAGGGCTTGCTGAGGCAACCAGCGCAGGCGCAGCGAGCCTGACGGAATGGCCGTGGCGGCCAATCCCCAGGCTTTTTCCAGAGCCTCCCAGGCACAGGCGGGCTCGCTACCGCAGGCCATGGCACGAGAACCTCCTGCATCTTCGTTCACCGGCTGACAATCCAGCCTGGCCAAGAGCAGCAATTGTTCCAGCGTGTGCTGCAAATGCTCCACGCCCTCCCCCGCCTGCTCCAGCGCCTGCCGGGTCATCTGCCACTGCGCGGTTTCCGAAATCGGCCTGGGCGCGGCATTGTCTTTGCCGGCGCCGGGCTGATCCCTCAAAGCCACCATCTGATACCCCGCATTGGCCACCGCCATCTGCGCTACCTGCACATGGGTTTTGACGGCAGTCAGCGGAGTGCGCAGCTCATGGGCGGCATCGTCGCTCCAGCGACGTTCGCGCTCAATGGCTCTGTGCACGCGCTGCAGCAGGTGATTGATGGTCTGCACCAGTGGCGCCAGCTCCTTGACCTGCCGGCCTTGCGCCACGGGCGAATCATCTCCGGGCGGACGCTCGCTCAACTCCTGGCGCAGCGACTCAAGGGGGTGCAGGCCGCGTGTCACCCCCCACCACATCAACACCATGCTGGCCAGCAGCGCCAGCACAAAGGGCAGGATGATGGTGTAGGCGAAACCATGGATCAGTCCCTCGCGCACATCGATGCGGTCGGCCGTGGCAATGCGTACGCCATGCTCCTCAAGCACATAGGTACGCCAGGGCTTGCCGCCTTTGGTGATGCTCGAGAAGCCCAGCGGCAGCGGCCCCTGGAAGCTGGGCGCACCCGCAGTGCGAGCCAGCACCTGAGAATCGGCAGGCTCGGTAGCCCGCTCGGAAGCCGCATCTGCGGAATCAACGGCGCGACCGGTCTTTGCGGTTTTGGTGCGCGGTGCATCCAGCGGAGATGCCGGAATCAGTGCCGGGCGAGCCGCCTTGTCGCTCGCCTCGTCCGACACAGCATTTGCATCCGGATCCACACCATCATGTGTAGGTGCGGTATGCACTTCGCTGCGAATCATGCTGACCTCGCAAGCCACTCCATCACGTGCCACCACATTGAGCATGGGACCCCAGTCCTCGGGACTGGTGTTGTGCGGCTTGAACTGGTGGACAATGCCCGCCACCATGCGGGCCGATGCAATCAGTCGGTCGTCGAGCACGGAACGCAGCTCATGCCTCATGCCGGCAAACATCCAGGCGGCCACACCGCCCCACAGAGTGCACAGCGCCAGACACAGCCAGACCAGCAAACGGACCCGCAGGCTGCGCATCAGCAACTGCCTCCCTGCACCCGCCCTAATCTGAAACCCACACCACGCACGGTCTCCACCATGTCCGAGCCCAGTTTGCGACGCAGATGGTGCACATGTACATTGACCGCGTTGCTCTCCACATCAAGGCTGTAGCCATAGAGGCTGTCGCGCAGTTGCTCCAGGCTCAGCACTCGCCCCGGCGACTGCAGCAGCGCGCGCAGCAACGCCCATTCACGACGCGACAGGTCCACGATGCTGCCCTCCCGTATGGCCTGGCCGGCGGCCAGATCCACTTTGACATCACCCAACGCAATCCAGTCCACGGTACGCCCCGCCGCCCGTCGCAGCAGCGCGTGCAGTCGCGCCGCCAGCTCGTGCAGATCGAAGGGCTTGACCAGATAGTCGTCAGCACCGGTCTGCAGGCCTTCGATGCGCTGGTCCACTGCATCACGTGCGGTCAGCACCAGCACCGGCAGCTCCAGCCCCTGACTGCGCCACCGTGCCAGCAGATGCAGACCGTCCTCATCGGGCAGACCCAGATCCAGCACACACACATCGAAGTGGGAGGATTTGAGCGCCGCATCAGCCTGGCTGGCGCAACCCACCACGTCCACGCCAAAGCCCTGTAGCTGCAGGCCCGCCTTCACCCCGCTGGCGACCAAAGCGTTATCTTCCACTAACAGCACATGCATTTTTTCACTGCGCAACCGCCACCCGCACCATCACATCCAGAGATGTGAGTACCCGTTACGCACCTTGTTTATCCGAATCGGCCGAGCATCGCAGATTTATCTTTTCGCAGCGTTAACCCCTGCTTAATCCCTTGCATCCAAGATGCGGGGCTGCCTCATCCAAGACACTCAGCCACCACCATTCATGTCTCTTCGCTCTGCCGCAGCCCTAGTTTTGCTTTCAGTCCTGCTGACGGGGATGACTGCCTGGGCACAGCCGCTGAACCTGCCCAGCCTGAGTGCCGCCAAGCCCGCTGCGCAACCCGAAGTCCTGACTGCCGAACAGGCTTTCGAGCTGGTCCACGCCGAGCAAAGCGCCATCAAGACAGAGGCTGATGGCCGCCGCCTGCTGGAGCTGCGCTGGAACATTGCTCCAGGCCACTATCTCTACCGCGACCAATTGCGCCTGCTCGATGCTCAAGGTCAGCCAATACCACTGCAGATTCCTGAAGGTCGGACCCTGAGCGATGCCTTTTTTGGCCATGTACAGGTCTTTCACCGGGAGTTGCGCATTCAGGCTGCACTGCCTGAACAGTCGACGCGATGGCCGCTGGAGCTGCAATGGCAGGGCTGTGCCGAGATAGGCATCTGCTACCCGGTACAGCAGCAGAGCATCAGCGCCGCTCAAGCAGGCATGGACAGGAATGCGGATGCCCGGGCTCCAGCCCTGAGCGAAGGCAATACCGAAGCAGCTCAACCCGGCTTTTTGCAGGCACTGGCCTTGCCCGCCAGTGTGCGGATAGGCCCTCTCGCTCTGCCAACAATGGCTCTTGCCGCATTTCTGGCATTGCTTGCCAGCCAGTGGTGGGCGCGACTCAGGCAGCGGCAAAGCAATCAGCCTGTAGAGACTCTGCTGCTTCACGCCACGCTTGCTGGACTGGTGGCGGCGCGCGCGGCATACGTCGTGCAATGGTGGCCCGAGTACTGGGCGCCCGTGAGCGCATCTCCCGCAAGCGTGTTGCAGATTCTGGATATTCGCGACGGTGGCTGGAACCTCTGGGCCGGACTGCTGGTAGCGGCTGTCTGGGCAGCCTGGAGCTGCCGCAGCAATGCACTCCTGACACGTGGCGTGTTGCAGTCCCTGGGCGTGGGTGCCTTCATCCTGATGGCAGCTTACACACTGCGAAATTGGGTTGAGCCTCCAGAGTCTTCACTCCCCTCCTTGACGCTGGTCAGCGCTGCCGCTCAGCCCAGGGATCTGCGCAGCTACGGTGGTCAACCGCTGGTCATCAACCTCTGGGCCAGTTGGTGCCCGCCCTGCAAGCGCGAGATGCCGGTACTGGCCCAAGCGCAAAAAGACCATCCAGGCGTGCGTTTCATCTGGATCAACCAGGGTGAAGACGCTGCTGAAGTGCTGCGCTATTTGCAGTCCATGCCTCTTCCCCCAGCCCAGGTGCTCCTGGACCCTGAGCAGCTCGCCGGTCAGCACTGGCAGCAACGCGCCCTGCCATCCACCTATTTCTATGACGCGAACGGACGCCTGCGGTCCACTCGTACGGGGGAGCTCTCCCGCGCCAGTCTGAGCGAGCAGTTGCGCATCATTGCGCCTCCAACACAGGCCCCATGACTCAAGATGGACAAAGGTTTATCGTGCCACGTTTACAGCTCCTGTCACGCCAATTGGCGGCGCTGACGCTCCCCATCCTCGCTGCAGCCGCAGCCACCGTGGTGGCCGTGGCCTATACCCGCGACGTGATTGCCGCCAGCAGCGCTGCAGCAAGCAGTGCGGCAAGCTGCGACCTGCCTTCTGCACAGTTTCTCGCCGAGCAAGGCCTGCAGATCGTGGGCCCCATGCAAAGCTCCGGCGGCCTCAAGGCCTGGGCCGCCTACCGCGACCAGCAGCCCATCCCCATCTATCGCATGCCTGACGGCAAGCACTGGGTGATTGGCACCGTCATTGATGCCCAGGGCAAGGATGTCAACGCCAAAGCCTTGCACAATGCCGTGCAAAAGCCCATGGGTCAGGGGTTCTGGGCCGATCTGGAGCGTACACACTGGATTGGCGACGGCAGGCCCGATGCCGCCCGCATCGCCTATGTGTTCACCGACCCCAACTGCCCCTATTGCAACCAGCTCTGGCGCGATGCCAGGCCACTGGTGCAAGCCGGCCAGTTGCAGTTGCGCCATATTCTGGTGGGCATGCTGCGCCCCAGCAGCGAAGGCAAGGCCGCCGCCATTCTGGCCTCCAAGGCACCCGAGCAAGCTCTTGCCAGCCACGCCATGGCCTATGCCGACGCTCATGGCAAGAATCCCGATGCCCTGGGTATCGCACCGCTGCAGCGCATCCCCCTGTCGGCCCGCGATGCACTGGCCAGCAACGCCGCACTGATGAGCAGTGCAGGCCTAGGTGCCACACCCGCGACGATCTGGAAGAATGCCCAGGGACTGGTGCAGATCCGCACCGGCATGCCACCCGGGCTGCTGGACGAGTTGATGGACAAAGCTCCCGCCAAGTCGCCCGCACGTTAGGATTCAGGCCGCCGTATAGCCCTTACACAGAATCTGCAAGCAGCTACCATTGCAATAGCAAATCTGCCCCAACACCATGAGCCGACCTGACTGGAACACCCTGCTGCCCGCCCTGCGCCCCGGCACACGCATCGTGCTGCACGCCCCCAGCACGCAAGCGCTGCTGCGCGCACGCGGCAACTTCAAGAACCTGAAAACTGCCAACCCCGAGTTGGAGGTCTGGATTGTCGTCAACGCCCAGGCCGTGCAAGCCGTGCTGGACCAGCCCGACGATATGGGCCCGGCTCTGGCAAATGTGCTGCTGTGCCCCAACACACTCAGGAACGCCGGCATCAGCGCACCGGACAATATTCAGGTGCTGCCCATGGGCGCCGTCGAAGCCATCGCCCGCATGCAGCAGGATGGCTGGACCTATATCCGCAGCTGAGCAGACAGCGTTTTCGACACTCCAGAGCTGCGCGCACCCCAACCCCTGGCTAAAGGCCCCAGTCCTTGAGCGCAGGCAACGCCAGCTGGGTTGCGGCATAGCCCTCATCGATGGACTCGCGCCCACGGTAGAAATCCATCAGCCCGACATGCGAGAGACGCGGAGCAATCAGCACCTCGGCCGGGTCACCTGCCATGCGGCTGCGGGTGATGCGCATCTGCATGATGTTGACACTGGCCATGACCACATTGACCAACGAGGGCACAGGCACAGAAGCATCGTCCTCGGCATCTCCCTCCCCCTTGCGGCCCCTGCGCATGACGGATGAGGACAATGTCTTCACGCTCGTCATGCTGCGCTTCCATGCGCCCGTCCAGCCGAGCGGTGAGCCATTCGCCGCCAGAGCTTCGGGAATCTGGCCCAGCGGTACCGGAGGCTCCTCCTCTTCCAGATGCAACTGCGAGACCCTGAGCTCGCGGGCATGCAGGTTGAGCTCGCTTTCGCTCATGTCCACGGGCTTTATATGCCTGCGCATGATGTCGGCATTCAGATCGACGGCGATGACGATGTCAGCACCCATGGCGCGCGCCAAAGACACCGGCACCGGGTTGACCAGACCGCCATCGACCAGCAGCCGCCCCTCCCGCATCACGGGAGTAAACAGGCCGGGCAAGGCGATGGACGCGCGCACGGCCTCGGCAATCGAGCCCTTGCGCAGCCAGACCTCGGCTCCTGTCTGCAGATCGGTGGCAACGCAGCCGAACGGCGTTCCCAGTTGCTCCACGGTTTCCTGGACGAAATTCTCGCGCCAGAACTCGATGATCTTCTCGCCCTTGAGCAATCCGCCGCCCAGATTGAAGTCCATGAAGCCGAAGACCTTGCGCTTGCCCAGGCCCAGTACCCAGCTCTCGAAGGCATCCATTTCGCCGGCCGCGTAGGTTGCACCGACCAATGAGCCAATGGAGGTGCCGCAGATGATGTCGGGGCTGACACCGGCCTCGCGCAGCGCGCGCAGCACGCCAAAATGCGCCCAGCCTCTTGCAGAGCCGCTGCCCAGGGCCAGCCCCACCACGGGTTTGCGTCGCAATTTGTTCATGTGGCCTTCCTTGCTGCTTCTACAGTCGACTCAACCGGGCTGCTCGCCCCTCAGCAGTGCCAGCATGCCAGCTTCATCCAGCACGGGCACGCCCAACTCCTCGGCCTTGGCCAACTTGCTGCCCGCCTCCGCCCCTGCGACCACATAGCTGGTCTTTTTGCTGACCGAACCCGAAACCTTGGCACCCGCCGCCTCCAGCATATCCTTGGCGGTATCGCGGCCCAGCGTGGGCAAGGTGCCGGTCAGCACCACGGTCAGGCCAGCCAGAATCTGAGGCGCCTTCTCGGCCGGCTCACCTTCCTCCCAGTGCACACCGCAGGCGCGCAACTGCTCCACCACCTCGCGGTTATGGGGTTGAGCAAAAAAGGTGTGAATGCTGTCGGCCACCACTGGCCCGACATCCTTGACCTGCAGCAACTCTTCCACGCTGGCGTCCATGATGGCGTCAAGCTTGCCGAAATGCTTGACCAGATCCCTGGCCGTGGATTCGCCTACATTGCGAATGCCCAGACCAAACAAAAAGCGCTGCAGCGTGGTGCTTTTGGATTTCTCCAGGGCAGCCAGCACGTTCTGGGCCGATTTCTCGGCCATGCGATCCAGCGCTGCCAGCGAGCTCAGGCCCAGCCTGTAGAGGTCAGGCAACACGCGCACCACCTGGGCATCCACGAGCTGATCGACCAGCTTGTCGCCCAGACCTTCGATGTCCATGGCTCGGCGGTGTGCAAAGTGCAAGATTGCTTCCTTGCGCTGCGCGCCACAGAACAGGCCGCCCGTGCAGCGGTGATTGGCCTCGCCTTTTTCACGCACCACCTCGCTGCCGCAGATGGGGCAGGTCTTGGGCATACGGAAGTTGGGCACATAAACAGGCCGCTCGCCCGGCACCCGGCCCACCACCTCGGGGATCACGTCGCCCGCGCGGCGCACTATGACCTGATCGCCCACGCGCACGCCCTTCTTGCGGATGTCGAACAGATTGGACAGCGTGGCATTGGTCACCACCACACCACCCACTTGCACAGGAGCCAGGCGCGCCACAGGCGTCAGCTTGCCCGTGCGCCCCACCTGCACGTCGATGGCTTCCATCAGCGTGGACATCTCCTGCGCCGGATACTTGTGCGCCACGGCCCAGCGAGGCTCGCGCGACTTGAAGCCCAGCTGACGCTGCAGGGCCAGGCTGTTGACCTTGTAGACCACGCCGTCGATTTCATAGGGCAGATTGGCACGCTCGGCACCGATGCGCTCGTGAAACGCGACCAGTTCAGAAGCGCCCAGCGCAATACTGACTTGCGGTGCAACCGGAAAGCCCCAGGATTTCAGCGTCTGCAGCATGGCGTAATGCGTGCGGAAGTCCGGCCCGCCCTGCTCCGGCGGTGTGATCTCGCCCAGACCGTAGGCAAAGAACGACAGCGGACGCTGGGCCGCGATATTCGAATCAAGCTGACGGACCGATCCGGCTGCCGCATTGCGCGGGTTGGCAAAGGTCTTGGCGCCGGCGGCCAGCTGCCGTGCGTTGAGCTTGTCAAGATCGGCCTTGGCCATATGCACCTCGCCACGCACCTCCACCACGGGCGGCACATCGCGGCCTGCGGACAGGGACAGTGGAATCTGGCGAATGGTACGGATGTTGTGCGTGACGTCTTCCCCCACCTCGCCATCGCCGCGCGTGGTGGCCTGCACCAGACGGCCGTTTTCATAGCGCAGATTCATGGCCAGGCCATCGAACTTGGGCTCGGCCACATATTCAATGGCAGCAGCGGACTCATCCAGCCCCAGCTCCTTGCGCACACGCTGGTCGAAGGCAATGGCACCCGTGGCCTCGTTATCGGTCTCTGTCTGGATGCTCAGCATGGGAACGGCATGGCGAACCGGAGTCAAACCGTCCAGCACCGCACCGATCACGCGCTGCGTGGGCGAATCCGGAGTGATGAGAGCCGGGTAAGCCCCCTCCAGTGCTTCGAGTTGCTGATAGACGCGGTCATATTCCCCGTCTGGCACCGTGGGCGCATCAAGCACATAGTACTCATGTGCCCATTGATGGAGTTGGGCGCGCAATGCCGCGACCTTGCTCGTCACGCTTTCAGGCACCCCTGCATTGATAGCTGCCGACGGCTTCTGGCTCTGTGGTTCAGCGGAAAAAAGGTCTAAATTCTCGGTCATGCTCTGCCCGCTGGAAATTCAAGGTCCGGGATAAAAAAGGCCAACATCGTTGGCCCTGTTTGTTTTAGCTGAAAAGCCTTCTGGCGAGAAGTGAGCCGGCCGACAGCTCTGCGCTGTCGAGCTTGTCGTAGAGCAACTCCAGGTCATGCTGAATCGGGTCCAGCGCCGAGACCGGCAGCAGATAGCCGTTCTGGTCGCAGAGCACGCCGTCCATGGTCTGGCACAGTTGCTCCGCCACCTGGCGCAGGCGTGCAAACGGCTGCTGGCCGCGCGGCACCTGGGCCACATCCAGGCTGAGCAGGAACTCGCGCACGACGGACTGATCCAGATCGTCGCCCATGGCAGCCTGGGGATCGTAGTTCAGCACCAGCACGGGCGGCAGGCCCTGGATGGGCGAGGCAAGCACCATACGGCCGGGCATGGGCGTGATGACAAAGCCCAGGCGCTGGGCATTTTGCTGCACATAACCAGCACTCCAGGATGCCTGACGCGCACGCAGCATAAAGCTCAGCTGCGCATCGTGCTCGCTGGCGAACTGATCGAGCTCGCGTGCACGCGAGACCTCGTTGAGCATATTGGGCACGTCTGCCATGGCGCCCAGCGCATCGGCAAAGCGCTGCACCTTGGTGACAAATTCCGAAAACTCGATCTCGTTGAGTGCGCCGGTGCGATTGGCCAGTTGGACACCTGCCTGAAAGCCCAGATAGCGCTGGCCGGTCTGCAACGGCTCCCACTGCTTGCTGTCCTGGTTCATGCCCTCGATGGCAAAGGGCTTGTTTCCGGCACGGCGGGTGCTGGGCTGAGCCTGCAAGGCCACTTCACCAGGAACAATCTGGGCCACGGTAATCGGAGCAATTGCATCGATCAGCGCATCCAGATGGCCGCGACGCTCCACTGACGGGGCGGGAGGAATCGAAGTGGCCAGAGGAGCGTCCGTCAGCACAGGCTCCACAGCCTGCGCGGCCTGCTCAGTCACTGCAGCAATGGCTGCATCCGTGCCCTGAGCGTTCACCTCTTGCACAGCATGCGCAGCCTCATTCGCCTCGGCTTTGTACTGGGCGGCAGCCAGGGCTTCCTGGCGCTGCACTTCCTCATGGGCTTCGCGCGCCACCAGGCGGGCCAGCTCGGCATCGGCTTCGGCAAAGCGACCTGCGGATTCGGGCATCTGCAGGGGCTCGGTACCGGGAATGGCCTTGCCGAAATCACCCAGCACGGGCTCATGCTGGTATTTGGTCAGGTCCGCACCATGACCGACGGTGTTCATTCCGGGCTCGAGGCGCTGAGGATCTGTGCTGTCTTCCTCAGGCTCGGCCCGCTTGGGCGCATTGCGACGCGCAGTCCAGGAGTTGTAGGCAACGATCAGCGCCAACAGCACCACACCCAGGACGGCCAGACTGATTTGCAAGTTACTCATGTGAGAAAACGGTTCTTCAATAGGGGGATGACCGGGCTCAGGATAGCTCAGCCATGGAGAGGGCGGACTCCATGTCCACCGCAACAATTCGTGAAACGCCCTGTTCCTGCATGGTCACACCAATCAGCTGTTCAGCCATCTCCATGGCGATCTTGTTGTGACTGATGAACAGGAACTGGGTTCCCTTGCTCATGCTGTAAACCAGCTTGGCATAACGTTCGGTATTGGCGTCGTCCAGCGGCGCATCCACCTCGTCCAGCAGACAGAATGGCGCTGGGTTGAGCTGGAAGATGGCAAACACCAGCGCAATCGCAGTCAGCGCCTTCTCGCCGCCCGAGAGCAGGTGAATGGTCTGGTTCTTCTTGCCGGGCGGCTGGGCAATCACCTGCACCCCGGCATCGAGAATTTCGTCGCCGGTGATCACCAGCTTGGCCTGACCGCCGCCGAACAGTTCGGGAAACATGCGGCCAAAATGGCGATTGACGATGTCGAAGGTGCCGGTCAGCAAATCCCGCGTCTCGGCATCGATCTTGCGAATGGCCTCTTCCAAGGTGTTCATGGCCTTGGTCAGATCATCCATCTGTGCATCGAGGAAGGTCTTGCGCTCACGCGCCAGGGTCAACTCATCCAGCGCGGCCAGATTCACGGCCCCCAGGGCCTGGATTTCGCGGTGCAGGCGGTCGATTTCGCCTTGCAGGCCGTGCATGCGCACATTGCCTTCGGCAATCGACTGGGCCACAGCAGCCAGATCGGCCTCGGCTTCGGTCAGCAGATTGCTGTACTGCTCCAGACCCAGGCGCGCGGCCTGCTCCTTGAGCTGGAATTCTGTGATGCGCTGACGCAGCGGGTCCAGTGCCTTTTCCAGGCTCTGACGGCGCTCGTCGCTGGCACGCAGCTTGTTGGTCAGATCCTCATATTCGCTGCGGCGCTCGGCGACGTCTTTTTCGCGCTGCATCTTCAGATCCAGAGCATCCTGCAGACCGCCCTGCGCCGCGGCATCAGACAGTCTTGCCAGTTCGTCCTGAGCGCGCTGCTGCTCCTCGGCCAGGGACTTGGCCTGCTGGCTGGCGGTTTCGATGGTACGTGACAGCTCGGCACGGCGAGCATGCAGCGTGCGCTGCGAGAAGGTCGCTTCCTGGGCCTGACGCTCCAGGCTGCGCAACTGCTCGCGCGATTCGTTCAGGCGGCGCTCGGCCTCCAGCACGCGATCTCCCAGCTGGGCATGGCGCTCCTGGCTGTCGGCCAGCTGCATGTCCAGCTCTTCAAAGCGTGCCTCTGCGGCGACCTTGCGCTCTTCGATATCGGAGAGCTGGGTTTCGACTTCGGACAGATCCGCCGAAATTTGCGCGTTGCGTGCCCGCGCCTGCTCGGCCAGTTGAGACAGGCGCAAGGTCTCGACCTGCAGCTCATGGGCACGACTTTGCGACTCGCTCGCTTCGCGACGTGCGGACACCAGACGCTGCGAAGCATCGGCATAAGCGCTTTCGGCGCGCACCAGAGCCGAACGCGATTCATCGGCGATCAGCGCCTGGGCGCGGACCTCCTTTTCCAGGTGCTCGATTTCCTGCGCCCGCGCCAGCAGCCCCGATTGTTCGGAGTCCTGCGCATAAAAGGTCACGCTGTGGGCGGTCACCGCATGGCCGGTGGGCACATAAATGGTCTCGCCAGCCTGCAGATCGGCGCGCTTGGCCAGGGCCTCGTCGAGCGTGGGCGCGGTATAGCAGCCCGTCAGCCAGTCCACCAGCACGGCGCGCAGGCCGGCGTCACTGATCTTGAGCAGATCGCTGAGACGCGCAAAGCGCGAAGCTGACGGGGCGCCGGCTGCCTGAGCCTGGCTGAAGAAGGCCAGCCGGGCCGGCGGAGCATCCTGCCCCCCCGAGCCCAGAAAACCGCGCACCATGTCGAGGCGACCGACTTCCAGCGCACCCAGGCGTTCGCGCAGTGCGGCCTCCAGCGCATTTTCCCAGCCCGACTCGATGGCTATGCGGCTCCACAGGCCTTGCATGCCGTCCAACCCATGCTTGGCCAGCCAGGGCTGAAGCTTGCCATCGGTCTTGACCTTTTCCTGCAAGGCCTTGAGCGCATCCAGCCGTGCCGACAGGTCGGCGTGACGACTGTTTTCGGCATTCACGGCCTGCTGGCGTGCGCGCCGGTCCTCGTCGAGCTGCGGCACGCTGTCCTGCAACTCGTTGAGGACGGCATCGGCCATCTCGGCCAGCTCCTGCGCCTCGGCCAGTTGCGCCTGCAGATTGTTCAGACGCGCTTCGTCCGGCGTTTCCAGTGCATTGCGGTCGGCCCGCAAGCGCTCATAACGGGTTTCAAACTGGCGACGCTGCTCATCGAGACTGCGCTGCTCGGCGGCCAGCACCTGAATCTGCTGCTGCACCTGCACCACCGAGTTGCGCTGGTCGGCATCGGCTTTCTGCGCCTTGTGCAGAGAGTCTTCCAGATCGGGCAGGCGGGTGCTTTGCTCCTCGAGCTGGGCTGCCAGCATCTCGGCCTGCTCTTCGGCATCCATGCCCGCACCTTCGATGTTCTCGATCTCGCCCTGGGCCTCTTCGCTGCGGCTGCTCCACAGCAGCAGTTGCTCGGCCAGTTGCTGCAGACGCAGCTGCACGCGCTGGCGACCTTCGACCACATAGCGGATTTCGGCCTCCAGCTTGCCGACCTCGGCCGTGGCTTCGTAGAGCTTGCTCTGCGCCTGGTTGACCTGATCGCTGGCGTCGTAGTGCGACTGGCGCAGGGTCTCGAGTCCGCTCTCGTTGTTGCGGATATCGGCCATGCGCTCTTCGAGCTCGTTGACGACCTTGAGGCCTTCGATGCGCACGCGGTCCTGCTCGGCCTCGGCCTCGGCCCGCTTCATGAACCACAGCTGGTGCTGCTTGAGCGTGACCTGGGCGTTCAGGCCGTTGTACTTGGCCGCAACTTCGGCCTGCTTTTCCAGCTTGTCCAGATTGGCATTGAGCTCGCGCAGAATGTCTTCCACACGGGTGAGGTTCTCGGTCGTGGCCGAGAGGCGGTTTTCCGTCTCACGACGACGCTCCTTGTACTTGGAAACCCCGGCCGCTTCTTCGAGGAACAGGCGCAGCTCTTCAGGGCGCGACTCGATGATGCGGCTGATCGTGCCCTGGCCGATGATGGCGTAAGCACGCGGTCCCAGACCCGTGCCCAGAAACACGTCCTGAACGTCGCGACGACGCACGGGCTGGTTGTTGATGAAGTAGCTGCTATTGCCCTCTCGCGTGAGCACGCGCTTGACGGCGATCTCGCCAAACTGCCCCCACTGGCCGCCCGCACGGTGGTCGCTGTTGTCGAAGGTCAGCTCCACGCTGGCGCGACTGGAAGGCTTTCGATGCGTGGTGCCGTTGAAGATCACGTCCTGCATGGACTCGCCGCGCAGCTCGCTGGCCTTGCTTTCCCCCAGCACCCAGCGCACTGCATCCATGATGTTGGACTTGCCGCAACCGTTGGGCCCCACCACGCCGACCATCTGCCCCGGCAGAATGAAGTTGGTGGGCTCGGCAAAGGATTTGAAGCCGGAGAGCTTGATGGAATTCAGGCGCACGGTGTCGGTGTCGGTCTAGAGGCTGGCCAGCAAAGGCTTGTGATTGGGAAAGAAAAACGGCAAAAGCGGTTGCACAAACGCAAAACTTGAAAAAGCCCTGTTCTTGCTCGCAACCGTCAACAGACGGGAATCATAACGCGGCCTGCCCCCTCGTCAGCCAAGATTGCTGCATACACGCAAACCATAGCTGCCTGCGCTGGATCGGCAAGAGATTGGGGGGGATTCCGACCAGATAAGAGAGCAGCGAACGCCTCAGGCGCGCGGCTGAAAAGCGATCAGACCCGCCCCCAGCAGACAGACGGCCACCCCACCCATATCCCAGGCGCTTGGTTTGATGCCATCCACCAGCCACAGCCACAGAAGCGCCACGCTGATGTAGATGCCGCCGTAGGCCGCATAGATACGACCAGAGGCCGAGGGATGCAAAGTCAGCAGCCAGACAAACAAGGCCAGGCTGACCGCAGCGGGCAGCAGCAGCCAGGCACTGCCGCCCTGCTTGAGCCAGAGCCAGGGCAGGTAGCAGCCCACGATCTCAGCCACGGCGGTCAAGGCAAACAGCAGCAAGGTCTTGATTTCAGGCAATTCGAACTCTCACACAGCGAAAAGCAGGCATTGTAGAGACCGCAACTGCCTCAGCGCATGGACACCGGGCTGAGAGCCGGCGTCGGAGATCCCGGCACATTGCCATTGGTGACCAGGCTCTCGAACTCGCTGACGGGCACGGGAGGACTCATCAGATAGCCCTGCCACGCATAGCAGCGTATGCCTTCGAGAAAACGGCACTGCGCCTGCGTCTCCACACCTTCGGCGATCACATGCAGACCCAGACTCTTGGCCAGGGCCACAATGGTGCGGGCAATGGCCGCGTCATTGGGATCGGTCAGAACGTCACGCACAAAGCTGCGGTCGATCTTGAGCTGGTCCAGCGGCAGCCGTTTCAGATAGGACAGTGAGGAATAGCCGGTGCCAAAGTCGTCCAGCGAAAATCCTAAGCCGTAGGACTTCAGACGCATCATCTTGGCGATGGTGTCATCCACATCGGAGACCAGCATGCCTTCGGTCAGTTCCAGCTTGAGCCGACGCGCATCGGCCCCATGCTCGGCCAGCGCCTTGAGCACCTGCTCGACAAAGCCGCTCTGGTGGAACTGCTTGGGACTGACGTTGACCGAGAGTACCAGTTGCGCATAACGTGGATGCTTGGCCCATTTTGCCAGTTGCTGGCAGGCGGCCTGCAGCACCCAGTCGCCCAGGGGCAGGATGATGCCGGTTTCCTCGGCCAGCGGAATGAAATGCGCAGGCGGGACGAAGCCTTTTTCGGGATGCTTCCAACGCAGCAGACCTTCGGCACCAATCACCTTGCCCATTTCCACCTGGGGTTGATAGAACAGCTCGAACTCACCGGCCTGCAGACCGGCACGCATGTCCTGCTCAAGCGTACGGCGCTCCTGCAGCGCCGATTGCAGCTGGGGATCAAAGAAGCAACTGACATTGCGCCCCTGGCTCTTGGCCTGGTACATGGCCATTTCAGCACGACGCTGCACTTCTTCACCCGTCAGTTCTGGCTCGCCAAACAGGCTCAGGCCCATGCTGACGGTGATTGAGCGCGAAATGCCACCGATCTCTATGGGCTCACGCAAGCGGCTCAGCCACTGGTCGGCCTGCTGCTCCAGCCTGGCGGCAGCCGCCACTGAATCGCTGCCAAGGTCCTCGATCAGCAGCACAAAATCATCGCCGCCCTGACGGGCAATCGTTGCCCCTGAAGGAAGCAGACCACGGATGCGCTGACTCATCGACTGCAGCAGCAAATCGCCCTGATCCAGGCCATAGGTCTCGTTGAAGGCCTTGAAGTTGTCGATATCCAGCAGCACCACACCACCAAAATGGGCCTTGCGCTGGGCCACGGCCAGAGCCTGTTGCAGCCGATCAGCCAGCAGGCGCCGGTTGGGCAGACCAGTCAAGGCATCGTAGAAGGCCAGACGGCGAACCTCCTGCTCGGCTGCCATGCGCTGGCTCTGATCCTGCAGCACCATCAAGCACCCCTCGGCCTGCAACACGGCACTGACGGCGACAGGACGGCGCAGACCGTCTATCCCCCTGAGCATCAATGTCTGCGCAGACACCGTGCAAGCCGACGCCTCGGTGGCGAGCTCGTCCCACTGAGCCTCCGCACCATCGACACGCTCGGATTGGCGCAGCTGCAACGTCCCGCGGGCCTGAGCCTTGGCGACTTCCCAGCGCTGGATGATGCGCTCGCGCTCAGCGGCATCGGGGAACATGCGCTCCCACCACTGATGGGTGGATACGCTGGGCTTGCCCCCATGACCGGCCAGACGCAGAAACTCTTCGTTCCAGTAGACCAAGCGTCCATCCAGATCCTCCATGACCAGACCCACCGGAAGTCTTTGCATGAGATTGCGCAACTGCTGATGACCCAACCGCTCCATCTGTTCGAGGCGCTTGCGCCCGCTGATGTCCTGCACCAGCACCTGCAGGCGCCGGGATTCATGACGTCCGGTCAGAAACGCATTGAGCTCAACCCAGACCGGCGCGCCCCCCTTGGAACGCAGACAGAACTCGCCCGCATTGTGCTGGAAGTGCTGCAGGTCCAGTCCTTCAAGCAGTTGCGCGCAGTGCACCTGGTCTTCGGGCATGACCAGCTCCAGAACGCTGCGTCTGTGAATCTCCCGGGCCTCGTAGCCCAGCAACCGACAGAAATGCTGGTTGACCTTGAGTATGCTGCGCGTGGCGATATCAAGCTCGACCACGCCCATGGCAGCCTGTTCGCACATGGCATGAAAGCGCGCATCGCTCTCCTGGCGGGCCTGAGCACTGAACTTGAGGCGCCGACTCCAGCTCCAGCGGCTTTGCCACCAGCCCGAGACCCAGGCGGCCAACACCAGCCCCGCCAGCAGGCCCAGACCCAGCACCAGCCAGGGCAGATACCTCTCCTCAAGCCTTCTCTGAGTGCTGAGTGCGGGCTTGAACTGCAGCGACCAGATACGGTCATACACCTGTATCTGCCGCTCCAGAGGCTTGATCAAGGCGAATTCAGGATGGGTTTCCGCCTCCGCCCACAGCGAGCCGGTGAACAAAACCTCCGAACCGCCGGCAAGCATCGACAGCGGCGTGGTCAGTCTCTTGTGGTCCCCACCGGCCTTTGGCGATGGATCGGCTGGGCTGAGATCCACCAGTTTGAATGCTACCTGAGGGTAGAGGTTGGCCGGAACCAGTCCCCTCGCAAATTCGCCCAGACGGATCCCTGCATTGAGCGTTCCGAGCGGCTTTCCGGAAGATCTCCCGATAGCGGCGGTGCCCCCCTCCTCTTCTGCAGCCCACAACGGAGCCCGCAACACCACGCCCCTGGGGCTATCGGGCAGTTGCAGAAAGCGGAATGGAGCCGACATCGACATCTGGCGAGAGTTCCATGCCTGCATCAGGGAATGAAATGCAGCCACCGGCTGACGCGCGTTGCTTCCCGCCAGTGCCTCGTTACCTATCAGCGGCCAGACGTAGGAAACCTCGAAGGCCTGTGAATCCCGTGCAAGATCGGTGTGCAGCTCCGCAGTCACTGCGCGGGTCAGACTCAGGGCCTGAAGCCCCACCAGACTATCCTCACTGAGCAGAGCATGGGCATGCTGGGCAAACACCTGCTGGCCAGCATCCGCGTTGCTCGCCATTTGCTCGGCGAGCTTGACGAGCAGACGGTCATAACTACCCAGGCGTTGCTCCAGGGCTCGCGCCGCCATATCGGCACTGAGCTGCAAACGCTGTTGCATGCGCGACTCCTGGCGCTGGTGGAGCATCCAGCCCCCCAAACCGCCGCAGGAAATGCCAAAACCCAATGCCAGCAGTGCCAACCAGGGTTTGCGCACTTTCATCACTGGCTGAGTTGCGAATTGCGACATGCAAAAAACACAAGATTCCTGAGTTGCGAGGTGGCTCCAGTCGTCAATGGCGCCTTGCAGCAAAGGCTGCAGCACCATGAGCCAACATGAGGAGCGACATAGTTTGTAGGAATAAACCTACATCCAAGGAACATTCACACCAAGTGATTACCCTGAAAGACTTGGCATGATTGCATCTGGATTTAGATCAAATCATAGGCATAAGCTTGTATATCCATCACAAAGCGCTGCAAAATCAAGAGCAACTCCAGGCTTCAAAATTGACAAATGTCAATATTTGCCGGAGCTTAGTCCCATTCAGGCCGCATCACAAACCACGACAACCCGTATCTTTTTAGCAACAACCAAACAGAACCACAGCGCTCTGCCCGGTTATTTCCACGCGCAAGCGCCTGCGGTTTGTCCAGCGGCAACAAGGCAACCATGTCACAACGCACGACTCTGCTGATCGTCTACCACTCGCTGACTGGCGGCACCTTCCAGATGGTTGAAGCAGCCAGCACCGGCGCCCGGCAGGAGAAATCCGTCGAGGTCCGCGTACTGCATGCCTCCCAGGCCGGCCCACAAGACCTGTTGCAAGCTCAGGGCTATCTGTTTGCCACGCCCGAGAATCTGGCCGCCATCAGCGGTCTGATGAAGGACTTCTTCGATCGAAGCTATTACGGTGTGCTTGACCGGATACAGGGCCGCCCCTATGCCAGTCTGGTCTGCGCCGGCAGCGACGGCCATAGTGCGGCAAGGCAGATGGAACGCATTGCCACCGGCTGGCGCCTGAAGGCCGTGGCAGAGCCGCTCATCATCTGCACCCATGCTCAGACGCCGGAGGCCATACTCGCCCCCAAACAGATCCCGGCTGCCGATTTGCAGCGCTGCGAAGAATTGGGGCAGTCGCTGGCCACAGGGCTAGCCTTGGGCATTTTCTAGAGCCAGCAAGGGTTTACCTGCATCATCCCGGGCAGGACAGGCTCTGTACAAAGGCAAGAATGAGGCCTTCGAATCGAGCCTTATAAATGTGCCATCATTGGGAACGCATGCTTTTTGTTAATGCGCGCTCCCATGCAGGCATAGTCTGCGACTCCACCAGCTCTTGCGTCCATGATTGAACCAGACACCGCACGCCCCAAGCGCACGCCACGCGGCCCCAGTCCGCAAAAGACCCAGGCAACACGCCGCTCCATCGTGGCGGCTGCGTTTGCAGAATTTCTGGAACACGGCTATGCGCGTGGCACCACGGCTTCGGTTGCACAGCGCGCAGGGCTGTCCAAGGTCACGCTGTTTCGCTATTTCGATAGCAAGGAAGCCTTGTTCGAGGCAGTGATCCAGACACATATTGCCTCGGCCGCAGTGGCCTTGCAGTCGAGCCCCATGGACGAGCATGAATCCGTGGGCGAGTATCTGCTGCGCACGGTAGGTACCGCAGCAGAGGTCATCGACAGCAGCGGCCGCTCTGCCACGGCCAGGCTGGTCGTCGCCGAAGGCCTGGAGTTTCCGCTGCTGGCGCAGATGTATCGCCGCTACGTGCATGATGCCTTGCTCGAGCATTTCACCCGGCTCGCGCAGCTGGCCGCCAAACGTGGCGAACTCAAGGCACCCGAGCTGGTGCAGCACCCGGAATTGCTGCTCGCACCGCTGTGGCTGGCGATGATGAACAACACCGTCATCCATCCCGAAGTGCCCATGAATGCCGGAACCCTGTTCCGACTCCAGGTGGCTCTGCTGTTCAAGATGCCTTGACCTTGGATGTTGGCGCGCCGGAATCTCAATGGAATCCGGCTCAATCGCTTACTGGTAAAGCGCCAGTAGCTATCAAAAAAAGCCACAGTCTTTCAGGCTGCGGCTTTGTTCATTGAGCGAGATCGCCCATCAACCCTGCTGTGTGGCCTCTTCTCCACCCAGAGCCTTCCACAAGGTCACGCGGTTGAGCTGCTCAGACAGGCGCAGGGCTATCAGGGTCTGCTGTGCGCTATAGAGGCTGCGCTGCGCATCCAGTACCGTCAGATAGTTGTCCACGCCGGCCTTGAAGCGAGCATTCGACAAGTCGAAGGCTTTCTGGGTATTGGCCACCATGCTGATCTGTGCGGCCAGCCGCTCATCCCACTGGGCGCGGTCAGCCAGAACATCCGCCACCTCCTTGAAAGCCGTCTGCACGGACTTCTCGTACTGACTCAGCGCAATGCGCTGATTGCTTTCGGCCACCTGTACATTGGCGCGGTTGCGGCCGCCATCAAAAATCGGCAGCTTGACCAGAGGGATGAAACTCCAGGTGCTGTTGTTGTTGCCGAACAGACGGTCCAGCTCGTTGCTGCCGGTGCCGACACTGCCGGTGAGCGTGATGCTGGGAAACAGCGCCGCTCTGGCTGCACCGATATTGGCATTCATGGCCTGCAGATTGCGCTCCGCAGCCTGCACATCCGGACGCTTGAGCAGTACCGACGAGGGCAGAGGTACGGGCACGACCTTGAGAGCCGCCGTGTCTGCCGCACCCGCCAGGGTCTGGGCGTTGGGCAGCAGCTGTGCAGGCACCGGACCACCTGCCAGCAGTTGCAGGGCATTGCGATCCCTGTCGACCTGGGAGGTGTAGCTGGCCACATCACCGCGTGCCGTATCGACCGTGGTCTGGTTCTGGGCCAGCACCAAACCGGAGGTCGAGCCCAGCTCATGCATGCGCCGTGTCAGCTCAAAAGCCTTGATACGGCTGTCCAGCGTGTCCCTGGCCAGTTGCAGGCGCGCCTGGTCGGCCGCCAGCGTCAGCCAGGCATTGGCAACATCGGCCACCAGACCGATCTGCACATTGCGCCGGTTGTCCTGGCTTTGCAGAAACTGCTGCAGCGAGGCTTCGCTCAGATTGCGGATGCGTCCCCACAGATCCAGCTCGTAGCTGGCGAAACCCAGCTGGGCCGTGTATTGCTCGGTGACGCTGGAGCGCCCTGCCGTCGTCAGATCCCCTGCGGTGCGCGTGCGATTGCTCTGCGCCTGGGCCGTGATGCCCGGCAGCAGATCGGCTCTTGTGATGCCGTACTGGGCCCGGGCCTTCTCGATGTTCTCCAGCGCGACGCGCAGATCGCGATTGTTGCTCAGTGCCAGCGCCACCACCTCGCGCAGCTGCGGCGACTGCAACCATTGCAGCGCCTGGGCCTGTTGCAGCGCAGCCTCGCTGGCCTGGGCCGGCACGGCGTTGCCGGACACGGTCTCGGGTACGGGCAGATCAGGCGCTTTATAGGCCGGAGCCAGGTTGCAGCCTGCCAGCAAGGCCGTCACTGCGGCTGCGGCCAAGGTCGAAAGTTTCATGCTCGGGCGCCTCATGCTGCGCTCTCCTTGTTGACGTCAGCCGTCTCATCGCTGCGCGAGCGGCTCTTGAACCAGCTGCGCACCAGCAGGAAGAACACCGGCACGAGGAAGATACCCAGTACCGTCGATGCCACCATGCCGCCCAATACGGCCGTGCCGATGGCATTGCGACCACCAGCGCCAGCGCCGGTGCCGATGGCCAGCGGAATCACGCCGAAACCGAAGGCCAGAGAAGTCATCAGGATGGGACGCAGACGCAGACGCACGGCTTCCACCGTCGCGTCGAACAGCTTCTTGCCCTGCTCCTGCAGCTGCACCGCAAACTCCACGATCAGGATCGCGTTCTTTGCCGCGAGACCCACGGTGGTGAGCAGGCCGACCTGGAAATACACGTCGTTGGTCAAGCCACGGGTATAGGTCGCCAGCAGCGCCCCCACCACGCCCAGCGGCACGGCCAGCATCACCGACAGCGGCACCGTCCAGCTTTCATACAGCGCAGCCAGGCACAGGAAGACGAACAGAATCGAGATGGCATACAGCATGGGCGCCTGCGCACCGGACTGGCGCTCCTGCAGCGAAGCTCCCGTCCATTCGTAGGCAATGCCGTTGGGCAGCTTCTTCAAGATGTCTTCCACCGTCTCCATGGCCGTACCCGAGCTGATGCCCGCTGCGGCACGGCCTTCAAACTCATAGGCCGGACTGCCGTTATAGCGCAGCAGCTGGGGAGAACCATAGGCCCAGTAGGTTTTGGAGAACGAACCAAACGGCACCATCTCGCCCTTGTTGTTGCGTACCGTCCATTTGGCGATATCGCCAGGCAGCATGCGGTACTGGGCATCGCCCATGATGTAGACACGCTTGACGCGACCGTTGTTCAAGAAGTCGTTCACATAGGTGCCGCCCATGGCGCTGGAGAGCACGCTGTTGATGTCGCTATACGCCAGCCCCAGAGCAGCAGCCTTGCGGTCATCCACATCCACGCGCAGCTCGCTGGCGTCTTCCAGATTGGTCGTGCGCACGGCCGTCAGCAGATTGTTGGCGCGCATTTCGCTCAGAACCTGATCACGCGCGGCGAGCAGTGCTTCATGGCCCGCACCATTGATGTCCTTGATCATGAAGTTGTAGCCGGAACTCGAACCCAGGCCGCGCACCGCCGGTGGCAACACCACTTGCACGCGCGCATCGCGGATGCTGGCCAGATCCTTGGTCGCCTTGTTCGCAATGGCCGCAGCCGATTGCGAAGGCAGCGGACGCATGCTCCAGGGTTTCAGACGGATAAAGCCGCGCGCCGAACTCTGGTCGCCGTTGAGGCCCGAAACCTGGTTGAAGCTGATCACATCCGGCTGCTTGGCCAGATACTCGCGCACCTGGTCCAGGACCTCCTGCAGACGGGCGTCAGAAGCGCCAGACGGCAGATTGACGTTGACATAGACAAAGCCCTGGTCCTCATCGGGCAGAAAGGAGGTGGGCAGCTTGGCCATCAGCAACCAGACTGCGGCCAGAACCGCCAGGAAGATCAGCATCATGCGCTTGGCCCGGCCCAGGCTGAAAGCCACTGTGCTCTGGTAACGATTGGCCGAAGCATCGAAATTGCGGTTGAACCAGCGAAAGAATCGGTCGTTGATGCCCAGCACCCCGGAGCGTATGGGGCGCTCATGGCCGTCGCCATGGCTGCGATCCGGAGCCTTGAGAAGCGTTGCGCACAGCGCCGGTGTCAGCGTCAGGGCCACGAACACGGACAGCGCCATGGCCGCCACAATGGTGATGGAGAACTGGCGGTAGATCACACCGGTCGAGCCGCCGAAGAAAGCCATGGGCACGAACACCGCCGACAGCGTGACCCCGATGCCGACCAGCGCGGGCGTGATTTCCTTCATGGACTGGCGCGTCGCCTCCTTGGGAGACTTGCCCGTCTCGTGCATCACCCGCTCCACGTTCTCGACCACCACGATGGCATCGTCCACCAGCAGGCCGATGGCCAGCACCATGGCGAACATCGTCAGGGTGTTGATGGAGAAGCCCGCGACGGACAGCACGCCGAAGGTGCCCAGCAGCACCACCGGCACGGCAATGGCGGGGATCAGCGTGGCACGGAAGTTCTGCAGGAACACGAACATCACGATCACCACCAGCACCATGGCCTCGCCCAGCGCATGCACCACCTCGCTGATTGATGCCCGTACAAAGGGCGTGGAGTCCGAGCTCACGAAGTAGTCGATCTGGTTGGGAAAGAAGGGCTTGAGCTCGGCCAGCTTGGCGGCCACTGCATCCGACACCGCCATGGCGTTGGCACCATCGGCCAGGATGATGCCCATGCCCGCACCTGGCATGCCGTTGAGCTTGGCCTGAATGGAAAGATTGTCGGCCCCCAGTTCCACCCGAGCCACGTCCTTGATGGTGACGACAGAGCCGTCATTCGAAGACTTGAGCACGATGCTCTCGAACTGCTCCACCGTCTTGAGCTTGGTACGCGCCGTAATGGTTGCGTTCAGCTGCTGGTTCTGCACCGCCGGCAGAGCTCCCAGCTGGCCTGCAGAGACCTGGGCATTCTGCGCGTTGAGCGCGCTGCTCAGATCGGAGGGAATCAGCCCGTATTTCTCCATCTTGGCCGGGTCCATCCAGATGCGCATCGCATAGGGCGTACCGAAGACGTTGATGTCACCGACACCCTCGATACGCCCGATGATGTCCACCAGATTGCTGTTGATGTAATCGCCGATGTCCACGGCGGTCACGTCCTCATCGGGCGAATAGAAGCTGTAGGTAACCAGAAAGTCCTGGCCTCCCTTGTTGATGAAGACACCACGCGTCTTCACAGCGTCCGGCAGGCGGTTGACCGCGCCCTGAATCTTGTTTTGCACCTGCACCTGCGCCACGTCGACATTGGTTCCCGGGGCAAATGTCAGCGTGATACGCGCCTGACCCGACGCATTGCTGGTCGAGCTCATATAGAGCATGTTGTCGATGCCCTTGATCTGCTGCTCGATGATCTGCGTCACCGAGTTTTCTACCGTCTCGGCCGAAGCACCCGTGTACTGTGCGCCGATGGTCACTCGGGGCGGAGCGATTTCGGGGTACTGCTCCAGCGGCAGCAGCTTGATTGACAAAGCCCCGGCCAGCATGATGATGATGGCGATGACCCACGCAAAGATAGGCCGGTTGATGAAGAACTGAGCCATGTGTGTCGCCTGCCTTGCTTACTTCTTGGCAGGGGCATCGGCAGCGGCCTGCACGGGCGGCGCGCCCCGCAGGCTCTTGCGCTCGGCCTTGGCCTTCAGATCCACCTCCACGGCCTGGACCTTGTCGCCTGGCTTGATGCGCTGAAAGCCATCCACCATCACACGCTCGCCGGCTTTCAGGCCCGTCTTGAGCAACCAGAAAGCGCCCACGGCGCGGTCCAGTTCCACGTCTCGCTTTTCAACCACATCGCCGTCCTTGACGACCATGACATTGGCACGCCCGGTCAGATCGCGGGTGACCGACTGCTGCGGGACCAGCAATGCATCCGGTGCCAGAGCCGTTGGCAGCAGGGCCTTCACATACATGCCGGGCATGAGCATGCCGTCGGGATTGGGCACCTCGGCACGCAGGGTCAGCGTGCCGGTCGTGTCGTTGACGATCACGCCCGCAAAGGCCAGCTTGCCCTGATGCGGGTAGTCGCTGCCGTCGTCGAGCTGGATGCGCACGGGAATCTTGTTGCCTTCCACCTTCTGGTAGCGGCCGGAATCCAGATCGCGCTTGAGCTGCATCAGATCGGTGCTGGACTGGGTGAAGTCCACATACATGGGATCCAGCCGCACGATGGTGGTGAGCGCCGTGGCCTGATTGGCCGTGACCAGCGCACCGGGCGTGACGGCAGACAGCGCGATGCGACCGCCGATCGGTGCTTCGATCCGGCTGTACTTGAGATTGATGCGTGCGGTTTCCAGATTGGCCTTGGCCACGGCCACATCCGATGCGGACTGGGCCGCCGCCGCCTGGCTTTCGTCAAACGCCTGCTTGCTGATCGCGTCGATCTTGACCAGCTCGGCATTGCGCCGTGCCGTTGCAGCCAGCGTGCGCTGGCTGGCTTCGGCCTTGGCCACGGCTGCCGCAGCGCTGGTCTCGGCAGCCTTCAACGATGCGGCGTCGATCTGATAGAGCTGCTGACCTTGTTTGACCAGAGCACCTTCGGTGAACAAGCGCTGCTGAATGATGCCCGAGACCTGGGGACGCACTTCGGCCGTCATGAAGGCACGGGTGCGCCCCGGCAGGCTGGCATCCAACTGCTGACTTTGCGACTGCAAGGTAACCACGCCGACTTTGGGCTCGGACCTGGGCGGGCCTTTTTGCTCTGCCTCGGGCTTGGAGCAGCCCGCCAGCGCAGCGGCAATCAGCATGGCTCCCAAAGCCAGTGTCCAGCGCTGCTGGCGATGACCTTGCTGGCTTGCACTGGGCAGGCAAGAAAAATGCGCCTCTCGGCGCGGGCTCAGCGAAGCGGGCTGATCAATCTTCATACGTGGAGCGGTCTGAACTAAAGAACTTGTCAACATTGTGCGCCGACAATATTAATAAAATGTAAAGCGGCCAAGGGCGCAATGACATGCTGGCAATCACCCGCCTGCCATTCTCCTGTCATGCTGGCATGCGGCGTCGCAGCACCCGCTGGCTTGAGACACCACTGTAGAAAACCTTGGCAGCAAGGCTCCTCGTCATAACGGACTAGAGCCAGCACCCGCAAAACGCCGAAACCGGCAACTGGCTGCGCTCTCAATATCAGGACAGAAGCCGCTTCTGCTGCCAAATCAATGCTGCGGCTTGCCCGGGCGTATGCGCAAGATGCTGAAAACTCCGGCCAGCGCCGCAAAACCGCCGGCCACAGCCAGCGCCAGCAGTTCAGCATTGCCGCCATGCCCGCCCGAGATGGCAAAGATGGTGGCCAGCACCACGGCACCCAGTGTCTGACCTGTCATGCGGGCAGAACTCAGCATGCCACCCGCTGCACCACTGCGCGACATGGGGGCCGAAGTGACGATGGTGTGATTGTTGGGCGACTGGTAGAGCGCGAAGCCGCTGCCCGCCAGCAGCATGCGCCAGACCATGTCCCAGTGCGCCACATCGACCGGCATGGCCGCCAGCAGCCACAGTCCACAGGCAAACATGGCCATGCCGATACCGCCCAGCAGCCCGTCGGGATACTTGCCGATCAGGCGCCCGGCCACCGGCGCCGTCAGCATGGTGGCCGCCGGCCAGGCCGTGATCAGCATGCCTGCCTCCATGGGTGACAGACCGCGCGCCTCCAGCAGCAGGAACGGCAGGGCCAGATACGACAGCATCTGCGCGCAGAAGGCAGAGACCGAGCCGCACATCGACAGCCGGAACACGGGAATGCGCATCAGATCGACGGGGAACAGCGGAGCTGTCTTGTGCCACTGGCGGCGCAGATAGACGTAGCCGACCACCAGCCCGCCGCCCAGCAGCCACCAGCCCGAAGGCATCAGCGGGCTGCCCGCAGCGCCCTGATCCTGCCCCATGCGCACGCCCAGTTGCTCACCGCCCAGAAAAAGCAGGGTGAACATCAGAATATTGAGCAATACGTCAAGCGCCGCTATCGGCTCGCCATCCTTGCGCACCACGGGGTTGGCCGGCAGCGCCTTGCGCCCCATCCACAAGGTGATCAAGCCCAGCGGCACATTGATGGCAAACAGCCAGGGCCAGTTGGCAACCGACAGGATGGCAGCGGCCACCGAAGGCCCGGCCATGGACGAGGTCGCCACCACCAGCGAGTTGATGGCCATGCCGCGTCCCAGCATCGCGCGCGGATAGGTCAGGCGCACCAGCGCCGCATTGACGCTCATGATGCCCGCTGCACCCATGCCTTGAAACACGCGCGCTGCAATCAGCGTGCTCAGCGAGCTGGCCAGCGTGGCCGCCACCGAGGCAATGACAAACACCGTCATGCCCAGCAGATAGATGCGCCGATAACCCAGGCGCTCGCCCAGGGCTGCCAGCGGCAGCAGCAGCACCAGGCCGGCAAGCTGATAGGCGTTGACCACCCATAGCGTCAGGGACGAGCTGGCCTGCAGCTCGCGCGCAATGGCGGGCAAGGCCAGATTGACGATGCTGCTGTCCAGCACCGACAGCGTCAGCCCCAGAATGATGACCAGCATGGCGCGGCCACGCGCACCGTCAGGCAGGCCGTCGTAGGCAGGGGAAGCTTGGGCAGTGCTCTCAGTCATGGGCGACTCGGTGCACACGGCCCAGCGTGATCCAGGTCAGCGCCACGCCCACAAGGGCCCCTGTCGCCATGCCCACCACCATGGGCAGAGGCTTGCCGTTGGAAAAATGCCCCACGATCTGCATGGCCGCCGCCCCGCTCAGCATCTGCAGCGTTCCCAGCAAGGCAGAGGCCGTGCCCGCAATCTCGCCATGCTCTTCCAGGGCCAGCACCGAGGTCGTGGGAATCACCAGACCCATGAAGGCGCTGGCAATGAAATACAGCACGATCAGCACCGCCAGCTTCTCACCGCCCAGCAGGTAATAGAGCAGCAATGCGGCCATGGTCAGGCCCGAAGCAGAAGCCGCAGCCTTGACCACATTGACCAGGCCAAAGCGCTGGCCCAGCCGCCCCGTCAGCTGCGCCGCGCCTATAAAGGCGATGGAGTTCAGCGCGAACGCCATGCTGTACTGGGTGGACGAGAGGCCGTAGTAGTTGATGAGCACAAAGGGCGAGCCCGCCAAGTAGACGAAAAAGCCCGCCATGGCGCAGCCGCCGATGAACACCAGGCCCAGATAATGCCAGTCACGCAACAGGACCAGATAGGCCTTGAGTGCGCCGACCAGGCTGCTGTCCAGCCGCGCCTCGGCGCTGCGGGTTTCCTCCACGCCTCGCCAGGTGGCGATCAGGCCCAGCACGGCTGCGGCAGCCACGACCCAGAACACGGCACGCCAGCCGGCCAGGGCAATCACGCCACTGCCGGCCAGCGGCGCCAGGATCGGCGAGACGCTGAACACCAGCATCAGCAGCGACATCATTCGCGCGGCGGCGTGGCCGGTATGCAGGTCGCGCACCACGGCACGCGGCACAGCCATGCAGGCCGCAGCGCCCAGGCCCTGCACAAAGCGAAACGCCACCAGGATCTCGATATTGGGTGCCAGCGCGCACCCCACGCTGGCGGCGGCAAAGACCGTCAGACCAAAATACAGCGGGGGCTTGCGGCCCAGCATGTCGGAGACCGGACCATAGAGCAGTTGGCCCACGCCGATGGAGAGAAAAAATGCGGTCAGGCTGGCTTGCACGGCGCCGACCTGGGCACCCAGGCTGGCGCCGATCTGCGGCAAGGCCGGCAGATACATATCGATGGCGAAAGGCCCGATGGCCGACAACAGGCCCAGGATCAGAACCAGACGCAGGGAAACAGAAGCTTGCATAGGGGTGTGATTGTCGTGGTAACTTGATTTATGTGCTGAGCAGTTGCCGGTTTCCTGCATGACGTTGCAGGCTCACGCCAGTCCGCCGGGCAGCGCCTGTGTCTAAGCCCTCAATTACGAGGCTTTAGACCCGGTCATCCAGGTCATGACCGCATGGGCAACAAGCACAATGGACTCAACTACCCCTTCCTACTCTCGCCGTGATTGCTGCAAGCTCCTCCCCACGCCTGCCCTCTCCCCTGCTGACCTCGCTCGCCGTGCTGTGCCTGGCTGCTCAGCCGGCCAGCGCGCAGCCCGTCGTCTCTGCCGCCCCGGCCTTTCAGCTCTCACCGGATGCAAGCATGGTGATAGACACACGTGCCAGGCTGGCCTGGCCGCGCTGCGCCGAGGGCATGAGCTGGAATGGCAAGACCTGCAGTGGCCAAGCCGAGGTCTTCAGCCACAAGCAGGCCATGAGCCATGCTGCAGAACGCAGCAAGGCCGAAAACCTGCGCTGGCGGCTGCCGCGCGTCAATGAGCTCAAGCGCCTGCTGGACCGCAGCAGCAAGCCCCAGGGCCTGAACCCGGAACTCTTTCCCAATGCGCCGCGCGACTGGCACTGGACGGGCACGGCGGCCGTGAATACCCAGCGCCTGAACACCTACAACTACGCCCAGGTGGACAAATCCAGCAGCATCTCCGGCCTCTCGGCCCAGCAGGCCTGGGCGGTCAACACCGAGACACTGCAGGCCGTGCCCGATATGGGCAAGGGCAATGCCTTGCTGCTGCGCCTGGTGCGCCCTGCCACCGAGGCCGAGCTCGGTACCCAGGCTCCGGCCACACCATGAAAAAAGCCTTGCCGCTTTGGCAAGGCTTTTTTCAACTCCCGCACGCTCAGCCTGCGCGCAGCGCCGCCTTGAGGCTCTCGCCCAGTTCGGGCTTGTGCGCAAACGGATCCGTGGGGTTGCGGCCCTGCACCACATCTTCCAGGCGCACCTGCACCGAACCCAGGGCCTGCGGATGGCTGTAGATATAGAACTGGCCCGACGCAATGGCATCGAACACCTTCTGCGCCACCTCGGTCGCCGTGACCTTGCCCGAGCCCACGGCCTTGTCGGTCATGGCCTGGCCTATCTTCTGGCTGGCCGTCAAAGGCTGCGCCTCCAGGCCCTGAGGACGATTGCGCTCACTGTGACCTATGCCCGTGGGCACGAAGAAGGGGCAGAGCAGACTGGCACTGACCTGGTCCGAGACCAGGGCCAGGTCCTGGTACAGCGTCTCGGTCAGCGACACCACCGCGTGCTTGCTGACGTTGTATATGCCCATGTTCGGCGGCGCCAGCAGACCCGCCATGCTGGCAGTGTTGACGATATGACCTTCATAGGCGGGATCGGCCTTGGCGGCCTCCAGCATCATGGGCGTGAACAAGCGCACGCCATGGATCACGCCCCAGACGTTGACGCCCAGCACCCATTGCCAGTCGGCAACCGTGTTTTCCCAGACCAGGCCGCCCGCGCCGACGCCCGCGTTGTTGAAGACAAAGTGCGGCGCACCAAAGGTTTCCTTGACTTCGGCAGCAAGTCGCTCCATCTGGGCCGCATCCGACACATCGACCCTGCGCGCCAGCACCTTGGCACCGGCAGCCTTGAGCTCGGCCTCGGCCTTGTCCAGCGCCTCCTGCTGCACATCGACCAGCACCAGATTCATGCCTCTGGCGGCTCCGATGCGCGCGCACTCCAGCCCGAAGCCCGAGCCAGCGCCCGTCAAAACCGCCGTCTTTCCCGCGAAATTCGTGATCATTCTTGTCTCCGTATTTATTTGGACGCAGCTCAAATGCGTTTCCACACTCGAAACCGGCACGGCACAACCAGGGGACAGCAAGCAAGGGCCTATGCCGGCCGCGCCGCCCCGCAGTGAGGCTGTCGCCCCACTCCGTTGCGCGCAGAGAAAGGGGGCGCCCGGCATGGGGAAGGCGCGGGGCCGCCCAGGCAAAGCGCCTCAGGGGGTTAGAGCAGCTTCACCAGCTGCTTGCCAAAGTTCTTGCCCTTGAGCAGGCCCAGAAACGCGCCGGGCGCCGAGGCCAGACCTTGGGAAATCGTCTCGCGCGGCTTGAGCTTGCCGGCAGCCACCAGGCCGCCCAGCTCGGTCAGGGCCTCACCCCAGACTTCCATGTGCTCGCTGACGATAAAGCCTTCGAGCTTGATGCGGTTGACCAGCAGCAGCGCCGGGTTGGCCAGCGGCAGGGGCTGGCCGTCATAGCCGGCAATCATTCCGCACAGGGCCACACGCGCAAAGGCATTGGTGCGCAGCAACACGGCATCGAAGATATAGCCGCCCACGTTCTCGAAATAGCCGTCGATGCCGTTCGGGCAGGCATCCTTCAAGGCCTTGGCCATGGTCTTGACATCGGGGTGCTCGCGGTAATCGATGCAGGCATCAAAGCCCAGCTCATGCACGGCGTAGCGGCATTTCTCGCCGCCCCCCGCAATGCCCACCACGCGGCAGCCGCGCGCCTTGGCCAGCGCCACAAAGGCGCTGCCCACGGCACCGGTCGCGGCGCTGACGACCATGGTTTCACCGGCCTTGGGATTGATGATCTTGACCAGGCCATACCAGGCCGTCACGCCCGGCATGCCCACGGCACCCAGATAGTAGGACAGCGGCACATGGGTGGTGTCGACCTTGCGCAGCGCGCCGGGCACGCTGGGATCGAGCAGCGAGTACTCCTGCCAGCCACCCATGCCGACCACCTTGTCGCCGGCCTTGAACTTGGGGTGGCGGCTTTCGACAATCTCGCCTACCGTGCCACCCTGCATGACCTCGCCCAGCGGCTGGGGCTGGGCATAGCTCTTGGAGTCATTCATGCGGCCGCGCATGTAAGGGTCCAGGCTCAGATAGTGGTGGCGCACCAGCACCTGGCCCTCGCCCACCGTGGGCAGCGGCGACTGCACCAGCTTGAAATTGCTCTCCACCGCCTCGCCCTGGGGGCGGTTGTCCAGAAGGATTTGCTGATTGACCGTCATATCTGTCTCCTATTTGAACTTCAATTTGATAGCTATCATCGCCTTATCACCAAGGATCTGAAAGCATTTTTCATCTCAAACACAGATTGAAAAAGCGCGACATGCTCATCAAAAAGTAGCAGCCTATCTATCTCAATCTGTGGCCAAAGCCTGCAACTCGCCGTCCGCCTTGTGCTTGCGCTTCATGTACTTGAAGGTGCCCGTGGCATGTACGCAGAGTCGGCCCTGTGCATCGTAGATGCGGCCTTCGGTAAAAGCCATGGTGCCGGTGCGATGCAGCAGCACGCCCTTGCCCACCAGCGGGCCATTGGCCGCCTGCATGAACGAGGTTTTCATCTCGATGGTGACCACGCCCTGATCGAAATCCACGCTGCGCGCAGCCACGGCCATGGTCACATCCATCAGTGTCATCGAGGCTCCGCCATGGGTGACGCCGAAGGAATTCAGATGTTCGGGACGCGGTGTGAAGTGCAGCTCGGACTCACCGTTCTCCATCTTGTGGAGGGTGAAGCCCAGCTCATGCACAAAGGGAATCTCAGGACCAAATGACAACACCGCGAAACCTTTCAGAAGAGTGATGCGCCGCAGACCGCAGCAGCAAAACCGTGAATGTAAGCGCGGCGGACAGCCTCAGAATGCTGCGCCCCACAAAAAACATGACTCACCCTTCATCCGCCACCATCAACCACCGACCAGAGCGCTCACACCGCCATCCACTGCCATCCACTGGCCCGTGATGTGCTTGCCGGCGTCGCTGGCATAGAGCAGCGTCAGCCCCTTGAGATCCTCATCGTCACCCAGGCGGCGCAGCGGGGCATGGGAGCGCATTTCGTCCTCGCCCAGCGTCTCGATCAGCACGGCCGCCATCTTGGTCTTGAAAAAGCCCGGGCAGATGGCGTTGACGGTGATGCCGTGCTCGCCCCACTCGCCGGCCAGCGCGCGCGTGAAATTGATGACGGCGCCCTTGGAGGTGTTGTAGGCAATGGTCTTCATGCCCGTGGGATTGCCGCCCAGGCCGGCGATCGAGGCCAGATTGATGATGCGGCCGCTCTTGCGCTCCAGCATGGACAGGCGGGCGATCTGCTGGCTCAGCAGAAAATAGCCGCGTACATTCAGGTTCATCACCTTGTCCCAGGCCGCTGTCGGGTGGTCCTCGGCAGGAGCACCCCAGCTGGCTCCGGCATTGTTGATCAGAATGTCCACATGGCCGAGACGCTGCACGGCCTCCTTGGCCAGGCGTGTGATATCGGCCTCGTCCGAGCAGTCGGCGGCAATCCAGTCGGCCTCTATGCCAGCGGCCTTGAGTTCGGCTGCGGCCTCTTCCAGATCCTTGGCCTTGCGCGAGCTCAGCAGAATCTTCGCGCCGGCCTCGCCCAGCGCATGCGCCATCTGCAGACCCAGGCCACGCGAGCCGCCGGTCACCAGGGCCGTCTTGCCCGAGAGATCGAAAAGTTGCTGCACCGTACGTGTCATTCTCATGTCTCCTGTTTGTTTTCAAGGTTCAAACCGGGTGCGCAGTGCCTTGCAAGGCCTGCCCGTCAAAAGCTGCATGAATTGTGCGGGCGCCTCCAGCCCGTTGTTGTCACCTGCGTGTCGGCGCTGTCCCGCAGGTGGCAGAGCCCACGCTGGCGCGGCTTGCAGGGTCTGCCGGCAGCCGCCAGGCGAAGCTCATCCGGGCGCCTTCAATCGGCAAACAGCGACTGCGTGCCGCCCCAGGCCCCGCCTTCGATCTCCAGCATGCGCAGCTTGGTCAAAGCGCCCTGACCGCCCGAGAAGCCGCCCGGTGCCCGCCCTGCCGCCAGCACCCGATGGCAGGGAACAATCGGCGCAAATGGATTCGCACCCAGAGCCTGGCCCACGGCGCGCGCAGCACCGGCCTCACCCAGCGCTGCCGCGACTTCGCCATAAGTGCTGGTCCGCCCTGGCGCCAGGGCGCGCGTGAAGGCATAGACCCGGCAATGAAATGCAGGCACGGCGAACTCGTCGAGTGCAATCTCCTGCAAGTCAGGCAGAACACCAACTGCGCCTTGCACCCTCTGCTGCCGCATATCTCCCAGCACGCCGGCAGCCACGGCCTCTGCGCTGGGCTGCGCCCAGCCCGGCTCGATCTGCGCATTCACTCCGGCCAGCAAACACTGAACCCCGGCCATGGCCTGCACGGCAAAGCCTGGAACAGCGGAGATGGAGGCCACGGCGCCATATGCCGCAAGCCCGCGCTGCGGCTGCAGCGCATGGCGTTTGGACAGGCCCAGCAGCATGCGCTCCCGGGTCTCGCCCCAGCTGGCCTCGGGCAATTGCACGGCGCAGACGGCAGCGGCATTCCAGGCCAGTCCACAGGCACCGATGCGCGTGACAAACAGGGCATGACCGGGAAATGGCAACGAAGCAGCGTGATTCATGGCCACAGTCTACAAAACGCAGCCAGAGGGGGGGCTTAAAAAATTCTCAAGAACTGGATACAAAAACAGTTAATTACTGTATATTTAAACAGTCAAAACACTGTGGATATACGGACATGCAAGAAGCCCATTTCACCGTCTCTCTTTGCGACTACCCCGAGCTGCCCGAGGACAAGCGCCAGCAGGCCGAGGCACGCTATGCGCGTGTACTGGCCCGCCAGCTCGGCGGAGAGGAACAGGTCGGACAAGCCCTGTCGCTGGTGCAAGGCCTGGAGGACACCCCGCCCGAGGAAATCACCGATGACGCCAAGCTCACCTTCCAGCGCTGGATGAAAGCCGCCCGCGCCGCTGCCGAAGCCGGCCTGCAAGGCATTGGCGGCACCGAAAGCTGTTTTTTCGATGTGCGGCGCATCTACCACTGAGTGAACGGACGCGGGCGGCGCGAGTCCGGAGGCCGCCAAGCATTGCAAGGGACATGTGCCGCCCTGACCACCGGAGCTCGCTGCAATGCCTACACTGGCGACTTGTTTGACCGTGTGACTGCTCTCTATCCATGCAAGCCCTGCTAGCCGCCATTGCCCAGATGCCCTTCCCCACCGATGCCCAGCGCATCTTTCATGGCCGCGGCGGGCGGTATCCGGGCTGCGAGCAGATCTCGCTGGATGCTTTTGCGCCCGTCATCGTGCTGACCAGCTTTGCCCCCATGGAGGAGGCCCAGCTGAGCCAGATCGGTCAGGCTCTGGAGCAGCGCTGGCAGCAGATCGCCCCGGCCGGACAGCCTCTGACCTGGGCCTTCCAGACCCGCGAAAGCGGCGGCAAGGTCGAAACCCGCGTCATGGCCGGCGAGCTGCCCGAGCCGCATGTGGTGACCGAGAACGGCGCCCGCTATCTGATCCATATCACGCGCGGGCAGAACCACGGCCTGTTCCTCGACATGGCTGCCGGCCGAGACTGGGTGCGCCGGCAGGTGCTGGCCCATGAGCGGCCCGCGCGCATGAAAGTGCTCAATCTGTTTGCCTATACCTGTGCGTTCTCGGTCGTGGCCAAGCTGGCCGGCGCGGGCCAGGTTCTCAATATGGACATGAGCAAGGGCGCACTGGCCACCGGCCAGCACAACCATCAGCTCAACGGCGTCAAGGCTGGCGCCAGCTTTGCCGCCCACGATATTTTCAGCAGCTGGGGCAAGATCAACCGCAGCGGGCCTTACGACCTGATCGTCGTGGACCCGCCCAGCTACCAGAAAGGCAGCTTCATCGCCACCAAGGACTATGCACGCCTGATGCGCCGCCTGCCCGATTTGCTGGTGCCTGGCGGCCAGGTCCTGCTGTGCCTGAACGCACCTGAGCTGGGCACGGCCTTCCTGCGCGAGCAGATGGCGGAAATCGCTCCCGAGCTGCAGTTTGTCGAGCGCCTGGCCAACCCGGCCGTTTTTGCCGATGTGGATGAAGAACGCAGCCTCAAGGTCATGGTCTACCACGCGCCGGCGCTGACAGCGACCCAGCAACCATGAACGGCGGTACAGACAATCTCCACGGCTTGCCTCTGCAGCCCGTGGACCCGGCTCTGGCACGCACCTTACAGCGCTTTGCCCGGCTCGACGCGGACACGCCGACCCCGCAACTCGACTATGTGCAACGCCGGCGTCTGCTCAGCGAGCTGCAGGCCGGGCTGATTCGCTCCGCCCTGCCCGGCATTTCCAGGACCGAGCATTTTGTGGCCGCCGAGGGCCGCGAGATCTGCGTGCGCAGCTATCGCAAGCAAGGTACGGGCAGCGGCCGGACGCTGGTCTGGCTGCATGGCGGCGGCTGGATGGTAGGCGATCTCAACACCCATGACGACCTGTGCGAGCATCTGGCCCAGTTCACCGGCCATACCGTGCTGTCTGTGCATTACCGCCGCACGCCGGAGAGCCGATTTCCCGCACCGCTGGACGACGTGATGGCCGTGCTTCAGTGGCTGAGCGATATGCGCGGGCTGCTGCCTTTTGCGGCTGAGCAGGTCCTGCTCGGCGGCGATAGCGCTGGCGCCCATCTGGCACTGGCAGCAGCGGTGCGCCAGATTCAGCAACCTACCGATGCGGCCCGCATTGCAGGCCTGCTGCTGCTCTACCCGCCGCTTGAGCCTGATCAGGACAATGACAGCATGCGCAGCTTTGACGCAGGCTTCGGGCTCACACCGGCGGCCATGCAGCGCTACTGGCAGGAACTCGGCCGACCCGAGGGCCTGGCCGCGCAATGGCTGACGCCGGGCTGCTGCAGCGCAGCCATCGCCGCTTTGCCGCCCACGCTGCTGATGACGGCCAGCCACGATATTCTGCGCGACGAGGCCGAAGCCTTTGCCCACGCAGCCCAGGCCCTGGGCGCACCGCTGCAGCTTTTGCGCGCGCCGGCCATGGTTCACGGCTTTGCGCGCTTGCTGGCTGCCAGCCCGGCGGCACGCCAGCAAGTCGAGCTCGCCTGCTCGGCCTGGGTGGAACTAATAGGGCGCCAGCGTCCTCAGAGCAAATAAGCTTTGCTCTGAGGGCGGGTAGCGGCATGGCCGTGCAGGTGTACGCTGCACGGCGCCGGGCCCCGCCCCGCCCCTTTCAAACACAATACCTCGACGCTGATGCATCAAGCATCCGGCGCTCGCCGCCATATCTTTCTTAGTCATGAGCCCAACTTCCGCCACCCCACAACAACTGATGCGCCTGGCCGTGGATCTG